>DAHXLI010000032.1 GCA_027366075.1 Candidatus Parvarchaeota archaeon | reverse complement strand
ACTAAACTGAAACTGTAAACGAAATGCTCAAGCACTTCTTTCACGAAGCAGCCTTCTCTTTCTCTTGCGCTCTAGCATTTTCTTTTTCCTAGTTTTCCAGCGGTCTTTGTGGTACTTTTTCCAGTTCTTTGAACTTCGCTTCATATCTTTTATCTGTTGAACTATTAAAATTTATACCTTTGCTCCAGTCACTCCGCCGCTCTTTTGGTACTTACCGGAGTATGGTTTTGTGACTTCGCTCTTTGTCTTGCTAAAAATCAAGTGGAGAAACCTTGTGCCTGGCGTGACCTTTATCGGTACGCTGCCGCCTACGATAAGTATCGTCAGATCTCCCTCGAAACCAGCATCGGCGATCGTAGGTGGGATGATGACGCCTAACCTGGCGAAAGTGGACCGTATGTTAGAAAAGCCGACGAGGTCATTAGGCATCTTTATATGCTCTTTCATTTTTACGAGCACGCGCTCGTTGGGGTTTATGATGAAGGGACCATTTATCTTTTCTCTACGGTATAGCCGTTCCAAAGCATCCTTGTCGTTTACGTCGACTTCCTCTTCGGAATGTACGAAACGCATCATCTCGTCGCCTATCCTAAGATCTACTCCGTTTTCCCTTATCGTATCCTCAGAAAGCGGGCTTATGACAAGCCTTCCGGAGTCTACGTATTCTGTTATGTCCTTGTTTCCCAGTATCATAAAATGGCGTTATATTTATTATAAAATGGTTCTATAAGAATAAATAAGTGCTTTAAGTTAGTATAGTATGGAATATCGCGGGCTAAAGATAGATTGGCTTCATCATAATTGTTTTAGGATTTCGGGGAAACAAAAGAAAGTATATACCGATCCGTATAAACTAAATAAATCATATAATGACGCGGATTTGATATTAATAACGCACGATCATTATGACCATCTCGACATTGACAGCCTGAATAAGTTAACGTCAAAAAATACGGTCATACTTGCTCCCAAAGACTGTGAAAAGCTACTGTCTTCTATAAAAGCCAAGAAAATCTTTGTTTCTCCATACGAAGTAAAGATAGTCGATGAAATAACCATAAAAACGGTGCCTTCTTACAACACCAACAAATTCAGGGAGAAAAAAGAAGTCTTTCATCCAAAAAGCAAAGGCAACGTGGGATATGTCTTCATCGTAGATGGGGTAAGATTTTACATCGGGGGAGACACTGACTTCATAGAAGAAATGAAAGACATTAGAGTCGATGTAGCGTTTTTACCGGTAAGCGGGACGTACGTGATGACCGCTGAAGAAGCCGCCGAAGCTGCAAGGCAGATACGCGCAGACCTGACTATACCCGCACACTACGGATCTGGAATCGGGACGGTGAAAGACGCCGAAAGATTCAAGAAACTCTTGGGGCGCGACCTTAGCGCAAAAATCCTAGAATCCTCAGATTAAAGGTTTATATATTAACTTCTTAATAAGATAGAAATATGTCAAAAAGCACTGCCCCTAGTTTAAAAAAACGTGGAGGCGGGTTCAAATCAAAGCGCAGGGACAAGAGAAAGAGCGCGTCGATAGAAGTCACGATACCCATACAAATAGGTGAAGAGACCAAAAACTCAGTAAGGACCGTCGGCGGACACAGAAAAATGCGGCTTCTGAAGATAAAAACTGGCAATTTGTTTGACACAAAATCAAAGACTTTCGCGAAAGTAGAACTTCTTAAAGTAGTAGAGAACGCCGCAAATAGGTCATACGCGAGACGAAACATAATAACCAAGGGTTCTGTAATAGAGACATCGGGGGGAAAAGCTTTAGTGATAAACCGACCCGGGCAAAGCGGGCAAGTTACTCTAAAAAAGATTTGAATAATAATAATCGTTAGAAGACCGCGTATCTGTCGGCCCATCGCCTTACATCAGCTAAAATATGCAGGTAGAAACTAAAAAATACGACTCGTTCATAAAGAGACACAAGAAAGCGATAATAATCGTTTGGTTAGTCATCTTCCTAATATCTATACCTTTTGCTTCCAAACTTTTCTCTGTCGTTTCGTATAATATAACTGGCGGTTCCAACTCGACCCAAGTCTCTGGCAATTCGACTTTACAGCAGGTTTTGCTGGTAGTCCAGAATAACGATATATATTCCAATTCTACAAAGGCATTTCTTACGCAGTTAAGTCTCGATTTCCCAGATGGAAACCTAACTTCTATATACAGCATAGAAAACAGCCTATTGAATCAAACATATTATGAACTAAAAGGTCACGCAATCGAGGACGAGCAACTTTATTTAATGAGCAACCCAAACTCGTCTATAAATGACGCAGTCCTTTCCAACATTTCTCTGGAAGTATACGACGGTTTCCTTTCGTCTGTGAACTCTTCGGCGCGGAATCGACCGATCTTGGGCCTTGCTCTTAAGACTTTTGTAACGGGAGTCGTGATGGGATATAAAAATTCTACTCCTAATTCGGTTTACAAAGAGTATAACTTTCCAAATTATCCGATAATGCCTCCGGTTTCGGTAAATTCAGAACTCGTAGACCCTGGAAAAAATCTCACTCTCGTGTCCATGAACACCTATAACTACTCGAATGCATCTTCTGTTATAAGCGGTTTGGCTGATAAGTCTGGCGAGAAGGTCTATGCTACGGGCGCTCAAGCATTGGGTAACTCTATACAAACGAGCACTCTGACTGGCAGCCTTATAGCGATATTGCTTGGGCTGGTGATCGCGATAATAATAACGGGTGTGATCTTCAGGTCGTACGTCGCTGCGTTTGTCCCGCTTCTTATATTTATCATAAACGTAGTCGTCTCCTATTCGCTTTTTTACGTCATTTTCCACTTTATCCTAAAAACCACCATTTCTTTCTTCGATCCAGTCTTGACTTCCATATTAATGCTCGGTCTTTCCACAGACTATATAATCTATATATTATATCGATACAGACAAGAACGACTTAGCCAAAAAAACCAGGAAAAGTCGGCCAGTCTGGCCTTCGGTTGGGCGGGTGGCGCGGTTTTGGTCAGCGGCTTGACCGTTATAAGCGCCTATGTAGTTTTGTCTTTTTTTAACCTGCCATTCATCGGGGGGTCAGGCATACTAAATGCCGTAGGCATAAGTGTGGTACTGCTGACGGGAATTACCCTTTTACCGGCTATCCTTCATTTAAGTGGAGATAGACTTATGAACACAAAAGCAAAAAGATTAAACATTGGCGCGGCCTTCGAAAAAATCGCCGCCTTCGACAAAAAATACGCAAAAGAAATAATAATCGCTTTCGTACTGATAGCCGCCATGTGCTTTTATCTTTTTGTGACGGTGGCTCCGAATTTTAACATCCTTGGCCTGCTTCCAAGCTCCCCCGCGACCGCTTCGTTTTCGGTTGTTACAAATAATTTCGGTTATGACATAATAGATCCGGTTTCTTTGAGTTTTCTAAATTCTAGCCAGACACAGTCGACGACTACCGCCGTAATAAACGGGATAAAAAGTGCGCCTGGTGTATATGCAGTCACACCAAATGGAGGCGCATTGACTGGGGATTATAATATCTATCTGAAAAGTTTTGCTTTCACGACAGATGGAGTGAATACTTACAATAATCTAAATTCATATTTAGAAAATAGCGGCGTAAAATACAACTTAAGCGGGACTGTAGTGTTCGTTGCGAGTTCGTACAATGCTATAGAGAACGACGTTTATCCTCTGATAATCATACTGGGGATAGTCATCTTCGTAATACTATTCACGATATTATTTTCGGCAATAACTCCCGTAAGGTTGGTCCTGATGCTATTTTCTATACTTTTGATCGCAAATGCGATAACGGTACTTATTTTCTACTTCCTACTGGCTCTCCCGTTTATAGTTATCGCACAGGTCTTTCTTATAATAAATATAATGGGAGTAGGCGTCGACTATGACATATTTTTAGTAATGCGCATAAGAGAGCACGTAAAAAAGGGCGAGACTAACGAACAAGCCGTAAGAGCCGGAATCTCGAAAAGTGGCCCTATAATAATAAGCATTGGCGTGATATTGTCGTCTGTTTTCTTTGGTCTCGCGGCGAGCGGCATACCCCTACTTGCAGAGATAGGGTTTATAGTGGGGATAGGCATACTCATAGATACTTTTGTTTCTATACTTGTAATAATCCCCTCATTTATGTTTTTGCTAGCTAAATATAACTGGTGGCCGAGTAAAATATAATTATGTTAGAAGCGTTTAAGAACTTATTCAGGAGAAAATCTGCTGAAAAAGTCATATACTCATCAAAAGAAGGCGACGATACGATTTCGGTGGTCGACAGCGGGAACGAAAGATCCGTTAAGCTTAACAATATAACCTATTCTAGATTAAATAATAAGTCCTTATATACGAATTCATACTGGGATTATTTTACGCCGTTACCCGCGCTTTATAAAAAACCAAAAGTACTTATGATAGGCCTAGGCGGCGGGACGATTACGTTCCAACTCAAGAAAATATTCGGCGGCAAGGTCTCTATAGATGTCATAGAGCTGAGCAAAAAGATGGTCGAAGCGTCGGAATACTTTCTTCAAAAGAAATTAAATGGAGTAAAAATAATCGTAGACGACGGTGCACGATACATCAAAACAAAGAGAGACTTTTATGATATAGTGATCCTTGATGCATATGAAGGAGACCGTATACCGTCCGTTTTCCTTGCGGAGGAATTCACCCTAGACGCATACAAGTGCTTAAAGAGCGATGGGGTTTTTGCGGTAAACTATGCTTTAAGTTTGAGCGCCCTAGTCTACTTAGAGCATTATCTAAAAGACCTAAGGCGCCTGTTTAACGTTTACACAATAAACAATCCATTCACTTCGGGGAATATGGTTATCCTTGGCTCAAAAGAGTTCAACAGGGACGAGCTTCTGCGAAGAATAAAAGATGGCTTCAAAGAAAACGACGAAAATAGGGCCGTACTTACGGGCTATAAGGAGATGACTTAGTTATGGACTTCAAGAAACCGAAATTCACGAAAGTTTCTAAAGCAGTCTGGGAGGTAAGCAAAAGTTTCAAGGCTGGAATGCTGGTCCCAGCCAGGATTTACGCTACCGAAAAACTCTTAAAGGAGATGGACTTTCAAGTTTTTGACCAGATAGCAAACGTTGCCTCTTTGCCAGGGATACAAAACTATGCGTTTGGCATGCCAGATTCGCACTCTGGATATGGCTTTCCTATAGGGGGCGTAGCCGCATTTGACATAAACGACGAGGGTGTCATCTCTCCTGGCGGGATTGGTTTTGACATAAACTGCGGGATGCGATTAGTTATGACAAACCTTACAGTAGAGCAGGTTAGGCCAAAAATAAAAGACATCACGGACAATCTCTTTAAATCTGTCCCCGCCGGCGTAGGAAGCCAAAGTAAACTAAAGTTGACTAAAGATGAATTCAAGGAGATAGCGAATTTGGGTTCTACTTGGGCGGTAAAAAAAGGTTATGGGTGGAGCGAGGACCTGCATGTGACTGAACTAAATGGCTTCGCAGACTGGGCAGATTCTTCAAAGATCTCGGATAAAGTTATATCCCGCGGAATAAAACAAATGGGGACCTTGGGGTCCGGAAACCACTATCTCGAAGTACAGTACATAAAGCCAGGTTATATAAAAGACCAGAAGCTTGCAAAGAAGTGGGGGCTATTTGAAGGTCAGGTAGTAATAATGTTTCATTGCGGGTCGAGGGGCGCGGGCCACCAGATAGCCAGTGATTATTTAAGCAGCTTTCTGGACGTTATGGACAGAAAATATAAAATCAAAGTATACGATAGAGAACTTGCGTGTGCGCCATTCAATTCTAAGGATGGACAGGACTATTACAAAGCCATGGGATGTGGTGTGAACATAAGTTTCGTAAACAGACAGCTAATCATGCATAAAATAAGGGAAGTGTTCTCAAACGTCTTCAAAAAAGAACCGGAAAAATTGGGAATGCGCCAACTATTTGACGTAGCCCATAATCGTGCATCTCTAGAAAAACACGAAGTAGACGGAGAAGATAGGGAACTGCTCGTGCATCGAAAGGGGAGCACCGCCTCGTATCCTCCCGGCCGCAAGGAAATACCGAGGACTTTTATTAAAGACGGCTCGCCGGTCATAATAGGTGGGAGTATGGAAACCGGGTCGTATCTACTAGTCGGCGCTTCAAACGCCAAAGAAACGTTCGATTCTACGGCGCATGGAAGCGGCAGGACTATGAGCAGGACAAAAGCAAAAAAGATGTTTGACGGGCAAGCGCTTTTCAAAAAGATGCTTAGCAATGGGATATATGTAAAAAGCGCATCTTGGTCCGGCTTGGCTGAAGAGAGCGGCGAAAGTTATAAAGATTTAGAAGAAGTAGTAAATTCGACAGAAATCTCTGGTTTATCAAGACGGGTTTGCAAATTTGCACCTCTCGGGAACGTAAAAGGGTAGTAAAATGGGATACAGATTTTTAGACGACGTTTCGATAGCAGACATAGTCTTTGAAGTCGATGGGAAAAATCTGAATGAGTTATTTGGCTACGCTTCGGATGCGCTCGTTAATACGCTTATAAAAAATGTAAAAGACATAAGACTGAAAACGAAAAAAAGCTTTGAAGTCAAGGCGAAATCATTAGACCTGCTTTTAGTAGACTACCTGAATAAACTAATATTCTATAAAGACGCAGAGCGGTTAGTATTCAAAGAAGCGATAGTCACCGTAGAGAAAAGCTCTGGTGTGTGGAAAGCGCTTTGCGATATACGTGGAGAAAAACTTGACCCTAAAAGACACGAAATGTCTGTAGATGTTAAAGCCGCGACAATGCACATGTTAAAACTAGAAGAAAATAAATCTGGGTGGGATGCAAGGCTTGTACTCGATATTTGATATGGAAAGATATGGATTAAGTATACATTATGGGGAGATAGCACTTAAAGGAAAGCTTAGGCCACGCTTTGAAAAGATATTGCGTGAAAATATAAGATATGAAACGGGCTTATTGCCGAGTGTCGCTGATAATCGTCTGATTCTAGACAAAACTGATGAAACGACTAAACGCCTTCTAAAATTAACTCCCGGGGTCTCCTGGTTTGGAGACGCAATAATAATAGACAGAGAAGATGGCCTGCTTATGAACAGTCTAAAAAATATTCTTTCTGTCTATGGCTCGTCAGTAAATTTTGATGTAAAAAGGATAGATAAAAAATTTGGAAGCACTTCTCTAGAATTAAAGGAAAAAATAGCAAAGACTCTGGGGATAAGATTCGATCCACATGGGCACAAATTAAGAGTTGAGATAATGCCAAAAAATTATATAATAAATTATTCGATTCAGCGCGGAATCGGTGGAGTGCCTGTCGGAAGTGCTGGAAAAATAATCTCGTTGTTCTCAGGCGGGATAGATTCTGCGGTCGTTCCATTAGAAATGATGAAACGCGGCTGCATCGTTGATTTATTACACGTTTATTCTGTAGCTGACCAAGAAGAGGTACTTAACAGCAAAATAAGTGAAATCGTAAAAAGACTGTCTTCTATAAACCCGATTAGACTGTATATGGTGCCGTTCCACTTCTTTAGTATGGATATGATTAGTGCTAATCCACGCTATGAACTTGTTCTTTTCAAGAGATTTCTTATAAGACTGGCGGAAGAAATCGCTTACCGGTACGGTTATAAGGCAATCGCTAATGGTGACTCATTGTCCCAGGTAGCATCCCAAACACTTGACAACATAAATTCTATAAGTTATGGTATAAATCTGCCAGTTTTCAGACCGCTCCTGAGCTATAACAAGGAAGATATAATAGATTTAGCAAAGAAATATGGAACCTATGAACTTTCGCTTCAAAAATATAAGGACTGCTGTTCATTGGTGGCGAAGAACCCACTAACTACGGCATCGATGGAGAAGGTAAAAGAATTTGAGAAAAAAATAGATCTAGATCTTATAGTAAATGAAAGCCTATCGAAAATGAGCGTAAAACTATTTTCTAAAAATGACGATTAATGGCTACTTCAGTTTATTCAGCCTAGAATAGTTATAGATAAATAATTGTGCATAGCCCGCATACTTACCAAAATAGTCCACCATAACTTGACGCTTTGATTTATAATTTTTTGTTCCTTTCAGCATATGATTATATTCCTTTGCCAGTATTCTGGACATCCATACATCCATCGGAAAAGCGCTTAAATCGTGTAGTCCGTAAAGGAGAATACAGTCCAAAACTTTTTCTCCTACGCCTTTTATGTTAAGTAGGTGCGTCTTAATGTCATCTATGCCGAGGGATTCAGATAAATTGTGCTCATAAAAATATTCCGCTGCTGACAGTACAAATTTCGTTCTAAATCCTAATTTTAGGTCTTTTAGGGACTCTGGACCTCCGTCTTTTATTTCAGCATACCCAGGGAAACTGTAAAAAGTTTTATCACCTAAATCCGATTCGTGTCCGTAAGTTCTTGAAAGCGAAGATATTCTTCTGAGTATAAGCGGGATGTTTGATTGTATAGATAATATAAATCCAAGCGTAGTCGGCCACAAACCGTCGTTTACTACCCTTAGTGTTCCCGAGTATTCAATCGCTTTGTCTAAGAAATCATCTTTGTCTAACTCCGCCCTTATAGACTTTATGTCGTCACCCAGCCCGAGTCTTTTTTTGACCTCTTCTTCGCTTCCGCCGGAACACTCTATTTTATCCCCGTTTTGTCTTAATATTATTGGTTTATCTATGCAAGAAATCCATTCGTCTTTTATTTTTTGCCAAGAAAACGTCTGACCCGCGTTTAGTGTCTTATCAAGAGAGAAATCGTCAACCGCAAGCTCCATATGTTAGTCAATCAAATTAATATAAAATTATAGCTATATAGCTTTAACAAGTTATAAAATGTATGCTGGGTTGGCTGAGCGGTTAAAGCGTCGGTCTTGAGAACCGATTTCCGTAAGGATGCGTAGGTTCGAATCCTGCACCCAGCGTTTTAATTCGCAGAAACCATAAAATGCTAAATCAACGGATCAGACCAAGACCCATTGTGCGCTGCCAGTAATCACGCCATTATTGTTATTACCTGAATAGTCGTTTGCATTGCCATCCAACGGCCACCACACTATAAGACCAGAATTTTATATCGGCACCCCTTCGATGCCTTCGGAATAAAATCGCGCTATCTGCACTTGCGAAAGTGCAGTATTATAGACTTGCACGTTTGCTACCGAACCATTCCAGTATCCTGGTGGGTCGTAACCATACCTGATGTAAAATGGAGAATAAATCGTGTCGGCGGTGAACGACGGGGTAATCGACGAAGACAGCGTTCCGCCGCTACTTAAGTATCCAATCTGTGCGGTTCCGTTATATTCAAAGGCAACAAAATACTATATATTTTTGATTACCAGCGTCGGAAAACTTCATTTGTGCCGCAGGTGTTTATTTCCAATTCGTCCTGACTCTGCTCGACATCGGTAGGAAACCATTCAAAACTGCGAGAGGGGTTGCCATAAGCAAAAATATTCCCACCGTCCCGTTAGTAACATTTTTTACGCTAAACCAGGCCGTCGCGGTTCTTGGCTGCGCACCGATTGGTATTGATGCTACCGTCGCTGTTATATGTGAGCTACTCGTTGGATTAAAAGACGCGACTGTATTCTAGTTGCTTGCTATCTGAATACCAGAAACTTTTCCATTAGAGGAATATGGCCCTGGAAACGTCTGGCCAGGTTCTGTGTAGGCCTTTTACAGATTCGATTGAGAACCTTTCGTTGGAGTCTTCTGGAGATTACAGTGGCGATGGAAACAAGGCAATAAAATTGTCGCGTGTAACCTGGATTGCTTCCTAAAGCTTTTTAATATAAAATTGGTAAGCTGCCTGTCGTCCCCGAAAGACGCGCCAAAAGTTTCGAAGTTTGTGAAAGCCTTGGATTCGACTAAATCGTGGATAAGTACGGTCTTGTACATGACCCATTTGGTCCGCTCTAAAAATTCCGCACAGAAAAAGACCAAGTTGTCAGTTTTTTTACATATATATTCGGGCAGACGTCGCTAACGTCCGGTTCGAACCTGGAAAGCCGTCTGTAAAAGTTTAAATATTACAGTCTTTATAGATGGAATATAATATGTTTAAAAAATTATATCGACGCCGTTACGACGGAAACAAGCTGATCTATAGCTTGGACGACTCATTCGATGCTCCAGTCTCTGGCGCAATGAAGGGGTTGGAAAGCATAATAACCGATGCACGGAGGGATCAAAGGAGAGTGGACAGACACAGGCGCAAAGTATTGAATACATTTCTTTATCTAACTTCTGTCAGAAATATGCAGCGCTATGGACGCCTTCCAGACGGCGGCTATGAACACGGCGTAAATCCGTTGACATTTGTCCCGAATAGGGATTACGTCGTCGAACTAAATGAAAACAATAAACATCTGCTGGCAGATGCGAAACAAGAACTTAAGAACAGATACTTTAAATTCTCAGTAAATTCTTATGACGCGTTTATACTCGCCGGTCTAGTAAGCTGCGTGTGTGGCGGCGTTGCTGCGGCTCACGCATGGGATAATATCGTCCTGGGGCTGGGAGCTGTGGTGCCGTTTTACGGCGCGTTTTTAGCGGCCGGGCGCTATGTCAGCAAATTTTTCAAAAATAGATACAACATTGTTGAGAATTTCATAAGTTTCGTTCCCAGCAAACAATAAAATCGTCCTGTAAACGGTTTTTAGGACATTGGTTCTA
>DAHXLI010000041.1 GCA_027366075.1 Candidatus Parvarchaeota archaeon | reverse complement strand
GGTTCAATTGGATTCAACTCCGGGAATCTTACCAGAAGCGACAGCAAGATGAAGGCCAGTCTGAAGAACTTGCCTAATGCGCTGAAAGGTGTTGCATGGCCATCATCAGTTAGTATCTTGAGACGTCCCGTTAAGTCGGGTAACTAACAAGACCCTCTTCCATATTTGCTAACGTGTGATCTGTCATGAACGAGCAAAATATGGAGACTGCTTTCGAAAGAAAGAGGAAGGTGAGGGCGACGGTAGGTCAGTATGACCCTAATCTTCTGGGCTACACGCGAATTGCAATGGTAAAGGCAATGGGAAGCAACTCCGAAAGGAGAAGCCAATCCTACAATCTTTACCCTAGTTCGAATCGAGGTCTGTAACTCGGCCTCGTGAACGTCGGAATCCGTAGTAACCGCGTTTCAACAAAGCGCGGTGAATACTTTCCTGCTCCTTGCACACACTGCCCGTCAAACCAGACAAGTTGGATCTAGATGAGACTGTCGTATTAATGATAACCGAATCTAGACTCAGTGAGTAGGGTTAAGTCGCCACAAGGTAGCCGTACGGGAACGTGCGGCTGGATCACCTCCTATTTTTAAAAATCAGTGAGGTCATATTTAAGTGCGTCGATATCATCATCATGTTCTTTTTGTATTAGAATTATCTGTAGATAAGGTATGGGGACATATCACCACGGAACAAAAAACAATGCTTTTTCTCGATTTTAGGTGGGAGGTTTAAAACCGCCCGTCTATACCAGTGTGCAAAATACGTATTACAAAATAAAAGGCAATCCATTTTTTTATATCCAAATTCGCTCGGATGAATACGTTTCGTTAAGAAACCGATTAATGACAGTATTTATCCGAAGGAATTCTGGACTGATTAGATGGCGCTTTTAATTTGGAGTCTACAGACGAGAACCTAATAAGCTTTTGTAGAGAGAAAAATCTTAGATGACCTTTAAGACAAGAGAATTCGTTGTTATGGAACGAGAAATTCTGTTAAACCAGCTTGTATAAAAGTAATATCGCAAGATGTCCCATAATAATATTGTATTCTTGTTCAATTATGTTTAAAAACGACAAATAACTTATTCTACATACTTGTGGAGGAGAAATGTCAGTCGCGTTGCCTAAAGAGACCCTAGATTTTTTTAAAAATGACGAACTGCAGGCAAGAATTTTCTATGAGAAGTATGCTTTAGGCACGCTGGATGGAAAAGTATTAGAAAAAACGCCCATACAAATGTGGAAACGCATAGCAAAAGCAGTTGCAAGCGTAGAAGAATCGGATGATAATAAAAAAGAATTCGAAAGGAAATTTTCCTGGTTACTAGAAGACTTTAAATTTGTCCCGGGCGGCAGAATTCTATTCGGCGCGGGCTCTAACAGAAACGTTTCTCTTCTAAACTGTTATTATCTGCCCATAAGGGAAGATTCTATAGAAGGAATATATGATTGCGCGAAAGAAATGGCAAAAACTTATTCCTATGGCGGTGGAGTCGGGATAGATATCTCCATACTTAGACCAAAAGGGACACAAGTAAACAATGCAGCTAGATTCACAACTGGAGCAGTTTCCTTTATGGAACTATATTCCGTTACCACGGGGGTAATAGGGCAGGTCGGAAGGAGAGGCGCTTTAATGATAACTATGGATGTTCATCATCCGGACATAGAAGAATTTGTCACAGTTAAAAGCGATAAAGTAAGCGTAAGGTTTGCGAACATCAGCGTAAAAGTTTATGACGATTTTATGCAAGCTGTTGAAAGAGGAGATGATTATGAACTTCATTTTAAGAACGATAAGACAGAAAAGAGAAAAACGATACACGCCAGAGACCTTTGGAATAAAATTATAGACACGGCTCTAAACACCGGCGACCCCGGGATAATGTTTTGGGATAGAATTAAAAAGGAATCGCCTACTGAATATGATGAAAGGATGGCTGTGCGCTCAACTAATCCGTGCGCAGAACAGCCGCTAGAAAATTATGGAGCTTGCGATTTAGGTGCTCTGAACCTTCATAAGTTTGTCCTTCAACCATTTACTAAAAATCCGAAGATCGATTGGGAAAACCTCGAGAAAGCTATACGATACGCTGTCCGGTTCTTAGACGACGTCCTTGACTATAGCTATTCGCGACACGCCTTGAAGGCGCAATCAGAAGAAACCATGTACGCTAGAAGAATAGGGTTGGGCGTGATGGGCTTAGCAAACATGCTCATCGATATGAATATAAAATATGACTCGGAAGAAGCCATAAATTTTGCGGATGAATTATTTAAGAAAATTAAAGAGATAGCTTACGATGAAAGTTCTAACCTAGCTGCGATAAAAGGCTCGTTTAAGGGATTCAACAAGACAAAACATATGGAAAGAGATTTTGTAAAACGCCTTTCTGAAAATACTAGGAAAAAGATATCGAGTGTAGGCCTAAGGAACTGTTGTATACTGACAATAGCGCCAACTGGCTCAATCTCTACCATGGCAGGCGTAAGCGGCGGTGTAGAACCAATCTATGCATTGAGCTACACAAGAAGATCAGAGTCCCTTTCCACCGAAAACTTCGAGGTTTTGGACCCGTTTGTTAAAACTTACATGGACATGTTAGGAATAAAAAATAAGAAAGACTTGCCGCGGCAATTCGTCGTTTCTCATAAAATAGACCCCTTTTTTAGGGTGAAGATGCAGGCTAGCATACAAAAACATATAGATTCTTCTATATCTTCCACTGTAAATCTGGATAGCACCGCAGATAAAGAGATTATAAATAAAATATACACATACGCGTGGAAGCTAGGCTGTAAGTCTATAACCGTATACAGAGAAGGTTCAAAGAACGACATACTTAAGGCGACCGACGAAGTGTCCAAAAACGAAGAGAAAATAACTGTTGAAGAAGAGCGACCTTATATGATGGTTGGAACCACAATAAAACTTCCTACGCCGCAGGGCACCTTATACGTAACAATAAATAAAAATGACAAGGAAGAAATAAAAGAAGTTTTTATAAGTATGGGTCGCTCCGGTGAAACCGAAAAAAGTTATACCGAAGCGATAGGCCGCTTAATAAGCGTATATCTCCAGTCTGGCGGAAATGCGGCTAGGATAGTAAGGACTCTTAGGGGCATAAAGGGTGGGAATTCTACTTGGTTCAATGGAATACAGTTACTATCGGTTCCAGATGCGATAGCAAAGAGTATAGAACTCGTCATGAAGAAAAGAGACCTAAATTCTCCGAATGCTACGCTACATAGCGCAATCGACGGAGATGCGACAATAAAATCGAATACGTGTCCATCTTGTCACCAGCACACACTAATATTCGAAAACGGTTGCTATATATGCAAAAATTGTGGCTATACAAAATGTGAGTAATTAGAAGTTACTGTCTAAAATTTAGGTAAACAAATCAAAGCGCAGAGAAACCATTAAAAAGGGATAAAGACATATACAATAGATGGAAATTAAGGTTTTGGAAAAGACGGATTCTTCGATAAAATTTAGAATTAAGGGCGGCTCACAATCGGTTTTAAACCTACTTAAAGAGGAAGCGGATGCTGTACCAGGGGTTAGTTTTGCAGGCTTTGTTATAGAACATCCACTAGACAAGTCTTCAGTATTCGTGATAAAGACAGAAGAAAAAGATATTGAAAAAGTTTTTAAGAAAGTATTGGAAAAAACAGAGGAAGACCTTAAGAGCGCAAAGAAGCAGCTGCTTGGCTTGTTCTAATTTAAAAACTTAGTAAGCAGGTATGAAAAATAAGAGGGACAAAATTAAAGTATTATTAAAGGACCTTTTTTCTGGCGAGAAATATTATTCTATCATCTTATATATAGTTATAATATATTTGCTTTTTGTCTACGTTGCTTTGCCGTCAATCTATGCCTTTACGCCAATATCTTATATCAGCGCGGTAGTCTCTCCCAGCATGGAGCATATACAGCCAGGGATACAAATTACATATAACGCTTGGCTTTCAGAACACGGTTTTAATTCATCCGTGGTAAGTAGTTGGCCATTTCAAAATGGAATAAACATAGGTGATTTAGTTATAGCCTATAAAGCCACGCCAGCTCAAATAAAAGTCGGCGACGTTATAATTTATACCGCAACGTATGAAGGGGTAACCGAACAAATAATTCACAGAGTAATAAATGAAACATACATAAATGGCACATTTTATTATACAACTAAAGGGGATGCAAATGATGAATCTTTGCCGTTTGAGATAAATATTCCTTACAATAAGATAATAGGGGTAGTCGGTACGGATATTCCTTATTTAGGATACCCAAGATATCTATTATATGCATTAGGTAATCTAATATGAAATTAGTGATTGCAATAACCGGAATGCCAGGCAGTGGAAAATCGACTGCTGTAGATGTACTTAGAGCTGAAGGGCTAAAATCTGTTCGAATGGGTGATGCGGTCAGAAAAGAGATGACACAAAACGGTATAGAAATAAATAACGTTTCTCTAAGAAAATATGTTCTAAAGATAAGAAAAATATCGAGATACTACGTATTAAATCTTGTAAAAAAGGAGATAGATGGCGCGTTTAGGACAGATGATTTGATTATACTAGACGGCGTTAGAAATATTGGCGAAATAGAACGATTAAAAAAAGACGGATATAACACAGTTTCTATCGCTATAATGACAGATAAACAGATAAGATTTGAGAGAATAAAGAAACGACACAATTCAAGCGATGTTACTAAATTCAGCGAATTTGAATGGCGCGAAACGCAAGAACTTAAATATGGGATATCCGAAGTTATAGCAACATCCGACTATTACATTTTGAATAATTCAAACATCGGAGAATTCTCAAATAAAATGAAACAGATGCTAAAACTGATAAAAAGTTAAAAACTTATAATAAAACCATTTTCCGTATTAATTATGCTTTTGTTTGAAGACACGTTTCCATTTAAAAAATTCACTTTAATCTCTTGATTATCTATAAAGAAACTTCGCTCAGCCTTTATTCTGTTGTTTGGAGTTCTAACTTTGATTTCTCGATGTGGGGTGTCCATCTCTATCCCTAAAAAGTATTTGTCCAAAATTTGAGGGATAAGTCCGATCGACCACGCCTGAGATGGGCAGCCTTGAGGCGAACCATCCGACTGGTATATCTCATTTATTCTCGAAGAACACTGGGATGAAAGATTTTTTTCTTTTAGTATATCGATACATCTTATACCGAGTTTTTCATTTCCATACCAATACGCCGCACCCGCCAACATTGAGGTAAGCAGTGGCCAAATTGCACCATTTTGGTACCCACTGAAGTTATAAAATCCGTCATCTTTAGCGACGCTTAATACTCCAAATTCAGAAAGAAGTTTTTCTTCTGCATTTTTTAATATAAATTCTGTGTCCTTTTTGTCAACGGTCCTTAGAAATAACGAAATTATCTGATTTCCGGAGTTACTGTCTAGGTTGAGTTGATCCGAGAAATAATCACTTCTTCGATAATAATCGAAGTTTGAATGTATGGCTTTTGCAGCGGCGGTAACATCGCTCGTATCGTCTCCTAAGAAATTTAGAAAATCTTTGCTCTCCTTGAAGGCCTTTTCCCAAAGAGACTGTATCTCTATTGAATATTCTCTGTCTACAGTGTCCATCCACGACATTTTTCCTTTGTCGTGTATAAAGCCGTTTTCCAAGTGAGAAAGCCCATTTTTTATTAAACTCCTTATAAATTCACATAGCTCTAGCAAGATAGATTTATCATTTGTCCACATAAAATATTCGTGCAGCGCTATCAAGAAAAGAGCTGGAGAATCAAGAGGTTTAAGGTCGCTTCCCAAAAAGTTTGGTATGCCCGCATAACCGCTTGCAGAAGCAATCTTTTTAAGTACATCCCTGACAAAAGTAGGGTTATTCAAAGACAAAAAGGAGGGCAGAATAAGGAGCGCGTCTCTAGTCCAAAATTCATTGAAGTAAGGAAATCCAGCGTATACCTCTTTTTCTAATAGATTTGAGTAGGAGTATATCGCATCTAAAACGTCTTTGAGGAAGTTTTTATCGATTATATTCGTATCGCCGTAATGAGTACAAATCCTATTAATTATATCACTATATTCTTTAACGGAAGAGAACTTATTTTTTATGATTTTATAAGCGCCTTCCTGATCAATGTCTCGTGTAGACAAAATTAAGTTAAACTCGACATTTGCGGGCACTTCTGCGGCTATTATTCCAGGGACATATTTGTTTTCTACCGCTCCATCATCAAAGTATTTGCTAAATCCTTTTTGTATAGAATACTGTCCGGGTGAGTGAATACCGTAATATTCGTTTTTGATGAACGTCCCGGTCTCAAAAATTATATAAGCAGTTTTCTGACCGTAAGAAATGCATAATTTTTTATTTTCTTGGTTTAGTGCATATCTCTTTCCTTCTATATAGTTCTCAGATCGGTTTCTTATATTGACGCCAATTTCTGCCTCTATTTCAGAATCTGAATCGGCCTTTACAGTTATTATTATTGCGTCATCCAAACAAATAACGTTTTCGGTTATGATAGCGGTTTTATCTAAAAAAACATGTTTGGTTAGGTAAGAATTATAAAAAGTAAATTCTTTGAAATTTTCTGAGGACAGATATTCTCCATTTATCTTAAATGCGAAATAGTCAAAATATTTTGTAGCCTTTTTCCATAAACCACACCATTTTGACCCAAATTCTCCATCATTGAATCTAAAAAAGAACGCCCCGTTTTTTGAAAGTACGTGTGCTTTACTGTCCATATCCTATAACTATTAGTTAGTATGGACTTTTATGAGTTTTTTCATTAAAGATACCATTTCTTTGTGCGTAAACCTGCCAGACACAGTTATTGATAGAAACATTTAAATAGACGCATTTTATTAAAGTTGAATGATTGTAAACTATCTTATAACCAACGTTAACGCAAAGCGCGAAAAAACTATCTCTTCGGAAGCTAGGATCGGCATATCAAACAGTATAAACATAACCGACGTAGATAAAGATGAAAAGTTCAAGATATTGAAATTTGGCTTTAAGTTCGATGTTACGTTCACAGGAGATGGCTCTGATGAGTTAGGTAAAATAGTAATAAGTGGCTTTGTTGTTTACACGGGAGAGAAAATTGAGGAAATATACGAAAATTGGGAAGATGCAAAAAAGCGCGATGAATCGGTAAATACGGAGGTCCTTCAAGCTGGATTAAACATAAGTATACTGGAAGCAATGTCCGTAGCTAAAATGCTGCAATTACCTCCGATACTTCCGTTACCAAGGGTTTCTTCTTCCGGCGTGCAAGATGAATCAAAACACGAGGGGAAAAAGAAATAAGCTCTCAACTAGATAAAACCGACTCCAAAAACGTTTATAAATATTTATAATCTGAAAATAATATCCTAAAGTTGCTTTTATGGCAAAAGAAAATGAAGAGCGTGAGGAAAAGGAACTAGAAGAAGACTATAAGTCTAAATACTTGTACTTACTTGCAGAGGTAGACAATTATAGAAAGTCTCAGGAAAAAGAACTGACAGAACACTACAAAAATGCGAATGAAAGATTAATAAATGATATGTTGAAGGTATTAGACGATTTTGAAAGCGTATTAAAAAATGGTGGCGATGAAAACGTAGCTGCACTTTCTAAATCCTTACAATCGGTTCTAAACTTATACGGTCTAGAAAAGATGGAGGTAATAGGGAAAGACTATTCTCCAGAAATAGCCGAGGCGGTACTGACCGAAAAGGCCACAACCCAAAATGGAAAAATAATTGAGGAAGTACAGACTGGCTATACATTGAATGGGAAAATAATAAGGTACCCAAAGGTTAAGATATCCGTATGATAGAAAAGGAAAAAATAATAGGCATAGATCTAGGAACATCTAATTCTCAAGCAGCGGTAGTTATAGCAGGTAGGCCTACAATAATACCAAGTGCAGAGGGAACGACGGTGGCAGGAAAAATGTTCCCCTCAGTTGTAGCATTTACGAAGAATAACGAGTTACTAGTCGGAGAACCCGCGAGAAGACAGGCCGTTTCGAACCCAGAAAATACAGTTTTTGCTGCAAAAAGAAAGATAGGCACAGACTTTATCTACACCTTAAATGGCAAAAAGTATACTCCCCAACAGATATCGGCTTTCATATTACAAAAAATAAAGAGAGACGCAGAAGCCTTCTTGGGCACAAAAGTCACTAAAGTCGTTATAACTGTACCAGCATATTTTAATGATAATCAGAGGCAAGCAACCAAGGATGCCGGAACGATAGCCGGATTAGAAGTCGTTAGAATAATAAATGAACCTACTGCTGCAGCAATGGCTTATGGACTCGATAAGTCACAAGATACAAAGATACTTGTTTATGACTTGGGTGGTGGAACTTTGGACGTCACATTAATGGAGATAAGTGGCGGAACATTTGAGGTTCTTGCAACTTCCGGCGATGTTCAGTTGGGCGGCGTAGACATGGACAACGCATTAATAGACTACATAATAAACGATTTTAAATCGAAAGAAAACTTAGACTTAAAGAAGGATAAGATCGCCTACCAACGGATAAAAGACGCAGCGGAAAAAGCAAAGATAGAGCTTTCTACGGTTCTACAAACTGACATAAATCTACCTTATATAACAATAACAACCGATGGGCCAAAAAATCTTGAGCTTGAAATTTCCCGGGCAACATTTGAAAATCTTGTTAGGCCAATAATAGAAAGATCAAGACAGCCGATAGAAAATGTTTTTAAGGATGCTGACATCACAAAAGAAAGTATTTCTAAACTTATACTCGTTGGTGGCCCTACAAGGATGCCGATTGTGCAAACATTTTTATCAGACATGTTTGGTGATAAGATAGAACACGGAGTAGACCCGATGGAAGCCGTGGCCTTGGGTGCAGCAATAGAGGGTGCCGTCCTCTCAGGCGACATAAAAGACATAGTCTTACTTGATGTAACGCCGCTTACGTTGAGCATAGAGACTTTGGGAGGTGTAGCAACCCCAGTAATAGAACGCAACACGACTATACCTATAAAGACTAGCAAGATATTTTCGACGGCAGACGACTATCAAACAATAGTAACAATAAATGTTTTGCAGGGCGAAAGACCGATGGCTAAAGATAATATAAATTTAGGAACTTTTAATTTGGAAGGTATACCACCTGCGCCGAGAGGGATACCTCAAATAGAAGTTACTTTTGATATAGACGCAAGCGGTATATTGAGCGTATCTGCCAAAGATTTGGCTACGGGCAAAGTTCAAAGAATAACAATAACGGCCCCAAATAAGCTTTCAAAGGACCAAATAGATAAGATGATTAAAAACGCAAAAGAGAATGAAGAGGAAGATAAGAAAAGAAAAGAAAGCATCGAAATAAAGAACGAAACGTCCTCTTTGGCGTATGCATTAGAAAAAACTATAAATGAACTTAAAGATAAGATAAGCGAAAATGATAAAAAAGAAGCCGAGTCAATAATCGCGAAGGTTAAAGAAGACATATCAAAGGAGGATATGGCTCTAATAAATGAGGATAAGGAGAAACTTACCCAGGTGATGAGCAAGATAGGTACAGAAATATACAAGACTACACAGTCAAACAAAACCGAGGGGGATAATCCAGACGCAGAAAATAATAATAATTCTAATATATAAATCAAGCGAAAGATAATCTAAAAGATATGAGTAGAGATCCTTATGAAGTATTAGGCTTAAGTAGAAACGCTTCTGAAGACGAAATAAAGAAGGCCTTTAAAACACTGGCTAAGAAATACCACCCCGATTTAAATCATGGCGAGAAGCAGGCGGAGGAAAAATTTAAGGAGCTTAATGAAGCCTACCGCGCTATAACCAATAAATCCTCTTCTACAAATGATACAACTAGTCAAGATTTTTCTGGTTTTGAAGACATTTTTAATTTTGGAGGATTTTCGAATTTTTTCCGTGATTTCGGTTTTAAATCAAAAGGACAAGATTTGAGATATGATCTTGAGCTAAGTTTAAAAGAACTTTTTAATGATAAGACGAAGACAGTCTCAATAAAAATTAGAGAGACCTGTAATGAATGTAATGGCTCGGGCGCGAGCCAAAAACGCACCTGTAAAAAATGCGGAGGAAGCGGTAAAATAAGACGGACTTCAAAGCAGTTTGGCTCAACGTTTATAGTTATGTCAGATTGCGACAATTGTATGGGAACAGGATTTATTGTCGATAAAAAATGCGATAATTGCAGAGGAACCGGCTATATAACAAAAGAGGAAAACTTAAACGTACCTATAAGAAAAAACATTGTGAATGGAAGCTATACCGTAATAGAGGGCGCTGGAGAATCTAAAACAAACGGAGAAAATGGCGATCTTTATATTGTTTTTAATGTAAAAGACGACGAAACTTTTGCGATAGACGGCAAAAATCTAAGAACTAGATTACATTTAGATGCAAGAGATATCATATCCGGAAAAACCTTTGAATTAGAAACACCCGAAGGTAAGCAAAAGATCTCGATAAAGAAGAACGAAAAAGGCCCGATAATAATCGAAAATAAAGGACTTTTCGATAAAAATGGGAATCGTGGTAAAATGATATTTGATTTAGTCTTAGAACTACCGGAAAATTTGTCTCCGGCAGAAATGGCAGAATTAGATAGAGTATTAGGAAAAAGAGTGCAGCCATTTATATCTTCGAGAAAATAATAATCCAAATTAGAATAAACCAAGAAGTATGACCTATATGGAGAATGGCACCCGTACGCCGCCAATATCAATTATAATACCCGCTTATTAAGAAGAGGGCTATTTAGAAGACCTTTTAGATTCAATAAAACATCAAATTTATAAAAAATACGAGATTATAAGAGTCGATTCCAGATCAAAAGATAAAACTAAAAATATCTTTCTGAGGTATAAAGAGAAAGTTTTGCTATCCTTAAGAAGAATCGAAGAACTTGGAGTTATACGGATATCCTTACTTTACGCAAAAAGCAGATTTACGCACATTTATTAAAGAGAGTAAAAAGAAATTATGAACCAGTAAGGGGAAAATTTAAAAATTAAATATCCCTAAAAATAAACAAAGTTTATAGCATATACTAAACTCTTTTATTTAATTAAATACACATAAAATGGATGAAGAAACTTAGGATAGCCTTCTACAGTGACACGTATCTTCCTGCCGTAGACGGAGTGGTAAATTCTATAATCGGAACGAGAAAGGAATTGGAAAGACGCGGGCACGAAGTTTATGTATTTGCCGCAGGGACAAAAGAAACAAGAATACTTAAAAAAACCGACGACCATCTCATAGTCTTTGGCGGAATTCATTTTAGAAGCTATCCGCAATATACGATAGCGATTAGACCGGACTTTCAAGCAAGGATACAAAATATAAAACCCGACATAATTCATTTTCATACGCCGTTCAACATGGGCTTCTTAGCGCAGAGACATAAAAGATTTACAGACGCTAAGTTAGTAAGCACATTTCATACTTTAATATTTTCGGAAGATGCGTTATCAAATTATCTCTCTGAAAATAAATTTCTTCGAATTTTTGAGAAATTGCTTTTAATGCGTTATCTTCGTTGGCTTTATAGGAAGAGTGACGCAATAATAGCACCATCGCAATACGTGAAAACCTTAATCCGCAAAAAACTACACATTAAAAATTACATAGAAGTTATACCATCCGGCATAGATCTAAATAAAATTACTAGGGTTTCTAGATCGATTGCAAGGAAAAAGCTTAACATAAAGTCAAATGAAAAAGTATTGCTTTACTTGGGTAGAGTAAGTCCAGAGAAGAACCTAAAATTTATCATAAACGCAGCCAAACTATTGGAAAAGAAAGGTTTCAGGATAATCATAGCCGGCGGAGGGCCGGACCTGGAAAAGTGTATCTCAATGGCAGATAAAATGAATTTAAAAAACATAAGTTTTCCAGGTTTTGTCTCAAATGACCTTACCAAATATTATTATGGTGCGGCGGATATTTTTTGTAATCCGTCTCTCTTTGAAACACAGAGTTTAGTAGATCTAGAAGCTATGGCGAGGGGGGTACCTATACTTGTACCGGCTTATTCAGCGCAAGCGGAATTTCTTTTAAAGGGCAAATGTGGCGAAACTTTTGAACGTGGGAGCGAAAAGGATTTTTTAGAAAAAGCGCTAAAAATAAT
>DAHXLI010000030.1 GCA_027366075.1 Candidatus Parvarchaeota archaeon | reverse complement strand
CTGCGGTAGCATACCCAGATTGTGGGGACGGGTCGTAAGTGCACCCCGTAGAGTAATTGATAAACCCAAGAACTGAAAACGCATAGCTACCAGCCGGGCTATAAAAATTTATCGTATTAGAAGTAGTTTCTGGCGACCAAGATGTGCATTCTTATGTATGCGGATTTTTAGTATGTTCAAACTATTATTCGCCTTCACAGTCTTCAGGAAGTTTATCGGCAGGTGGCGATTTGGCAGTATCTTATAGCTATGTATAAATCAACTTGTGGTTATTTCGTGCCGAATATTTAGTTATCTCCCCTCTACAGAAGGATAGCTCCCATTGAATTTGAATCGTTAAAATTAAACTTCTACTTTTACAAACTCCTTCACGATTTCAGCGTGTTTCAAGCAGTAGATTGTTCTTCTTGCGTCTTTTGAGTCCTTTTTTGCCAATTTAAATGTTGCCTCTTTAGTTTAAATTAACTTTTACTCTTTTCTTTTTATAAACACTACAAATTCGCCTACTTCGCTTATTGAATCCATTTTATAAGAGGAATCAATCTGTTTAGTTATAAACTTGATTATTTCTTTACAAATCCGTTGCGCATTTCCTTTACTAACTAAAATAACTATCTCGGGTAGAGAGCCGTTTAAGTAAAAGATTAATTCTTTAGATTTAATCTTTGGGTTATCCCCGTTTTTAACGAATCGATAATCTTTGTCTATGTTTTTGAATATTGTTTCTACTTCATTTGTAATGTCTTGATTAGATCTGGCTGCATCTATTCTAGTAGCGATAAACTTGCTTAAAATATTACTAGCCACAAATTCGCATATGTGTAAGCCTCTCGTTCCATATGCGTCGTATATTTTGCTTCTAAATTTTTCCAGTTTGTCTTTATTTTTATCAAGTTTTCTTAGTGTTAATCCTAAATTAACCAAATTTCTATAATCCTTCGCATTAACGTATCTTTTATAAAAATCATAAGCTGGACTTTGTTTTTGTTCTTTTATAAGTTCTATCAACTCTCTATCCTGAACAAATGCGATGTCTTTATTTATTATTTTGTTAGCAAAGTCAGAAATCTGTTCTTTAGTCCAATTTAATAAACCTTTTGTAGCGCCTTCCGCGGCATCTTTAATTATAGGGTCAGAAGTCATCTTCATGCTCTTCTAAATACTTTAAAACGCTACCGCTTGCCTCATTAAGAACAATTACACTGCCTGGTAAAATAGCCATGTTTTCTAAAGTAATTTCTTTTTGAGTATACTCGTCTAACTTTTTTTTGCCATTTTCCAAGACGTATTTACCATCTGAGTTGTAACCAAGCTTCTCGAGCAGGGCGATTTTACTTTCCTTATTCACATTCTTCAAAGAAACGATTTCCATTTTAATCGGGACTATTTTCTGTCTATATTAATATTATTATTCTATGATATTTAAACCTATTTAAGTCTTTTCTTCCCTTTTTTGCTTTGAACGATTCCAGTACGGACTTTTGCATTTAGGGCAAACTGTCGGATAGTCTTTATTCCTTGGCACCCATTTGTGGCCACAACGCTCGCATTGGTAGCCCTTAACATTCAATGTTATCTCCGACATAGTATATTACTAAATAAGTAAAGTATTTATACTTATCCTACTTAACTAATAATATACTAATAGAGAATATACTATGAAAGCTACGCAAAAATGCGACAAAGCGAAAATAACAAAAGAAATACGCAGACAATTAGTCGATGGAATAGATAATATCCCTCTTATTCTCAAAGACCTTGAGATAGGTTCTACGGCAAGTCCAAAGCGAACGTATTCTGTAGATTCGATGCTAAAAGCAATCTCCTTCATGCGCATTAAAAAGATAAAATCTTACAGAAAACTAAGAGCGCAGATTATATTAAATTTAGAAGATAAGTGTAATCTCGGCTTTGATGAGAAAGTGCCGACACACCAGGACTTGTCCAACTTCGTACGCAGGCTTAAAAGCGAACAAAAAGAAACTATAGATTTAGTAGTAAATAAAGTATCCAAACGTTTAGACAAATATCCTATGGTTTTGGACAACGAAAAGTTGGCAAAAGTCAAAAAAGAGGAAGCCTCCCCAAAGACCAAATTTAATATTCGCAAGGAAAAATTAGAAGAGGTAGTAAACCTGGCAAGACAAGATCTGAACAGGCTGTTCAAACTGGGTGCAAAACACTGGAACGGCAAGTATTCCAACAACGACCTCCTGAACGTCCTGATTTCCGTAGCGACAAGTCACAAGTTCGCCGAAGGCGGAGCTTTCAAATATCGTTACGAACACAAATCGGGCCCTTCTGCCAAAACAATCCTGAGGGCGATAAACAGACACTCTTACGATGACCTAAAGCCATTATTCTTGGCGGAAATGAAACGCCAGGTACTTCTGGCAAAACGCAAAGGCATAATAGACGGAAGGAAAGTCACCGTCGCTGTGGATGCCACCGACCTTTACTTTTACGGTGACCGCGATTCTACTCCAAATATCGTAAATGCGGATCACCAAGGTCATGGAACGGGTTTTGCTTTCAAGTTCGTAGAGATAGCGATAGTCACGCACAATCAAAGGTTTGCTCTGTGCGCTATACCTAAACTAAACAACGGCGAGATGCATGACATTCTTATCGACTTACTGAAATTCGCCAAAGAGCAGGTAAACATGGGCACGGTGCTCATGGACAGAGGATTTTACTCTATCGAAGACATGAAGGCAGTAGACCAGCTAGGCATTAAGTTCATAATGCCGATGAAAAGCGGCACGAATGCGTTCAAAAGGCTATCGAACCAGCAAAGCGAAGTGACCATAGTGCCGAACATCCTGGACAAGTTCACTGGCATAGCGGCAAGAAAAGCCAGCGGAGAATTAATCTATACGATAACCAACATAAAAATGACGGTCAAAGACTACAATCTAGCCAAATACGTCGCTTTCTTCTATAGATATAGGTGGCAGATAGAAAGCAACTTCAGGGAGATAAAACAGAACTTCCTCGGCCGCACTACATCCGTAAGGTACGCAGTCAAGTACTTTTACTTCATGTTCGCAAACGTTTTGTTCAATTTCTGGATACTCGTAAACCTATTGTTAGAGAAGCTTTACGGCTTCAAAGGCAAGGACGGAATAGCTACTTATTTCTTCTCTTCCGTGCTAAACATATGGAAACCACCGCCATAAATGTTTAAAAAGTATCCAATTCTATTACGAGAATGGATGCATCGATTCCGCTTAAGATAACAAATTGGTATAAATACCTTCTTTACATAAGCGCAGTTTTGCTTGTTGGTAGCTTCTTTGTAAATACGACTTCTGTTATAACAAATGCGGCTCTAGAGTCATTTGCATTTCAGACCATAATTTTGTTTTCAATTCTTTGGTTTTTTGGCTACATAGCTGATGTCGCTGGCGATATGGCATACAGATCTGTAAAAGAACATGGAATACTATCAGATTATCACCTTGATCTAAATGTAATTGATGCAATTTGGATTATAACACAATTCATATTCTTGATTATATGGCTAGGCGCAATAGCGCCAATAATTTTACCTTGGCTTTGAAACTGGATAGAGTGCTCTTAAATCATTAAATAAGGAATACTTGTCCATCTACTGAAGTGCAGTAGTTCCGAAAGTGGATTTTGACAAATCTGCGATATCGTTTTTAATACCGCCAGTTTAAGTCTGTTATGAATAAGTACACACAGGAAACCAAGGATTTAGCGAGAAAAATGGTAAGCGAAGGCAAGATGATACGGGCCGTAGCAAGCGAACTAGGATTCTCTTATTTTACTGTCTGCAAGTGGGTTAGGGGCTATTGCGTAAGAAGAAGTTCCCCCCGGAAACCAGAGCAGAAGCCAAGCACCTTATAGAATCTGGCCTGACAAAGGGTGAAGTAGCGTACAAAATAAAGGCCCCTTTAGGCACTATTCAAGCTCGGGGTAGTTCGCTAAGTCATACTATCTACACAAGCCGGTTCTTTACAGCGTCAAGTTTCTTGATGATTATACCTTAGCTTTATATAGAAGATATAATTAAACAGCATATAATCAAACGGCAATATGGCACCCAATGTAGTATTAATCGTATGCGATACGATGAGAAAAGACGTTCTGGGCCTTTATGGGGGCGAAGCAAGAACTCCATCGCTTAGACTGCTTGCAAAAGATGCAATGGTATATGATAACGCAATCGCGCCGTCGCCATGGACTTATCCTTCTCACGTTTCACTGTTTACAGGTCTATATCCGAGTGAGCATGGCGTTCACGAGACGGCTAAGGTAAAGCTACTTGGACTGACTAGATATCATCGTGTACTTAAAGCTAAAAGATTAGCAGAACGCTTTTCAGAAAATGGGTATAGCACCGATGGGATATCCACAAACGTAATGGTGTCTCCGTTCACAGCATTTGACATCGGATTTCAATCGTTTGTAAGCCTAGATTCTACGCCAAAGGCGAAAGAAAAGTGGGCAAGCGAAGTATTTTCAGAAGCTAGAAAGCTAGGTTCAAGTCCAGGTGCGATAGCCGCCGCGCTTTTGAAACACGGGAAATTTAGCGAACTTTATCGGTATACAAAAGCGTGGATGAAGATAAGACAGCTTGAGAAAGTTTCTGATTACCCCCTAGATAAAGGTGCTCACATGATAAACGACATTTTTGCTAATAGCAAATGGGGACGACATTTCTTCAAGTTCATTAATTTTGTAGAGATGCACGAACCATACATTGGATACAAACCAAAGGAGACCTGGGATGATTTTACAGGAATACGTCAAATAAGAAAATCTAAGGCAAAATATCTAAAGAGACAATACGTCTTAGAAGCAGAATATTTGGACGCGCGATTGGGTGAGATTGTCAATACTTTAAAACGGAGAGGAGTATACGACGATACAATGCTTATAATAACCTCCGATCACGGCCAAGCCTTCGACGAGCACGGCTATATGTATCATAACACGTATCTGTACGATGAAATCATCAGAATACCCATGGTGATAAAATACCCGAACAGTAAGAAATTCCCTAAAAAATCGGGTTATCAAAGCCTCGTGAATATATCGAACTTGATAAAAAGCGTAATGGAAGGAGGGAACGATGGCGCGCTCACGAAGGAAACGGCTTTTTCAGAAGCGTATGGAGACGTGACCATACTACCTGGGGGTTACAAAGACAGAAGAGCGTATGTGGAAAATAAATACGAAAAAATAAGAAAAGCGGTTTACAAAGATAAATTCAAACTTACAGTCAATGGTACAGACGGGACGATAGAAGAGTTCTTAGAAAATGGAAAAAGCATCGATCCAAAATATAGACGTGATATAGTTAAAAAACTTCTTCGGGAGCTAGCCGAATTCAAAGGAAAGGAAAGCTTCAAGATGCCCGAAGTTTGATAGAACCGTAAGTTATTTTTCTATTATCCCGATCCCAGAGAACTCGTTTCCGTTGTAAAGTACGAATCTACCAAGTTCCTTTGTCATATTATAATCTTCTATCGGTATCTTCTTGATCAGAGTTACTTCTGCGTCTGCTGCGTCTAATAGTTTTATACCTTTTGCGTCGCTGCTCTCGCCAGTCGTAGGGTCTATTCTGCGCAAAAATTTAATCCCCTTGCACTTTATATCGACACCATTGAATTTTATCTGCAAGCCCTTCCCAAATTTTCCAGCTACGAATATCCTAGCAATTATAACATCTTCGAGCGACGGCCGGTTTTCGTAGCTAGAGATTACAGATCCACGCACTTCAGCTTTTATTTTATTTTTGAACGTCATCGCAACGTTGTCTCCAATCCAAGCCATTTTTACTTTTTTACCTTTTACGACCATGTCTTTGACTATGGCGTCCACCGAAGACGGCAGAAAACACACTTTCTCTCCGATTTTTATGCTTCCATTTATTACTCTTCCCACCACCACATTTTTACCGTCACCGACTATACTGCCTTGCGCTATTATTCTTAATGGGCCGTGATTAGTCTTCTCCACTTTTTTTATGCTGCTGTAGATTACGTCTAGAAGCGAACCTTTGTCGTACCATTTAATATTTTTGCTATTTTTCACAAGATTTTCCCCGCGATAGGCTGAGATCGGTACAAAGTGGACTTTGCTGTCTTTAAAACCAATCTTTTCTATGAACTTCAATAAACCGTTTCTTATTTCATCGAACTTTTCCTTGTCGTAATGAATCAGATCCATTTTATTTACCGCGACTATAAGTGTATCTATGCCGAGCATTCTGGCGATGTAAAGATGCCGTTTCGTCTGAGGCCGTATGCCCTCTCCTTCTTTTGCAGAAACAAGCAAGATTGCAGTTTCGCCATAGCTTGCTCCACTTATCATGTTCTTTATCAGTTCTTCATGCCCAGGGACGTCTATCAGTACAAAAGCCGCCCCTTTGTAGGCTATCTCCGCTCGCGTAGTGTCTATAGTCATTTCTCCGGTTCTTTCTTCAGCGAAGCTGTCTAATATGAACGCTGGCTCAAAATCTTTTTTTAATCTTCTACTGTATTCCTCAGCTTCTTTTATTCTGGCTTGTGTAGCGGCGCCCGTTTGCATAAGTAAACTTCCGATGAGAGTAGACTTTCCGTGGTCTTTGTGGCCTAATAAAGTTATTGGGTAGACTTTCATATTTTTATCGCAAATTACTACATATATCCAAATTCTCTAAGTCTTTGCATAACGTATTCGTTTTCTTTATCCATGCTTCTTCCAGATCTTTCTTCCGTTTTTGTGGTCTCTAGTTCCTTTATTATTTCACTCACGTTTTTTGCGCCAGACTTTATCGGTATAGTACAGTGGGTGCACCCTAAGCTTCTGTATCTATAACCGTTTCTGGAAAAATATAGGGGATTCATCGGAATATTTTCTTGTTTTATGTATCTCCAGATATCGATTTCATTCCAATCCAAAAGCGGATGGACTCTGACATGCCCAGCAGTGTCTAGCTTTGAAGAATAATCGTCCCAAAGCTCCGCTGGCTGGTTCTTGAAGTCCCATCGGAATTCCTTATCTCTAGGGCTCATGTATCTCTCCTTACTCCTTATCCCGTGTTCATCTCTCCTTATTGAGACTATAAGCGCATCGAATCCGTGCTCCTTCATGACTTTTTTCAATGTCTCAGGTTTATTTTTACCGCAGCAGGCAGAGCCGACAAGGTCTGGTTTTATTTCACTTCTGGCCACTATAAGATTTAAGTGCCATTTTTTTGCCAAATCCTGCCTAAATTTGTAGGTTTCTGGAAAATCTATGCTGTTGTCTATGTGGATAACTGGAAACGGAACTTTACCTAGAAACGCCTTCCTAGTCAAAGCGAGCATTGTTGTGGAATCCTTTCCCATGCTCCAAAGCGCCGCTACGTTATTGAATTTTAGCTTAGCTTCTCTTATTATGTAAATACTCTTCTCTTCCAAGCTCTTCAGATCTTGCTTTATCATTTTTGATCCCCGTTTAAGACAGACAACCCAATCAAGTAGGAGGTCGCCCCGTCTACTTTTTTACCAGTTTTTATGAATAGCGGCACCGTTGTGATTAATCTGTACTTTGAATCGTACAGCTCGACAATAGATTTTGTGATGTCCTGCATTCTATTGAGTTTTCCTTCATTTGCGAATATTATCTTATAATATTCAATCCCAGATTTTTTAAGGTTCTTCGAAAAAGATTTCCAGTTCTTATCATTCGGAGTTCTCCGTAGGGCTTCGGTTAGTTTCTCTATATTGCTCATAGATACCCAAGACGTCTTAATTTCTCTTCTACTCCCTCTAAATCCTCTTTCTCCTCTTTGCCATATTCATTTTTTCCTGAGGCGATTTCTCTAAGGAGATATTCTACAAAGCTAGAGAGAGACGTAAAGCCCGTTTTCTCTATAAACTTTTTTGTCCTGTCTGCCAGCCGCTTTGGTATTGAAACCGTCGTGAATCTGTTGCTTTTCTTTTCCATAATTACATATAATTAAGAATAATCATGATATAAATACCTTTTATTTTTATGGATTAATAACATAATAGAACAAATAACCAGAGAATTACCAGTAGTTCCAAAAAGTAGACTTTGGCAAATGAATTTCGCTTATATATTTTGACAGATATAACATCTTTGGATCTGATATATGCTAGACATACTTGTCGGCGGTTTCTATGGCGATGAAGGAAAGGGCAAAATAGCTTCTTATTTGGCTCTAGCAGACAACCCGGCGATTGCGGTAAGAACCGGCGGTACGAACGCGGGCCACACGGTCGTTTTTGACGGCAGGACTTTCAAACTTAGGACGCTGCCAGGCGCTTTCGTTAATAAGAAAACTACGCTGGCTATCTCCCCCGGCGCACTGATAAGACGCGAAATTCTATTCAAGGAAATCGAAGAGACTGGCACTAAAGATCGCATAGTAATAGACCCGCATGCCGCAGTAATAACAGACCGAGAAGTGGGGGAAGAGGAAAACGACCCATTCCTAAGCAGTCAAGTTGGAAGTACAAAGCAGGGCGTAGGAACCGCGGAATCAAAAAGGGTTTTGAGAAAATTAAAACTTGCGGCATCTTACTCAGAGCTTTCGAAATACATCAGCGATGTGCCAGACCTTATCGTAGACGCGTTGGAGAAGGGCAAAAAGGTATTAGCGGAAGGAACACAGGGGCACATGATAAGTCTATACCACGGCGAATATCCTTATGTCACAAGCAGAAATACTACCGCTTCAGGTATCTTAAGTGAGGTCGGAGTAGGTCCAAAGTACGTTGGAAATGTCATCGTTATATTCAAATCTTTCATAACAAGAGTCGGCGGTGGGGCGTTAGCTAGCGAGGTCAAAGAAAGCGCCGTTAAAAAAGAGTTTGAGGAACGCGGCACAGTCACTGGACGAAAAAGGAGAGTCGCTCCGTTTGACAAAAAATTGGCCAGGGACGTAGTAAGAATAAATTTGGCGAACCAAATCGCTATAACAAAACTCGATGCGATGTTCAAAGACGCTTACAAGAAAAGAAAATATGAGGACCTATCATCAGAAGCTAAAAAATGGCTTAAGACCGTTGAAGATGCCGTCGGCGTCCCGATAACTCTTATAGGCACCGGCGAAGACGCTATGGATATAATCGACCTAAGGAACTAGCTTTTCTAGAATTTGCAGGATTTATTTTTGGGTTATCAAATAAAAATCCAAGGCCTATGATTGCAGTCGACGCAGCTAGTACGAAAAGGCTTATCGGCAGCGCATAGCTAAAGTCTCCTATAAGGAATATGAGCGAAGCTTCTACCAATATTATCGGCGCGAGAAGGATTTTGGATAAATTGTAGATTTTATTGTGAAAAAGGCCATACACGGAAATAAATTCAGCGAGGGAATAAACTGCCCAAAGTAGGGATATTCCTATAAGAGTGCTCATGCCAGCATAATCAGAAAGAGGGTACAATACCGTCTGTGAAGACGCCCAAAATAAGAACCAAATCAAAACTGCAAATCCTAGTATAAGCACAAGGACGGCAGTCACAAAATACAGGAGTTTCCTTGAAACATCGTATAGCTTTTTCCAGACCCGGGATCTTAGTATTATGCTGCCCGCAAATAGAGGTATTACGAAAGCGAAGCCGGACAAAGAGATGAGAGTCGATTTTATTATGTCAAGTAGCATTATCGCTAAGCTAATGGTAACTATGCTCGATATAAAGAAACCCGCTGCCCTAACCAGTTTTACCAGTTCCATTGTCCTCGTCGTCTTTCTCTCCATTTTCTTCTTTTGATCGTTCTTCCCTCGCCGAAGGCTGTGGCAGGGGAGTCGGTGGTGTATACGATTCTGTAGCTGGGTCTTTTGATACTAGTTTTATTATATCATCCTGAAATTTGTATGGTTCCGATATGCTGCCTATCACAACGTCCGGGCGGCCGGCGTCCGTAGATCTTATAATTATCTTCCCAAGGCCAAGTAACCTTTCTATTATGCCTACGTCGACCGCTACATCCGAAACCATGCGTGGAAGGACTATATTTGCGTCTCTGATAAGTACGCCATGTTGGTATATTATACGCCTATTTGTTATCGTGAACTCTTTGAAGTATCTCTCGAATTCGGCGTATAATAGATATGCAAAGCCTACGACAAGCAGAGTTATAGGCACTATCGGTATGCTGTTAAGCAGCGAAACGCCGCTGGTAAGCCTCAAGTAACCATATAGATTTGAAAGGGTAGAGTTATACTGCGGGTATAAAACAGAAAAGACTACAAAAGTTACCAGCGATAGTGCCAATACTATCGCGCCAAGCCAGAATTTTGATTCGCCAAGGATGGACGGCTTCCTGAAATTGATTATTTTTTCGTCCGGTAATAGTATGTCCTTTTGCATACAAGATTTATGATTTTAATAGTTATAAATTTTCATTTGTAAAACTTTACTCTTTGAAATGCTTATATATTCAAAAACTTCAGAAACATTTCTATGATCGACTTGACGGACCTGTTAGACAGAGTCTACACAAAGTGGGGCATATTTGCTTTTGAAAAAATAAAAAAGGAAAAAATGGCACTTTTAGGGTGTTTGGTCGAGGAAGTCGCAAGGAGAAGCGTAAACCTAAACACGACTTCACATCTTGCATTACTGCATATAATATGAACGCGCTTTTTATTACCGCGGGGCAAAACGCGACGCCGTATGTCGAAGCATCCCCATTAAATCAAATAAGAGGGGAGGTCAGTGCAAGGCTAACGCTGCCCGGCATACTTTTAAAAGTAAGGGCGAGGACGTCATATGCGCCAGGCTGTTGGGATTAAAATATGAGACTCGGCGTACTGTTCACCGGCGGAAAGGATTCTACCTACTCTTTGTTTTTAGCTTCAAAAGACAACGAGATAAGCTGCCTTATTAACGCCGATTCGGAAAACAAGGAATCCTACATGTTCCATACCGTAGGCTCAAAACTATTGGATAAGCAAGCGGAAGCGTTAGGGATTCCACTAGAACGTTTCTATACAGGGGGAGAGAAAGAGATGGAGCTTTCGGATATGAAATCCCATCTTATAAAAATGAAGGAAAAATACACCCTAGACGGGATAGTAAGTGGCGCGATAGCAAGCAAGTACCAAAAGTCGAGAGTGGACAAGATGTGCGAAGAATTAAGCCTGAAGAGCGTCGCACCCATATGGGACGTAAATCAAGAAGAATATCTAAGGGCACTGTTAAAATCAAATTTTAAAGTTATCATAATTAAAGTGGCAGCGGACGGGCTAGACAAGGCCTGGCTCGGCAGGCAGCTCAACGAATCAGCGGTCGCCGAGCTAGTAAAATTGAATAAACGATTTGGAATAAACGTTTCTGGAGAGGGAGGAGAATACGAGAGTTTTGTACTGGATTGCCCGATGTTCACGAAGAGATTAGAAATCATAAGTTCCTCCAAAGTCTGGGACGAAAAGTATAATACGGGCTATTTAGAGATACAAGAAGCGGTCTTAGAGGACAAGTCTTAAGAAAATTTTTCTAAGATTTTTTCTAGTTCTGACCGTATCTGCCTTTTATTTTTATGGTCGTTATACATTTTGTAATCGGAAATATCCTTTGTCTTTTGTAGACGGTACCGTTTCTCTTGCGCTTCGTCTTGCTTGTTGAATTCTGCGTATGAGGACGGCATGTCCCCCCTGTTCCTCGACACCAACCTGGAATAACGGGTTTTTTTGGAGGCGTATATGAATATGTTTGTAAACGACCCATCAAAGCGTTCCCTGTAAAAATCGACATCGGACGCGTATCTTAAGCCAGGTATCACTATCCTACCTTTTTTCGATTTGCGGATTTTTTTATAGCAAAGCTCCATTAAGTAATTTTGGCCGTATTTTTTTATTAGGTCTTTTGTCAGCTGCTCCTGGATTTCGCGGGTCATGGTTACCGACTTGCTGGCCTGCTTTAGGAGTTCTCTTGTTATGTCGCCAGGAGAAATCTTATAAAAGCCGTAGTCTTCGACCAAAATGTCGGCGACGTAATCTTTTCCCCCGCCAGGTAAGGAGCTTAGACCTATAACAACGGTTTTATCTCGGCCACCCATAGTTATACATAAATTAACGTATATTAAAACTTTAGCCGATAAAAAATTATCAATAAAAATATGAAAAATAACGTGGTCGGCTTATCGGCTCGTGTTTACTTTAGTCTTAAGGCATCAAGCACGTGCGGTGCGATGGTATCCACCTTAAACCGTTTCCGCATGAAATGCGAAAGGGCTATTATTTTGCTTTCTTCCCCGTGACCCAGTATAAGTTTCCTCGGTCTTGGTTTTATGTCGTTTATGTATCTTTCCAGTTGATTCCTGTCCGAGTGGCCAGAGAACCCTTCTATAGAATATATCAGAGAATTAACGGTGAAATGTCTGATCTTTCCGTTAAGCTCTATATCTACTTCTCTCCCGCCATTCTGAAGCGTCCTGCCCAAAGTACCCGCGCCTTGGTAGGATACCAGCACCACAGAGTTCCTTTCGTCTTCGCAGAGGTTTGCAAAATAGCTTACGGATGGACCGCCGTTAAGCATGCCGGACGTCGCAATTATTACCGCTGGGCCGCCGGAAAGTATTTGCTTTCGTTCTTCTTCGCTGACCGTGTGTTTGAAGTTGGGAGATATGAATGGATTATTGTTGTGTTCAATTATTCTTTTCTTGGTCTCGGTGTTCATAAACTCAGGATACGCAGTATAAATCGCGGTCACATCCCAAAGCATGCCGTCTACTACTACCGGTATGTCAGGCATTAGACCGTATCTTTCCCATTCTTCTATGAGCAGCATCAATTCCTGTGCACGTCCGACGCCCAGGACAGGCACGAGCACCTTACCTTTTTTATCTACGGTCTTGGTTATTATGTCCAAGAAGAATTGTTCCGCGTCTTCCCTCGAAGGCTGCTGGTCTTGGTCGCCGCCATATGTGCTTTCCATTATAAGGGCCTCGACTCTATCAAATATGTTATCGGCCTTGTTTAAGGTCTTTGAATTCGCGTATTTGAAGTCGCCGGTGTAAAGTATATTATAAAAACCGCTGCCAACGTTTAAATGCACCATCGCCGAGCCTAGTATGTGACCGGCGTTATGCAGTGTCACTCTTATATCGGGGGTTATGTCGGTAACTTCCCTGTACGATAGGGGTATGGAATATTTTAACATTTCCTTTATATCTGCGACGTCAAACATGGCTTTAGAGTTTGTCTTGTTACCGAGGGCGATGTAATCAAGATGCAGGAGAGTCATTACGTCCCTGGTCGGAAGGGTGGAATAAACTGGTCCTTTATAACCGTATTTGTACAACGCGGGTAAAAAGCCGCAATGGTCGAGGTGACTGTGCGTTATTATGACGGCGTCAAGTTTGGATATATCAAATTCCGGGGCGTCTATTCTTGGGACAGGTTCCCTCGGGTTGCTTACGTCCACGCCACAATCGAGCATTATCGTGCTCATAGGCGTCTGCACGAGCATGGAAGATCTACCCACATGCCTAAAACCGCCAAGCGCGCTCAGCCTAACCCAGTATTTTTCGTTTACTTCGAACTTTGAATTGTATATCTTCTCCCCTATAGAGTTAAGTAACTTCCTCCTAAATTTCGAGCTGGAATAAAGCATTTCTCTTATGGCGCGAAGCACGTCGGATTTTATCAACGGGTATCTGCTAAGAAAGACGGACCACCCGGTCGCTTCACGTATGTCGTTTATTATTTTTTTGTTATTGGCAGTTATTATCTCTGGTCTTACCGTTTCCAAGGAAACGACGCTCCTTTCCCTGTCGAACCACATCTCCCGCAGGTCGGCCTCTTTCGGGACCAGTTTCTTTATAGAGTCTTCAGCCTCTTTTTCGTCCATTAAAAGCGACGGGTCTAGCCTTACTTCTATCCTCTTTTTCTCTTTGCTTACCATGGTCTTTATGAGGTCTGAACAGCCAAGGAAGAATTTTCTGTTCTTTGTATAGACGATTATGTTTGACACTTCGAAGTTTATATCTTCGACAAGCGAAGCGTCTCCGATAAGTGCGATTATGTCTTTTTTAATTTCCATAAAATCTGCTAAAAATAACTTGATTAAGACCGAATTTACTTGGAAGCAAGGGCCTTGTTTACTTCAGCTTCTGAAAGTTTCCTATAGCCTTTTTTGTCCACTAAAACTATATCGACGCCATCCCCCGTGTACACGTCTCTTTTTATTGCAGTAGAGATAGCCCTGTGTGCCAATTTTATGGCTTCGTCTTCTTGCATATCGTCTTTATACTCCGACTCTAAGACGCCCAACGCAACGACGCTACCACTGCCTATAGAAGAATATCTATCGGGCAGTTTAGAACCCGCCGTCTCTAAACTGTATATTTCTGGTTTTGTGTCATAACCTCCCACTATGAAGCCACTGCCTATGAGCGAGAACCTGTTATTAAAAAGTATGGTAGCAAACAATCCGACCGCGGCCTTTGTAGTCATTCTATTGCTGGAGCGAATCTCGTAAAGCGCTATTTCTGACTGCATTATCTTTATGAGTGTCTGCACATCGGCTACAGAACCGGCCATGGTTATGCCCATACTTTGGCTTAACTTGGCAATTTTTTCATAATGTCCAAAAACCAAGTTCCCAGCGGAAACTCTTCTATCCGCGGCCAGGACCACTCCGTCTTTGTATATCAAACCTAATGTTGTAGTACCTGTCTTTATTGCATCCATAAATTTTATCAGAATCAATTATTTATATAATTGATATAGTATAAAAAGCTTTTGATTTCCCATAACTTTGAAATCGATACCGGGTCGTTTAATCGACGACGCGAGCATGCTTAAAAACCGAAGGGTCAAACAGCACATAATCTTCACCTAAGGCAAGGCCATCGTATCCGCGGTTCTTTAAGAACTCCGCTAATGTCAGATTATACTCCCCAAAATCGGTCAATCTCGGTAGAAGCATAAGAAAACTCGAAGGGTTTTGTATTATTTCTTTTCCAAGAGACTTACACATGTCGTTTATTTCATCGCCAAAAACTATAGAATCGTCGTGTCTATCCCATGATTGGCAATATCCACGTTCCAATTTAGAACGTTCCAGAAGATACTCACCGAAGTTTCTGAGCAATTCCTTGCCGTCAGTGTAAGCCAAATTAAATAATTTAATTCCTTTTGATTCAGCTGCGTAGACCATCGGTTCTCCGCCGCGGTTTTTAGCTTTCTTTTCAGCGTAGTATCTGGCCCTCGTAACATTTTTTGTGATATAGAAACCAGTTCCAAGCGAACCATATTCAGAGCGCAAAAAACGTTCGATGTTTTTTACATTAGAACCATGATACAGCTCTTCTCCTTCTCCTATTTGTATTATCTGGTTAAGCTTCGTTTCTGCCATATCCCATTAATCAGAGTTTTATCCCCAAAGAACCCATTTCTTTTATTAATCTTCTCGCAGCCAACTTTCCGTCCTCTACGGCTTTATTCACATCCACATCGCTGAAATCTTTCTTTTTGCCGTAGTATAACTTAGAAGCGTCTTCAATGAATTTTGCATCGCCAAAATGGCCAGAGCCGTGATGCTTAAGTAGTTGGTCTACTAGGAAATCTATGCGTTCGTCTAAGGATGCTTCTGTCCAGTTCTTATATTCTAATCTGTATGCGCTCGTAGGGGAAGAGAGGTCGTTGTCAGGGACTTTTACAGAAATCCTCATTTTTTTGCCACCTTTTGCCGCGAGATACGCGACAGTTAAGCCTATCGATGACGCATAATCGCTCGTAGGATTTTTACTCAGGCTCAACGCGTATAAAGTTGCTCCCGCCTCTGCGCCACCCATATATTTTTCAAAAACTTTTTGGAATGCTTTGCCGATAGGATAGACCGTAAAAAAGTGGCGTAATCTCAAATAATCGCTTATGTCCTCCTTTCCAAATCTAGAAAGTATTTCAGCCCTTTTTGGAGTGTACTTTCCTCTCAGAACGAGTTCATCTTTTATTAATTCTGCTATGGTCTGAGCCTGGTAATAATGTCCTATCTCGTGGTTAATCAAAGTCCTTACTCCCCTAGAGAGATGCAGTATAGTGTACAGGCTACCCTTCTCACGTCCGGTCTCTATCGCGTTCACGACCGAAGGGCTTACCTCGACTGCATTTGTGAAAGGGTTATAAGAGATTGGAAGACTGGCGCCGTTGTCCTTTAACCGTATAGGCACTTCCGGTTTCTCGTCCCGGTATATGTGGTTGATTATGCTATCGAGATTGCTCTGATATGGCGATGCCATTTGGAATTATTGATTATATTTCGTATTAATAGCTTTCAGAACAGTTCTGCGCTATATGGTTTAGTTTTAAAACTCAAGCGATCCATATACGGTAATATGAAAAGCCCGCAGGAATTCGCTTACGTAGGGGTCGATCCTATAATCGTAACAAAAGACAATAGAATAATACTAGCATTGCGCGGCGAAGGCGCCGCTATAGAAATAAATAAGTGGCATATCCCCGGCGGATTGGTAAAGCCAGGCGAGAGGATACCCGTTACGTTGAAGCGCATAGCAAAGGAAAAGACCGGACTCGACATAGAACTGTGGTATAAAGGCGACTTAACGAAGTCTTTCATAAAGATGTACGACGACCCTTCACGCGATCCTAGATTCCACGATATAGCGCTTTCTTTCTTGTGCGAAGTAATCGGTGGCAGTATGCAAGCAGGAGAAAAAGTAGCCGAAGTAAAAGCTTTTGATTTTGAGAGCGCGAAGAAACTAGACATGGCCATAGACCACAAAGAAATACTTTTAGATGCCATAGCTAGAATTGAGAAAAATGGGCCGTTCTCCAAGAAGTTAACTTAGCAGCTCACAAAAAGCCAATCATTAAATAACCACAGATCGATAATCTTTTATGGTAGACAAAATAAGGTGCGCGCACGTCCTTGTAAAAAACCAAGCGGCGGCAGAAGAGGTATTAGATCTTTTAAAGCAGGGAGAAAGTTTCTCTTCGCTCGCGGAAAAATATTCCATAGACGGCTCGCGCAAGCACGGCGGGGACCTGGGGTTTTTCGGTCGAGGGATGATGGTAAAAGAATTCGAGAGGGCGGCGTTCGCGCTGAACAAAGGGGAAGTTTCGCCTATAGTAAGGACACAATTCGGCTACCACATAATAAAACGGCTCGAGTAAGTCGTTGCGACTTCTTTAAATATTTCGCCTGCTAAATCAATACTGTAGTATGAAATCCAGGGCATCATTCACGATAGAAGGGGACGTCCTTTCAAAGCTGGATTCGGTAGTCGACAATATAACTTACAAATCAAAAAGCGAAGCTGTCGAAGACATACTGAGAAAGTTCTTTGAGAGACAACACACTGCGATCATTCTTTGTGGAGGCCATTTTATCATGGAAGGCACGGAGAATTACCGGCCACTGCTTAAAGTCGGAAACCAGACGATAATAGAGAATACTCTGGGAGTATTGAGGTTACATGGCTTCAGGAATATTTTTGTGTCTGGGCAGACGGAACTTCTAAAAAGCGTATTCAGGCTATTGAGGAACGGCGAAGGCTATGGCGTCGACATAAAATATATAGACGATAATAATCTTAGGGGAAGCGCAAAAGCGCTCGAAAGAATAAAACAATACGTCGGCTCTACTACTCTTTTCGTGCCTGGAGACGTAGTGTTTGACATAGATTTAAAAGACATGCTAAGGTTCCACACCTCTCATAACAGCGTAGCTTCCATGGCCATATCGACCTCACCAGAACACGGTGAAGACGTAAAGGACAAATTAGTGGTAAAAGGAAACAGGGTCGTAGCATACGAAAGGACGGAGACCCAGATCCGTCCCAAACTCTTACCCACCTCGGTCTTTATATTCGACCATGAGATATTCAAGTACATCCCGCCCGGCGAGATAGAATGGGACATAAAGAAGGACCTATTGCCGCTGCTGGCGAAGGACGGTCTCCTTTACGGCTACCTGTATAACGGAAATTGGGTCCACGTAAAAACCAGGGATGACATAGAAAGGGCTAAAGTCGTACTGGAAAAGAAGCAAGTTATTTAAGCTCTGCATGTATTTTTTCTTTTATGGAATTTAAGGACCTGCCAGAACCTACCGAAAAAATAACAAGAGAAGGCTCGAATAATTTTATAAAGATAAACCTGACCCGTGGCAAAGAGGGCGAAAAAGAGATAACATTTATAAGCCTGAAGAAAGGCTACGTTTCTTCCCAGTCTGGAAAGTCAGAAGAGAGGATAAAGACGAGCTTGTCGCTGAGCTTTGACGAGTTGCCGCTCCTAATAGAAGCCTTAGAATCTTTTAGGAAAAAGCTCGAATCAAAGGATTTCGAATAGAAATGTTTATAAGTTTCCCGTTACTATAAAGTTTATGAAATTAATTTACGCGTCAATTCCGCTGCTGGCACTCATATTTTTATCCGCCTTTGCCCTGGTCCACGCTTCGTCATTGCAGCACGTAGACGAACTGGGCAATGCCAGCTTATACATATTCGGCGTTTCGACTTTACCAAATGGGACAGTGTATGGCGTGCCTGCGACTCTCTCACTTACGGTGACCAATGGGACCGGACAGGTTTTCCTTGGATCAACTCCATTGACGGAAACAGACACGCAGGCGCAGGCAGTACTTTCTACTTTGGTCGCGTGCAAGCTGGTAAACGCCAATTGCAACGACTATAACTTCTATTTCTACATAACCTCTTCTTCCGCTGAAGTGGGCGGCCCAAGCGCAGGCGCCGCATTTGCGATAGCCGCGATGTCGGTTCTGACAGGGAAACCTCTGAATCAGGGGATAGCGATGACCGGGACCGCGAACCCAGACGGCAGCATAGGCATAGTAGGCGACGTAGCACAAAAAAGTGAAGCTGCGGCGGGTCAGGGCATAAAAGTATTCTTATATCCATCTGATGAACCGAGTGTGGATAACATGACGCCGGCGGCATTGGCTTACGATGAAAACTTAGGGATGATTGCTGTGCCTATAAGCTCTGTTTACCAGGCATACCAATATTTCACGGGCTATAACATAACTCCTGTGATTAACCACACTATATACACCCCCCTATACAACCAGGTCATGAACTCTACATATCAGGAATTTAGTGCTTATCAGCAATCGGTATACAATTCTTTGCCTGAAAAGACCAGCACAAATTCTACGATAAGTTCTTATATTAACCAGGCCGAAATACTGATCCAAAACGAATCGACGCTGGCAGCGCAAGGAAATTATTACGTTGCCGCAAGCTATATGGTAACATCCGCTATGTACCTAGTGGTAGCCAAAACGTTGGAAGGCTTGAGCGCTTCCTCAGACCCCTCGGGGTTCATGTCCTGGCTTATCTCTTCGGAGAATGCTTCCATAGGGGCCACTTACAATCAGGTCACCAAGACTTACCTTACAAACGACTCGACGATCGACCTTAAACTTATAGCGATAGACAGGCTAGCCGAGGCTTCGGCAGACCTCAATTCTTCAGAAGCATCTTTAAGTTCTGATCTGATTTCTTCAGCGATAAATTATTCCTTCGCAGAGGTAAGGAGAGCATCTGCCTTATTTTGGGTCGCGAGCCTACCGGTCGGGAGCTCCAACTTCTCAGAGTCTTCTTATTCTAATCTGAGCAATTACTATCTTTACAGGGCTTCCTCATTCATTAATTACGCCGAGCTGCTAGGCATTAATGATTCCGTACAGCTAGACGGAATGCGATCTTCGTTTGGCCAAGCAGAAACGTATCAGAACAATGGGCATTACATCGCGTCGATATTCGATTCTCTGGGCACCATCGCTACGGCGGACCAGTTGATAGAAGAGAATAGCATAAGCGTAAATAATTCCGTTTATACCGTAGAAAACCAGATGTTCTTATCAGCTCTTAGGGAGATAAATTCAGCAGAGAAAGCCGGCATAACGCCGTTCCTTGGCATAAGCTATTACCAGTACGGGAAAAATTTTGAAAACACTTCCGTAATAGACTATCTTGATTTTGAAGCCTCATCCATGGCTTATACCAGTTTTGAAACCGGGCTTGCCAACGCCTCTTCGCTGCCGTTTACCCCAGTTTTGCAGCCGGTGTCGCTCCCCTCTCCAATCAATGTTGATTGGGAGATCGTCGGGTACGCGGCGCTTGGCTTTGCAATCGGCGTGCTGGTGGGTGGTTTATTCTATGAATACAAACTCTTCAAACTGGTAAGAAAGAACGCCTTGTCAAGGCTAGAAAAGGTTAGGCACAGACATAAGGCCCACAAAAAACGCAGATAAAGACAGCGACTCGCTTTTCTGTCGAATAGCAAAGAAATATTAA
>DAHXLI010000028.1 GCA_027366075.1 Candidatus Parvarchaeota archaeon | reverse complement strand
TGTCAGAAAATAGCCGGCCATTAGATTTATCAGTCGTCTCACCAAACGGAGTGTTACCAGAAAGTTCTGGGTATTTGTTCTCATAGTTTCACCGTCCTTCTTTTCTTCGGCGTTCTCAAGTGTTACGTTTATATGAACGTCAAATGCAACTAGTTTCCCGGTTATCGCGTGGCTATTTTTCAACTCTACGAGAACAGTTTTGCCTTTCGCTGTATTTAATAAATCTAATGGCCGGCTATTTTCTGACATGTTTTACTCGTAACCGCCTGGCCCGCCCATCCCGCCAGGCATTTGAGGCGGCTGATTTGCCGATTTGCCCGCGGCTATTATGTCGTCTATTCTTAATATCATCACGGCGACTTCGCTGGCGCTTTTTATTGCCTGTTTCTTTGTCCTAAGGGGCTCTATGACACCCTCTTTGTCCATGTCGGATACTGCTGGCTTGTACACATCTGATAGATTGACGCCTGCCCATACTCTGCCTTTTTGATGGGCAGCTCTTATGTCGACTAATATGTCTATAGGGTCCAGTCCGGCATTTTCTGCCAAGGTCTTTACGACTATCTCCAGCGAGTCTGCAAATGCGTTTACTGCGAGTTGCTCCCTTCCTTCTAGCTTCTTGCCGAACTCTCTTAAATGTCTTGAAACTTCCATTTCGCAGGAACCTCCGCCTGCGACTATCGCGCCGCCGTCTTCTATGACCGCCCGAAGGTCTCCAAGGCTATCTTCAATCGCCCTTTGGACCTCGTCAATAACGTGTTCCGTACCGCCCCTTATCAGGATGGTTACTGCTTTTGGATTTTTTGCATTCTTCTATGAACGCGAGCGTCTCGCCTGCAAGTTTCTCTATCTTAACCAGGCCTGCCGAGCCTAGGCTCTCTTTCTCTAATTCATCTAGAGAAGAAACTGTCTTTGCACCTGTCGCTTTTCCGATTTTCTTAATGTCATTTTCTGATACTCTTCTAAAAGCTAGTATACCTGACTTTGCCAGGAAATGCTGCGCAGTATCGTCGATGCCTTTTTGGCATACTAATACGTTTGCGCCCGATTCTTTTACCTTTTTTACCATCTCCTTTAGCATCCTTTCCTCTTCATCGAGGAACGCGCCAAGCTGTTCTGGTTTCTCTATCCTTATCTGGGCGTCTACGTTTGTTTTCTCTATTTCCAATGCCATATTAACTAGGGCTATTTTTGCGTCTTTAACGATGTCTGGCATATCGGGATGGACTTTTTCCTTGTCGATTATAACCCCTTTCACAAGCTCAGAGTCTTCCAGCCCCCCGCCCACTTTCTTTTCTATCTTTATGTCATCTAAATCTACACCCGCTGTTCCCCCGGTTACGGACTTAACGTGCTTTATCGCGTCAACGATGAGGTTCACTATGTGCTCGTCTGCGCCTGTACTCTTACCTATGGTAGCGGTCTTTACGACTTTTATCAGGTCTTCCTTATTGTTTATATCGAGTTTTATACTCATCTTATCCAACGCGTTTTGTGCCTCATTTGCCGCAAGCTTATAGCCGCGGGCTATCAGAGTAGGATGTATGCTTTGGTCGAGAAGCGTTTCCGCACTTTTAAGCAGTTCTCCCGCTATTATGACTGCGGTAGTAGTACCGTCGCCAACCTCTTCCTCTTGGGTTTTTGCAACTTCGACTATCATTTTTGCTACTGGGTTCTCGACTTCCATGTTCTTAAGCACGGTTACGCCGTCGTTTGTAATCGTTATGTCCCCGATGTTGTCTACGAGCATCTTGTCCATCCCTCTTGGGCCAAGGGTGGATTTTACCGTATTCGCTATAGCTTTTGCCGCGGCGATGTTATTTCTCTGTGCATCTTTACCGCTAGTACGCGTGTATCCCTCCGGTAAAATAAAAATTGGTTGTATTCCGTCTGCCATATGTTTCCTCCAAAAATCCCTTTTAAGATTTCATTATTTGCTTGCTTTATGCAATTTATAGAGATTAGTTTAATATTTAAAGTTTTCTAAAGGCTTCTCCACATAAATTTAAACCGCGTTTTCTAGTTTTTTGGCGCGGGAAAGGTCTTTATTTGATTGGCACCTATAAAGGAATATATCCGTTTATAACCTATTTTTAATGGAAGATGCAAATATTTTCGGGAGCGAAATAAGAGAAGACTATCGAAGCGGCTTTTATTCTATAATGGTCCCAAAGCGCCATAATAGGCCCGAAGAAATCCGGGAGGAGAGCACAGGACAATTTGGTATATCTCAATGCCCATTTGAACCTGCGAATGATTCTATGGCCTCCGAGATAGCAAGATACGGGAACCCATGGCAGGTAAAAGTTATAGAGAACAAATACCCAGAACTTTCTGGTAACACTCCGTTTGGTGAGACGACTGATAAAGACGGTCTTCTAAAAAGCGTCGGAGGATACGGGTATAATGAAGTCTTGATAGACAGCCAGATACACACAGACATTTTTGAAGCCATGCCTTTGGAGAAATTAAAAGACTGGCTCGATGCACTTATAGACCGAGAAGAAGTCCTTTATGAAAGACGCTACATAAAATCTGTGCTGGTTTTCAAGAATTACGGCGCTGTTGGGGGCGCTAGTCTGGCGCATCCACATACCCAGATAATGGCTTGGCCGCTACTAATCGGACTTATAAAGAGAGAATCAGACGTTTCAAGGCACTATAAGGAGAACCATGGGGATTGCTTATATGAAAAGATATATGAAACCGAAAGAGGACGACTTCTTCTGGACAACGATAGTTTCTTTGCCGTAGCGCCCTTTGGTTCGCGCACCGCAGCGGAGTCTATGATTGTACCGAAGAGACACGTTAACTACATCGGCGACCTTTCTGACACGGAGAAGACGGATTTCGTTTCCGCGCTAAGATCAGTTCTGCTCACAAACAGAAAAATATATGGGAACCAGGCTTATAATTTCGTTATTCACGAAATAAAGGATTATCCAGACTTCCACATGCACTTAGAGATATACCCCCGCCTTTCTACGCTTGGCGGGATAGAACTAGGCGAAAACGTATTTGTGAACATTATCCTACCGGAAGACTATGCCGAAGAATTCAGAAAATCTATTACCTCATCAAATTAATTTTTTATCTGCTAAGAATTTTCTAGCGTCTATTGCAGCCATAGAGCCCCAACCCGCAGCGATAACTGCCTGCTTGTATATCGTGTCTTGTACGTCACCCGCAGCGAATACTCCCTCCTTACTGGTGCTAGTAAAATCATGAGTTTTTATATAGCCTTGTTTGTCCATATCCAACTGTCCTTTAAAAAGTTCTGTATTCGGTGAATGCCCTATCGCTATAAAAAGTCCATCTATTGGCATATCTTTTTCGTTATTCGTTACCAAGTTTTTTATTTTTACCCCAGATATTCGGTCCTTTCCCATTATGTCGACGATTTCGCTTTCCCAGATTATCTTTATTTTAGGATTGGATAACACTCTGTCCTGCATTATTTTGCTTGCCCTGAAAGTTTTCCTGCGATGGATTATGGTAACGCTTTTCACTAGTCTCGAAAGGTAGCTTGCGTCCTCCATGGCGCTGTCTCCCCCTCCAACGACGATAACGTCCTTATTTTTGAAAAACACACCATCGCATACCGCACATCCAGAAATCCCCTTGCCTAACAACCTAGTTTCGTTCGCTAGGCCTAGCCACTTCGCATTTGCGCCGGACGCGATTATTATCGAATAAGTTTTATATTCATTTTTTCCAGCGAGTATTTTGTACGGATAAGTGCGCAAGTTTACTTCTGTTACGTCTTCGTCCAATATCCTGCACCCCAAATTGTTTGCATGCTTGTAAAAGTCGTCCATAAGATCCGGCCCAAGTATAGAAGTAAATCCAGGATAATTTTCTACGGCGGAAGTAAGCATGAGTTGTCCGCCGGGCAGTGAACCGCGTATAAGAAGCGGGGCAAGGCCGTCTCTCACGGCGTATATCGCAGCTGTATATCCAGACGGGCCGGAACCTATTATTATGACCTTTTCGACCATAGAGGTATATGCTAATTTCCTAAATAAATCCTTTTATCTAAAAACTTGGTTAAATTTTTATACGTGGATATGCTACTCATTGGATGACCCAGGACTACTTTCTAGCGGAAGTTTCATTTGAAGCGGGGAACAAGGTCGGGGGAATCTGGACTGTACTGACTTCAAAATCCGCTTACGTAAAAGAAGCTTTTGGCGATAATTATCTTGCAATAGGTTTTTACAATCCGAGCCAGGCCGCGGTTGAATTTATGGAGTCTCCGCCGCCACAGTACGTAAAGGACGCGATACTCGATTTCAAATTGGACGGCGTAAAGATTTACTTCGGTAAATGGGTCTCTGCAAATGACGCAAATATCGTTCTAATAGATGCAAAGGGGTTCGAAGAGATGCACGTTAATGAGATAAAAGGCGAATTCTGGAGGCTTTTTGCCATAGATTCCTTGGATTCGCCGTCCGACTACAATGAGCCACTTGCCTGGTCTTACGCTGCCGGCGCATTCATAGAAGCATTGAGCAAGCACATAAACATGAAGACAGTAGTCCAGGCACACGAATGGCTTTCTGCGGGCGCAGTCCTTTATCTAAAATCGAAAAACGCAGCCGTGCCGTCCAATTTTACGATACACGCTACGGTGATTGGGCGAGCCTATTCTTATTCCGGAGGGGACATTTTTACATTGATTAACGGCAATCTCGCGATTGACAGTTCTATGCCGTACAAATATGGAGTCGCGGCAAAACATTTTACGGAAAAAGCCGGGGCGACCAACGCAACGGTATTTACTGTTGTCAGCGAAATCGTCAAAAAAGAGGCGGAAGTAGTTCTTGGGAAGAAGGCTGACTTCGTCGTGCCTAACGGCATCGACCTGATAAACTTGCCAGATGAAGACGAACTTGATGACATGCGCTTGAATGCAAAGACGAAGTTTAACGGCTTTCTTAATTCTTATTTTCTCCCTTATTATGATTTCAATGGTAAGGACGTGCCGGTATTCTTTACTGGCGGGCGATACGAATTTTATGACAAAGGCTTTGACTTATTCATAGACGCGCTGGGAAAATTAGACAAGATGCTGGGCGATGACAATTATGTGATAGCCTTGATCGCTGTGCCAACGGGGACTATGGGAGTCAAGAATGAGATAGTGGCGAACTATCTGACTTATCTCAGCATAAAATCATCGCTTGATGAAGACCTTAAAAATTTTGACCAGCTTGTGTCCTCGGACCCTAACATCCTGGCCTCAAACCTCGACAAAGCTTATAGCAAGATATTAAATGACGCCAGGCGGCAGGTCTCACAGTTGAGGCGGCCAAAACCTACTAATCCCCCTGCCTGCCCATTGATCCTGTCTTATCCCGAGGACAATGATTCCATAATAACCAAGTTAAAGCAAAACGATTTAGAAAATGGAGCCAACAATAGGGTAAAAGTCATTTTCTACCCTAAATTCCTTACTGTAGGCGACGAACTATTAAATTTAACGTATAATGAGGCGCTTACTTTATCCACGGCTAGTTTCTTCCTCTCAAAATATGAGCCGTTCGGCTACACGCCTTTAGAAGCCGCGGCGCACATGGCAGTGTCATTTACGACCGACCATTCCGGTTTTTCTGAATATTGCATAAACTTTATGAAGGCGGAATTAAAGGGGGTATTTGTAGAAAAACTCATAGGTCAAAGAAGAGAGGATGCTGTAGCCAAGATCTCAGAAGACATGCTAAGACTCGCGCTTACCGGCAAAGAAGACATATTCCGATACAGGATCGCCGCGAGAAAACTTGCCGAGAATTTTGGCTGGGAAAAATTCATGCCGATATATCTCGCCGCATATGGTTCGGCTCTTAAGAAATTGTGAGCCTCCTGTCAAGATTAGATAATATATTCATATAATTTATATACGCGGTGTAGGGCGAATTATAGGCATTGAAATATTTGTGTATGTCCCCGTCCGCAAACCATTTAGTACACATATAATAAAAATTGTCCGAGGTCTGCAAAATCCTCCACTTCCTTATCAAATCCTCATTATTTGTGGATAGGACCCTCTCTCTCATCGAGGAAAGCTTCTCAAACGCCGCATTTTGCATCTTATTGCCGAGCCAAGCTGAAACGTCCCTATCCAAGTCGGCCCACGACATTACCCCCGGCACGTCCAATACTCCGACTGGCTTTATGGAAGCCGTATCACTGACGGTATTAAATCCTACGCCGTTTTTTATCAGTTCGCCCGGCAGGCGCCTAAGAAAATCAAATATGCCGGTTTCGCTCCACTGGTGCTCCCCAAAAGTCTCATAATCCATAAAAAGATTTACCGTATCGCCTTCGTTGTGAGATATCCAATCGGCATATTTTTCCGCGGTCAACGGCCATTCTTTCCAGTTTCTGGAAGAAAACCTAAAGGCGATGTCGTCGCTAAGCCTGTAATTTCGCAATAGGACCGATATATTATTAGATGGCGGGGAGTAAACATAATTTGACGATCTCCACCCCAATGACTTTTCCCAGCCCTCGGCGATTATGCCTTTATAACCGAGCCTGCCGGCGATGTCGGCTATCTCGTTTGAATACATGGCTTCGGTGTTTCTGAATACCGCCGCTTTCTTACGGAAATATTTTTTTATGGCTTCTGAATGTTTCTTTATCTGGGCTAAGAATTCTTCCTTGCGTATTAGAAAAGCCAAAGAGTGGTAATAGGTTTCGCTAAGAAGTTCCACGTTTCCTGTATCGACTAGGTCTTGGAAAGCGGTCATGACGTCTGGTCTAAACGTTTCCGCTTGTTCTAAAAACGTCCCGGTAAGCGAAAAGCTCATCTTGAACTCGGGATATTCTTTTACTATGTCTTTAAGAACTTTAGTCGCAGGCATATAACACTTGTCGCTTACTTTATTGAAAATTTCCCTATTTCTTTCCACGTCTATAAAGTCGTCGCCATTTTCAAATGAAAATATCCGTTTAAGCCTAAAAGGCTGGTGCACTTCGAAATAGAAGGTTATGTTCGGCATATGGTGTTTAAATCATCTCATAGTATTTTAATTTGGCATAATACGCTTTTATATTTCAATAACTACTGACAAGCTTTTATAAAAACAAAATAGTATAGAGTTGTATGCCCCGATAGTCTAGCGGCCAAGGACTTCGCCCTTTCAAGGCGGCGACCCGGGTTCGAATCCCGGTCGGGGTAAATTTTAGCCAATATGAAAGAGAGAAGCCTGCCTAAAAGATTAAAAGAATATCTGGACGATGACGAAGACATAGAGGCATCTTACAAAAACTACTACGCTACGAACAAAAGACTGATACGGCTGGGGCAGGGAGGTTTTAGCGAAGTCGGCTATCAGCATATAACTGCTATAAATTTTGACGGCACCCTACTCAAACCGTTATTCGCTGCGGGAGTCATTACCCTTATACTCGGCATAATCGACTTTCTCCTTTACAAAGGTGAAATAGTCGCGATTTGTGGCGCAATCGTTATTGCCCTTGCTTTTACGACGAGAATAAAACGTTATAGGGTGCACACCTCCGGCAACCAGGACTTTGACATATACGGCCAAAATTCAGAGAGTGAAGCGTTCCTTAGGGTTATAAGGGAACGTTCAATCGAACAAAAGCCGGTCGTTTTGGTTCAGAACAAATATTATAGCGGAACTAAAGGCATTTACCGGCCAAAATTCAATTCGCTAAAGGCGAGAAAAATAATGTTAAAATACCTTGCTGTCTCAAACGAGCACCTTATGAAACTGGATGAGTTTAAGTTTCTAAAGGAAGCGGGCGTTTGGCGTTTCTTCGTGGAGCTTGGGGGCGTCTATAAACAGATAGACATAGATAATGATGGCGACGTTGTAAAAGACGAAGAGTTCGATACTATGGACGAATATAAAAAGAAACTTCAGTATCCCGATTAACAATTATTTAATCCACGATTTTCCGATTTTATTAGCAGAATCAAGTTTATTAGCAAAGTCGTGCCGCACGGCTTTGTTTATTAAGTAGATGAATAAGGTTACTTTGTAAACATTTTAAAGACTTTATAAACATATATTTAGCTACGAGATTATTATAAAATGCAAGCACCAGGATCTAGTATATCCGCAAGGACTATTAGTTCTTTACAGAGTAAGTTGGGAACCCTACCATTCTATTCTCTTTTTAATGCATCAATAACAGCATTTAGAGAATCTGCAAATGATTTAGATAATAATCAATTATTTTCGTCTTTAGTAATGTGTAGAAATGCAATTGATTCCGCAATTTATGTTGCCTTGGTATCAAGAAGAATAAGCGATGTTATTTCAATATCTTGTAATGCATGCAATAGTCAATTTTCTAGTCTTAATTCGTTCGATTCTCATAAGATAAGCGAAGGTAAAACGCAACAGTGGTGGGATTTAATAAATAATATTTTTATATCTAATAACATAACCTTATCTAAGTCAGAAATAAACAACTGGTTATGGAGATGGGATTATATGAGTAATAAAGTTTTACAGTTAGGTCTTCTTACAAAACATGAACTGGATTACATAAATAAAAACATAAGGCATCACGGAAACTTTTCTGCACATCTGGCAAGCGGAATACTGCAGGGCTATGTTCAACATCAAAAGATTTTATCAGTAGGACTTCCTCCAAATACTGTTGTTAACGTATTAACAGACACGGCTGAAAACTTAGAGAAAGTAATTATCTCCTATTTCAATAATAAAAATATGCAAATACATCAGAGATGCGTACCTCAAAATAATAACATTCTCTATACAGACTATATAATAACGCCAATAATTCCATAAATTAAAATCTAATTCCTAATTCATTCGTCTGCTGTATCAAAATCGTAATATTATAACAGATCAGCTTTAGCAATAACTCGTTGGCCTGTGCCGCCTTAGTCCTGCTTTTCAGAGCCTCTACCATCCTATTCTTTATCGCTCTGGATGCGCTTTCGACATTAGACCTAAGATGGTAATGCTCCATAAACTCCCCTTTGTTCATTTGGAAATAATGGTACATTTTGTACTATAAGTAAGAGCCTCGACTATCTCTAGTAGAATTACTTTTAAAAGGAACGCAAGCCGTTCCGCCGAAATTATTTACAATCTCAAGATTTTTCCTAGACGAATACGCTTTATCGGCAGAAACTTCACTTAGCTTAAAGCCGTTGTTTACCGTAGAATTATAGCTCTCCACAGAAGTAAACCGACACCAAAATAGGGAATCAAAAAGTATTTCGTGAAGTAACGTTCTTAATAATTGCATAAGCGAGTGGAGAGAGGCTGGGCGAGAGGGCTTTCCAAATGTTAGAAGACGAAGGCTCACTGGACAAAAAGGCGAAGAAGTGCAGGGGCCCGAACGAAAAGGTAAGGCGCTTTGCCCCATTCTTTGAGTATCGATGATGCGCTTTCTGATACGGCAAAGAGGTTTCTTGTGGATAGGTCGACCGTCTATGACGAGATGCCCGCGGGAGGCTCGCTTAAGAAAGGATACGGATGGACTTTCGACGAGAGGCGGGCCGTGAAGGCTCCCGCTTATCATATGAAGAGGACTAACCCATTCGGAGCCGTTTCGCCTTTGGCGGGAGAAGTCGTACAGTCTAGTTCACGTTCTTATTTCTAACAGAATGGGGTTTTCCTTTAAACTGAATGCACATCGTAAAGGGAAGTCTTCCTGCAGACTGGGCACCTTAAAAGTCTTTTCCTGCCTAAAAACTGTACGTCTGGCAGCAGTTTCTTCCCGTCCTTTGTCGTTATGTGGCTGCCTAATTTATTCATCCAAGGGATGAATTTATAGGAGAAACTTGAACCGCATTTGGGGCACTTTAGATTTAACTCGGGCATTTATTGATCAGCCAGATCAAAGTATAAATAATACTTAAAAAGAAAGCGCCTTCAAAACGAAGGCTAAAAAATCAAATTTTATTTAGCTTGCTGATCCTGATAGTGTTCCACTCGCATTAAGCGTCTGCAAACCCAAATTGTTGCTTTCTGTGTACGCTACGGTTATACTTGCACTATAGCGCGCGCCCGATACACAAGCTTCACCACTGCTAAAGTTTACAGTTGTAGATCCGCCCGTTACAACGGAACTGGTGTCGGCAAGTATAGCAGTAGATGCCGTTATCCCACTAGATGTTGTTAAAAACACATTTTTGAGAGTCACGGTAACCCCCGCGTTGTTGCCTAACTGGAATGCAAGGTAATGCGGTGTACAGGTCTGTGCTAAGACCGTGAACGGCGAAAAACCAGTTGCAGTCGTGCCTACGCTACTCGACGGGCTAAAAATACCCAACGAATACAGGACAGCAGCTACGATTACGATGATTAATATGGCCCAGCCATAGGTCATCATGTATTCTAAAGCTGACTGTGCTTTTGTTTTCATAGATATGTTATTATTTTCAGTATATTTAAAGACTATGTTTTAAAAACGGGCTGTTGCAATCAGCGGGTAAACTTCACGTTTTAGAAAACGGCAAGGATACGTGTATGGAGCCGTCTAGTCCTTCTTCCGCGTAGAACTGATAGCTCCCGGCAGGCAGCGTCTGTATCAGGGCTATGCTGTCATAACTGAAACCTTTGCCCGGCTCGGTGCCATTAAGCAGGGACGAGGTGCCGTTCGAGTACACAAGATAAAGGCTTGCGTTGCCGGAAAACCCGCCTCCGCGTATGCTCAAAGGATAGGCGCTGTTTCCCGAGTAATTTCCGTATAGATACGCAAGTTCTATGTTGCTTGAATTCTCGTATATCGCGAGGTTGGAAAACCCGAAAGTCTCGTTTGCAGTCGCTCTCGTATCCGCGCCGCACGATACCACATTCGTATTGGCTATCAAAGCGGACGATCTGCCATTTGAATTTAGCAGGTATATTATTACTATCCCGTCTGATACCGTTACATTGTAGGTCTGCCGCGCGGTGCCGTTGGTCAGGGAAACGTATTGTATCGAAGAAAGCCCGCCGGAAGACGAGACGCCGTTTATGCCCTGCGATATCTGATCGCATATGTTATTCATGCTTACGGCGGCCGAATTTGTGTTTATGAAAGACGCGAAGAAGACTATAAGGAATGCCACGATTATGAGCACAAAGCTTACGTCTATCACGAATTCTATGGAGAATTGCCCACGCATAGAATATTCTAAAAAAGCATAGTATTAATATGAAACATAATTTAGTATTGTTGGTAGATCGTTTATGTCCCCTAGCTGCAAAGAAGCGAACCTTGAAGAACTGCTTTCAGATGACTTAGTCAGCTCGAACGGCGGCGCGGCATTAAAACACAAGCTTATGCAGCTGTCCGTTTTCACTTACATAGAAAAGACCAAAGAAGTAGAATGCGTGGAAATGGAGCTCCCGTTAAAATATGTCGGCCCGCAGACGCTATACAAGCTGAGCGGCAAGAAGAGACTAAACAAGAAAGCCATGAAGAAATTGGAAAGGCGGCGCACCAGCAGCCAAAGGATCTCAAACTGGCCGGTAGACGTCGCAGTCGTCTACAGAGAAGGGAATAAGAGGGTCTGTGAGTTGATAGAAGTCGAGACTATAAACATGGTAGAATTCTGGGAGCGTTTGGAAAGTATCTCGATGAAGACTAAGAAGGTAGAGGAAATATACCGCAACAAGCAGCTAAACCCGATATTAAACGATGTCGATGAGGTGAGGTTCTCCCTGGCGATGAACGCAAGCGGCCTCGATGACGGCGTTACGCGGTACCTTACAGACGAATTCAAAAGGAGATTCAATGGCATTTCCAAAAGCAGCGAAGTAAAAGCCCACAACATGTACGTCCTAAGGGGAAACGTGTATGAATACTGCCCGCAGGAAATGAACTCGATGATGCTCGACAGCCTTACCCCGGGGTACAGCATAAGAAACGATTACAAGGAGCCGTTGAAATCCATAGTGACCGCCGCATACAGAAAAATAAGGAGCCTCGGCTTGCCGGAGCTCGAAAAACTTTATAATGTAAGCACTCTGGCGCAGATTTAAGGCGGTTTATACCGAGCCTTTAAAACTTTTTAATATCAGAAAAACATCGGATTTATAGACGTTTATGCAAGGAATAAGAAAAACCCTTAACGGGACTATGGACAGGGTAGTCGGCTATTATCTAAAAAACTATAAAAAAATGGTCTTTATACCTATCGCTTTTATAATCTTTTTCGCCGCTTCTATCGGTTACTATTACCATGTGCACGGTGAACTCGTAAACGAGGACATATCGTTGGCGGGCGGGATATCGCTTACGCTGAATACAAACATCAGCATATCTCCGAATCTTCTCGCAGCCAATCTTTCTTCGGCGCTGGGCACGCCAGTATCGATATCCGTGCTTCACTCGCAGTTCTCTAACGCTATAGCGGGATATTCAATGACGGCCGGGATAAAGGTCAACGCTACCGCCCTAACGAACGCCGTGGCCACCGCCTTCGGAATAAAGATGACGGCCGCAAACTCGAACGTAGACTACGTTAGCTCACAACTGGCCCAGGGCTCATTGTACGATTCGCTTATGCTTTTGGGGGTAGCCTTCGTCCTCGTCGCCGTAGTATCGCTTTTCTATTTCAGGAACCCTTCGCAGGCCTTTTCAAACGTCATCAGCATAGTCAGTGACATAATAAACGTCGTAGGCGTGCTCGATATCCTCGGTATAAGCTTCTCCCTGGCTTCGATAGCCGGCATACTGATGATAATGGGTTACTCCGCTGACAGGAATATAATCCTGGCTACGAACATTTTAAAAAGGAGTGAAGCCAGCATGAAATACAGGCTTATCCACACCATAAAGACTTCGCTTACTATGGACGCCGCCGCGTTGATAACCTTCATAGTGCTTTTCTTCGGCACCACCAACACGACTATCCAGAATATAGCGATAATACTGATATTCGGAGTCATATTCGACGACTTCACCGTATGGATACTCAACGGCTCCGTCCAGCTTTCGGGGATAGGCTACGAGGAGGAAGAAGCCCCAAAGACCGGGCCGGCTAAAATCGTATGAACAACGTCGGGTCGCTTTTAAAGGATTGGAGGGTCATAATAATGCTTTTGGCGATAGTCGTGGCTTTCCTTGCGATACAGCCCAACATACTTAATGTGACGGGTGCCCAGGTGATCTACCTGTCTACGGATTCTTACCTTGGCAACTTAAGCGCGATAGGGTCGACTACGCTGACTACCGGTTCGATAATCACTTCGATAAACGGCGTCCATATCGGCAGCGCGCAACAATTTTACTCTACGCTCAATCAGACGGCAAAGATAAACGCCACGTTGACCATAACTTATGAAAACGAACTATTCCCATATATTTACACGACGGCCAGCGTCACTATACCGATCACAAAAACCGCCCCGCTAAATTCCAGTTTTATACAGACGGAAGACGTGCCTTCGACTTCGCTTAGCTACGGCCTGGACATAATCGGCGGCACGCAGATAACCGTCGTACCGAACTCGACCCGGCCTGCGAACAGCACTGTGATAAGCAATTTGGATACCGTACTCCAGACGCGGCTTAACACGTTCGGGCTGAGCGGCATATCCGTGAGCGTGATACAGACACTTTCGCAGGGCTCCTACATAGAGATCAGCATGCCGAACGTCGGGGAGAGCCAGGCCCTTTCACTGATACAAAGCCAGGGGATATTCTACGCTACCATCGGCAACTATACAGTATTCAATAGCACAAATAAAAGCGAAGGCATAGTGACCGTGTGTCTTACTTCCAGCTGCCCTTACGGCGGAGAAACCCTGCCTACGTTGAGCAGCGGCTCGTACACGTTTAACTTTGGGATCCAACTGACTAAGCAAGCCGCAGCAAACTTTGCGGCCGCGACTAAGAACCTTTCGGTAAGCGGGACGTATCTTAGCAAGCCGATAGTGCTTTATCTAAATAGCAAGCAGATATCGTCTTTGTCCATATCTTCTAACCTTAAAGGGCAGGCGGCACAGACCATAACCATAAGCGGGTCCGCCTCATCCTACCAGCAGGCCCTCACACAGATGAAAACTCTGCAATCCGTGTTCGAAAGCGGTAGCCTGCCTACGCCGATAAAAGTCATATCCATCCGGTCGGTCTCGTCGACTACGGGCTCGCAGTTCATAGGCGAGATATATATCCTGCTTTTTGCCGCTTTCGTAGCGGTGGCTCTGGTCGTCTTCCTGCGATATAAAGACTACAGGATCTCCTCGCTCATATTGGCCACGAGCGTAGCCGAGATAGTCGTCGTGATCGGCGTGGCCGCACTCATACACTGGACCCTCGACATCCCGAGCATAGCCGGGATCATAGCGAGCATAGGTATATCTGTCGACGACCAGATAATAATAACCGATGAGATAATACGGGGTTCATCGCAATTGGAATATACCGCGGTCAAGAAAAGGGTAAAAAGGGCTTTCTTCATAATATTTGTATCGTTCTTCTCTTTCGCCGCGATAATGTTCCCGCTGCTTTTCTCCACGGCGAGCCTTTTCACCGGCTTCGCGTTGACGACTATACTCGCTTCGCTGATAGGTCTTTTGATAACAAGGCCGGCTTATGCCGAGATAATCGGTAAAATAAAAGGGACGGCTTAGTATGGTAAATGAGTTTAGACTGGACCCAGAATCACTTTCATTTACGCTCATCACAAACAGGTCGGAAGGGTGCAAGGCTTGCAAGGGCAAAGGAAACGACATCGCTTCGGCGCCATTTATGCGCGGGCGCGTAAAAGTGTACGAAATAAAAGACGATGTACAGCCGTCAAAATACGAGTTGAGCGGTGAATTTTTTAAAAGTTCGCTTGCGGACGGATACGAAGAAGTCATCGTAGACAGCGACAATCACGAGAACAAATCAAAGACTTTCACGGTAGAGGAAATAGAACAGCTCCTATCAATATTAGAGGACCGGATAAATTCGCTTGACAAATACAAACTTGGGCAGAATATGATGATAACTAGAACGCAGGAAGAGCACGGGTATTTCGACCTATTGTTGCTCCCGATCCCGCGAAAAGAAACCAAAGGCTGCTTTGAATGCGAATCCTTGAAGAATGCCAGCAATAGAGAGATCTACAGCACGGAAAATTTCCTGGTCTACGTCCCATTCGCGCCAAGATCTGATTTTGAGATAGTAGTCGCCCCAAAAAGGCATATCGGGTTCGGCCAATGCGATCCTATGCTTTTGTTTGACCTTGCCGGGGTAGTCAAAAAACTCTCGGGCATCCACGAGAAGGAAGCGACCTGGGCAATCTCGCAAAATGCTGGGGGACATTTTAAGTTGAAGTTTTTGGGCGGCAAAGCAAACCCATATGACTTATTAGAAATCAAAATAGCGACCATCAACCCGGACTTACTGGCAAAAGAAATACGCGAAACGAAGAAGTTATGAATAGAAACACTACCGCACTGCTTGCGGCGGTGCTTATATTCGCCGCCGTGTTTACTGTAATAATATACAGTTATCCGACTTTTAACACAATTACCGGCTCTAACACGAACCAGTCTGTAGGCAGAGTTGTGCAAGCCAACCAGGCTGCGCTACTAGGTTTTCTTGGCAAGTACGGTTTCGATAGCAACACCTCGCTTTCAGCCTATTATCAGGTGCCGGCCAATAACGAGATGATTATAAACTGCAATTACGGCGTAGAACCCTCTTACTACAACATACCGCCGTTGGTGGCGTTGGAGAACTTTACTGCATACAAGGAATACACAAACATAACCACTGATGTCGGCAAGTACACTTTATGTGTCATAGACCCGGGTTTACCAGGCTGTACGACCATAACCGGCGTCATCTACAATTTTACCATGAAATTTATGAATTATTCGACGGCTTACTCGCTTTACAACTCAACGGCATCTACACTGTATAGAGCTTATAATTCCGTAAAATCCATCCCGGGGGCGGAAGCTAATTCTACTTTCTTCGGGCCCTTATACTATGATATATCCGTTTTGAACTCTACGAACGAAAGCCTCCAGTCTTCAATGGTAAAGTCGCTGATAAAGCTGGAACAAATACCTGAATACATATTGGATCTAAAAAACGGTACCGTAGAAACCGATCCGATTTATCTGCCTGTCCCGTTCCAGTACGAGATATATTATTATCCGCTGAGAGCCACGTGCAATAGTTCCCTGGTCGTCTTTAATCTGATATCAAGCCTCAGCAACTTCGCTACACAAACATATTACAATATATATACCGGGCTTGGCGCAGACGTGACAAATATCTGTATAAACGACAGCAGTAACTCGTGTAAGCAAAGCGAACTAAACACTCTGAATATCTCATTTTATGCACAGCGTTAAGTCTCTTAAAAAATACAAGTATGTATACATAGCAGTACTCGTGGGGTTTACTATCCTGAGTTTCGTGCTTCTATATGAGATCGATTCGTTAAATAGTTTTTACTCGTTCAAGCAGACATCCCCTATAGCCTCCGGCGTGACGGTATCTAACTCCAGCCTTTGCACCGCCAATAAGTCGACGATGATATTCTTTTATGCGGATAACTGCCAAAGTTGCGCGACCGAGCTAAGTGCTTTCACGAACGTGACATCAAAGTTCGCTATATCTGGGTCCGCTGCTAATGGGACTTTTTACAGCTCATACTTCTGCGCTTATGCATTCAATATAACCGCTTACAATACAAACGCGAGCGATGTTATGGCGCCGCCGGGCTCAGAAAGCGTATTCGCTTCACTGGCCCAAGGAAAAGTCCCTTTTGTCTTTATTGGCGGAGCGTACGCCCAATACTATAAAATAGGGGGCTTTGATAGTGAGCCGACGGCTGAACAGCAGTTGTTGCAGTATGCCTGCATGTCAATAAACGACGTCGCCCCGGCCTGTCAATAGATCACATGGTAAAAAAGATAAATGAGGAACTGCTTTCCGACATAATAAATTCTTTGAGCGACAGAAAATTAACTGGTTATCAGGTCTTTGGCCTGCTAAAAGACACGCACCAAAATATTTCGAAGCGCCTAGTGTATCACTATCTTTATCTCGCGCTTAAGAAAGGCGAAATCTCAGTGAGCAAAGTGACCGAAGAAGGTAAATTCAGTTGGGGAAGGTTTACCGAAAAAAAATATTACACACGAATAAAATAAATCAGATTATCCCTATTTTCTCCCCCATTTTAACGATTGAAAGCATCCCGCCGGGACGTCTTTTCTCTATGTCTTTCATAAAATCCGTGAGGTATCTCTGCCTTTTGGTAAGCTTCTTTGGCTTCGTCTTTTCGCCTTTGGACTCAAGAAAAGCGGTGATCTCTTCGTTCGATGTCGTGTAAAGCGGGTTAAAAAAAGTCTTGGCGCCTATCTTTTGCTTCGGTTTTTTGCCGGTCAAAAAATAATCCAATACCGATAATGCGAAGTCCTCCATGGTAAGATTCGTGAGCAGGACGCCGCTCTTCTTATCCACTCTAAACACGAATTTTTCCATTTTGTAGGCGTCTGAGCCGTCTGGGGACAATTTAAATTTTCTCTGCTTGTAATCCTTTGAGATCAAAGCACTTCTTATCCTTTTTGTAAGCATCCGCTCCAGATGCTTCTTGCAGAGCGGTTGTTTCAGGTATTCGGAATAAAACTCGGATTCCCTACCGCAAATGTGGCATTTTTGCGTTTCTAGCTGCATTTAGTTTTCTAAGCCAGATATATATTTAAGCAAGATTTTTATTGCTTTGGGTATAAGTTATAGTATGGCGTCAAACGTAATAGTCGTGATGAGCCCAAAGGGCGGGGTCGGTAAAACTACCGTGTCTGTAAACCTAGCTGCAGCTCTGGCGACCATGGGAAAGCGGGTGCTTATCATTGACGCAAACTTGGATACTCCGCATGTAGCTATATATTACGGCTTCGTAGGCTACAAGAACTCGCTCGAAGACGTATTAAACGGAAGGGTTCCGATAAACGAAGCGATATACAAGACGGGAAACCCAAATCTTCACATACTACCGTCTAGGGTCTTCAAGAACAAGGGTGATGGAAATGCACAATACAAAATAATAAATCTTTTTCATCATGTCGGCAGGATAACCAACGACTACGACTTTGTGGTGCTGGATTCAAAGCCCTCTGCTGGATTAGACTTCGTAAAAATGATGAAGAACGCCACCACTTTGATTGTTTCTATGCCAGAGATAGCTTCTATGATAGAGGCAAAGAAACTCAACGAAGAAAGCATTGCCGCTGGCGTTGGGGTGATAGGGATCGTGTTAAACCGCGTAAATAAAAAGATAAGCGGACATATGAGCGATAGCGAAGTAAGTAGGGTGGTCGAAGCCAGAAACGTCTGGAAGATCCCGGAAGATATGAACGTATTCGAGGCTCTTAAAAAGGGGATACCCATAGTCTGGCAAAACCCGAAAAGCCCGGCGTCTAAAGCATTCTTGGAACTTGCAAGAGATCTGACCGGCTGGAGATGACATGATCGGCTACATAATAAGGTGTCCAAATTGTGGCAAGTACAGAAGGACCAGTTCGCTTAAATCCATAAAATGCTTTTCCTGCGGTAAGACCGTCGATGTTAAAAAACATATAGTAAGCGAAAGCTCATACTTGAGGGCAGTGAACAGTAGCCCTGTAGATTTCAAGTGAGCCTTGGTAGCTCAGTGGTAGAGTACCTGACTCGTAATCAGGGGGTCACGGGTCCAATCCCCGTCCAAGGCTATCGTTAAATATCCGTATCTTAAAAGTATTCTATGGCTAAGGGACAGAGCATGCTTGAAATGCTCTTAGGGTACAGTATCGCATTCATAATAATCGCAGCCGCCTTGGCGATACTTTTCATATTTTATCCTAATATCTTCTCTTCCGCGCCGTCGAGTACCTACTCAGGATTTACGGGACTGTTAGTCACAGGACAAGGATATTGCGGCAGCGGCTGTAATGCGACCGGATTCTATTATATTCGTTTCCAAAATATCTTAAACGAGAACATAAACATAAGCAAGATATACTTTATAGCGTCTGGCATAAACCAGAGTTTTTCGACCGGCAAATGCGTTAGCACAATAGAAAATAGCACCAAAGTACCTGGTTCCGCCCTGCCAAACCTGTATATACCGGACCTAGGCTACGCAGAATGCAATCTTACGCTGTCGTTACCGACGTCGTGGACGGCTTCGATAGACATCTACTATAAGCCCGCGAACGTGTCTTCGCCTCTATTCCCACAAGCGATAGAAATAGAGGGCGCGGTCAGCGGATAATCAGTCTTCGACAGAGGACAAAAAGATATTTATATCCTAAGATTTATACTTAAACTCTATGGGATCATTTAAGTATATAAGAGACAACGAAAGACTGATGTTTAAGGATAAAGCCACGAAGAAAGCTTTGCTTCTAAGCGCCGAAAAAGGTTCTATCTTGGAAAGAGTCGAAAGGCCTACTAGGCTTACCAGGGCAAAGATGCTCGGTTACAAGGCTAAGACGGGCTACGTGATCGTAAGGGTACGGGTGGCGAAAGGGAGCTTCAGAAGGCCAAGGCCAGTCCATGCGCGAAGACCGAGCAAGACGGGTATATATTTCAACCTCGCTGTCAGCAAGCAAAAAATCGCGGAAACGAGGACTCAAAAAACGTATAAGAACATGGATGTGGTCGGTTCTTATTTCTTGGTAGAAAACGGCCAATATAAGTGGTTTGAAGTGATTCTGCACGACAGGGCCATCAAGTAGACCTCCGCCTTACGTCCCTGCGTCCAAATCAAAACTTAAATTATACTAAAACCAATCAGAGTCATGGCTGGAAACACCGAAGAGTTCATATGGTACGAAGTGCTTTTCTCTCTCATAGTGGCCCTTGTGGTCTTCTTCATCTTCTATCAGAATTTTTCAGAAGTGTTCCCGATAGGCTGCAATAACAATAACCTCCTCGAGAACCAGTTTACCCAGGCAGAATACGGCACGCCCAATAGAATGGAAGGGACGCCGCTTTTTAGATGTTACCTTACCAATGCTTGTTATGATCAGGCTACCGCAAACACGACATGTATAACAAACTGGTGTTACTATGATTATTGGACGAACGGCCATGGCAGTAACTCTGTCGTTCAAAACTGCATACAAAATCCGCCGGCAAGCGTATTGCAAAATTGCAAGATCTTAGGTCCTTCAAATACCGCTGCCCTCGAAAGTTGCCAGAGTAGCACGATAGTTGCCGACAATGCCACGGACATACAAAATTGCGACACTAGCATACCTACATGCATAACGGGCGACAGTCCACTCTGTTCCTCGTGCATAGGCCAGTGATATGAACACTAAAGGAAGCGTAGAATGGAGAATAATATGGATGATTATAGTGATGGCTACAGCAATAGTAGCGATACTTATAATATTGATTTTATATTATGCGAGTTCAAACAGCGGTTCGCCTTTTAATTTCTTTTCGGGCTTGTTCGGCGGTCTTTAATGGAACAAGGCGTACTTTTGGTGATTATCTCGTTGATAATAATAGTTATAGGTGGCGTAGTGCTTTTCGTTTTTAGCATATCCTTTGCGACCTCGATAGGCGCTACCGATTTCGGCGCGAAATGTTATTTTTCATTCGTGGAATACAACGTAGTAGATACATTTTTGTTCCCGGTCTCTTTCCTTGTCGCACCCCTGGTGGGCCAGTCATATGTAAACAACCCAGTCGCTGCTTCTCAGATCCAGGGCGCGTGCACCCAGAATTCCAACGTCAACGCGCAGGATACATCGTCATTGGCTGAACAACTCTATACAAAGGCGGCTTCTTGTTTCAATCTATTCCAGGGTTCCAATGCCAATACCGGCACGTCGATAGTAAGTTCTGGATTAAACCAACTATTCGAGTGCTATACCGGCAAGATACTTAATAGTGGGGCCGGGAGTGGGATCACGACTTACAACCAACTCATAGATTATATAGACAATAATTATCAGAATACCGGAAGCCCTCTGCAGATAACTTTTATAACAAATGGTACGGGGGGGCTTGCGAATTACACGAACCCTGCCGAAGAAGTATTAAACGGCTCCACTTATGTCATATACTATTTCGGTTATCCCTCGGGCGGGCTTTCCGGCACCGATTGCACCCTAAATTTTAATACTCAATGTGACTATGTGTCAAAATTCAACCAACCAGACGTAGGTAACGCCTGCAATTATGATAATTCAACGGACCAGAAACTGGGCGCTATAAACTTGCCAATAAGCTCTTTGAGCAACCCAAGATCACTTACGTATAACTCTGAAGATAATGTAATAGGCGCATGCGGGAACTTTGTAATTGCTTTCTGCGGTAAATTGCTTAATACAATGGTCCTAAGCCAAGACCGCGCATTTGTATGCATAACAAATAGTACGGCTGTTTAAAAGCATTATTTATATTAAATAGCGTTTAAAATCTGTATGGCTGAGACCGCGGGTGAGAATTTTGTATTTATAATACTTTTCGTCATCTTTATCTTTGTGATAGTGCTTGTTTTCGCATATTTCCTGCTTTTCGGTTTTGGATTTACGAACGCTACTTCATGTTACGGCAGTTCTCAGGTCACAAATTTCTTTTATAACGACCTTTGTATAAGCAAATTCTTTTGTATATCCACTACGATACAGGCGTTAGTAGGCGCGCCACCTTTGATAGGCTGCTCGCCGGCTACGCAGACTTACACCTCAAGTTCTACTACAGGTCAACTTTTTAGCGGCGTAGCCGATGCGCTCGGTACCTGCTGGTACCAGTACGGCGCGAATTCCGGCCTAGATGTGCTCTATAATTCTCCAGCGCTTTGCAGTGTCATAGGCGTTTCATTCGGCAATCAAAAAAATCTTACCTTCTACAACCTTACGCAGTATCTAAAAAGCGTCGCTTTGTCACAGCAGATAAGTTGCCTAAACCATACCGCGGAACAGTCGTGCGCTAATTATCAAAGTGCTGCAAATCCAGACGGCTTTTCCTGCGATACGACTACTCCGACCCAGTGCACTGCGCCTTCGTACGATTACTTCAGCTGCGAATACCAACAAGGCTATAACCCTACGGGCGCTGGATACGCCCTACAAAATATATTTCTCAACAGCACCACGGCTGTGACGACCGCAGCAAATAACCTTTCAGCGTATCTTTGTGACCCTACACAGGGATGCTACTTTAACAAAGCCACTCTTAGCTGCACTAATTCGACAGGCCAAGTCGGTAGCTGTACACAGACTTTTAATGACTTTTGTGCGCAGACTCCGTATGGTTATACAAACTGCACGGTCCAATACGATTCGAATACCGGCGATTATAGGCCACCTAACCTGTGTACTCTCACCGAACCTGTAAATAACAACTCTGTCGTTAATGTTTCCTACTTTGATTATCTTGCGCCGGGCGTAAATCTCCTGTACAGTTACAAAAATAAGACTAGCGGACAGTCGGAAAATGTCGGTGTATATTCGAATATTAGCATAAACAACGCGGAGCTGTACGTCGTTTATCTGAATAGTTTCGCTAATAGCGCGCTTCCTCCCGCTACCGTCTCCATGCCACCAGAATGTTTTCAACAAACTTGGCTTAACAATTACCCGACCACGGGGATAGAGTACCAATGTTCAGAAGCGTTAGCGGTTTACGGCGCTGCAATAGGCACTCCTGCCTTAACTGGTAATCCTAGTATAGTTACATTAGCTGGGGCCGGGGCGGTGGGGTATCTTTACGGCCGGTGCCAAAGTAACACGCTTTGCAACCAATATGTAGACACTTCGGCCACAAAGGCTATTACAACTGCTCTCTACACTACGAGTGGGTTGCAGGGGTGCGTGACTTCCCTTGAAGATTACTTCAGCCAGCTAGCTGGAACAGCACCTAATCTTTTAGGGAGAAATCAGATGTATGTATGCGCAGTAACGTCTTAAACAAAAAGGGGAGTTCATCGGTAGAGAAAGTGGCAGTGATAATAATATTAGTGTCTTTCTTAGTGATAGCATTCGTAATTTTAAGCAACGTGTTTCATTTTTCCCTTTTTGACTTGGGAAAAACTGTGCCAAAGCTCAATACGCAGCCAGCCGTTTGCGGCCTGACCTTAATAAATAATTTTACTACAAGTTCCAGCGCATCGTGCACATACGAGTTATACGTGTCAGATGGGAGCCCGGGGCTGACTTATACCTTGTATAGTAACATAACTGGAAAAATACAAAGTTATGTGGCTGGAGAAAGCGACATCAATACCAATATAACTGTAACGAAAGGGAGTACTCAAAAATATTACTTATACACCTGCAACACTAGCGGTTCTAACACCGCCATAGACGGTTTCTTTTATTCTCCCGGTGGCGCATCAGACATTCTTCTTCCGTGCGGCTAAATCAAACAAACGGGTTTAAAGTACCGTCATTTTTCAGGGTATTCGGGTTAGCTTTTATATTTTTTATAAGTTTTTTCATCTTACTCTCTTTTCTTTTGACACCCAATAATATCCTTCATCGTTTGTACCTTCTGTTATAAGTATGAATATCTTTCCCGCGTTAAACCTGCCTACGCGGCCTCTTCGCTGTATCGACCTTATTCCGCTCGGCACTGTCTCATAAAATATTGCCAGGTCCGCGCCCTTTATCGACATCCCCTCCTCGCTTACACTAGTCGAAACGAGCACATTGTAAACCCCTGCCTCAAAGTCTTTTATTATTTCAATCTGTTTCTTCTGAGAAAGGCCGCTCTTTCCCTGTCCTATGAATTTGACAGGTCTTACGCCTTCATTGCGCCGTACGGTGTCGTATATGACATCTACGGTGTCCCTGTATTGCGTGAATATTATGGCTTTCTGCTCCGAAGAAAAAGAATCGGAAAGTATCTTGCTTAGCTCTTTCAGCTTTGGGTGCTCCACTCCGCTATCTAATATCTTCTGTGATTTTTCGAATAGCCATCTTATCTGTTCCGCCTTTGCCAGCTCTTTATCCGTCTTTGACGTGCCTTCATTTATTATTTTTTGGATGAATCTATTGAAAGCTCCTACGCTCTGGGTAGAGATAAGGTTCAGTGCGTGGTATAATTTCAAAAGTTTTGACGTTATTATTATGCCCCTTATTGTGTAGAAATTTCTATTCCCGGAGAACATTCGCGCTTGTAAACTTTTCTGGAGCATAAGTATTGTCCTTCGATTTATCCTGTTAAGCGCGGCGTCTTTTAGCAACCCTACATGCTGAAGCGCGACTACCTGCTCTTGTATGAATATCTTTAGATAAGAGATTATCTCCAAGATTTCATTGGGCAATTCCAGCCTTATTTCTTCTATGGTTTTTGACTTTACATACGGCGCCACGTCTGGGTCGTCTTCTCCTCTTATCTCGACGTTGGCTATGCTTAGGTTTCTACAGATTAGATTTATTTTTTCCTGATCCGAAGCTGGAGACGCGGTCAAGCCGAGTATAAGCGGGTGTGCCGATTTCATCATGTATTCCTTTGCTATCTTTACATAAGCGTAATTTCCAACCGTGTGATGTGCCTCATCTACTATAAGCAGGCTAAAATCTGAAAAATCTATATTTCCGTTCTCTATGTCATTTTCCACGGTCTGCGGCGTCGCAAAAATCAACCTGGACGTTTCGTATACGTTTTGCCTGTCGGCTTTTTTAGTCTCGCCACTCGTCATACCAAGCTTAACGTCCATTAAAGCCGAGAACGTCTTATAATGTTGGCTTACTAGCGGTTTTGTGGGCGCCAAAAAAAGTGCCATAGAATCTTTGTACTTGCTTAATCTGTAATCTACTACTAACACGCTTATTACAGTTTTACCTAGACCGGTGGGAAGAACGACGAGCGTGTTGGAATTCTTCGCATTTTCAAAGATGTTTTTTTGATACTCTCGCTCTTCTATTTTTCCTTTTCTGATGGACATCAGACACCTATTGCTTTTCCGCCCTTTATAAGGATGTTAGCTACGTCTCTGTCTATCTCTATTACGTTTGGAAAAGAGAAAGGCCCGTAGGTCTTATTATTTTTCCACACAAACCGGGGGACATCTGCTGTTATCTTTATTACTATCTTATTTGTATTCTCTTCTGGCTCTATCTTTTGTAGCTCTCTTGGTGGGATTTCTTTTATTTCCCTTACCAGTTTACCCTTGTGCTCGTTGACCAGCTTCAGCATGTTGTCAAAGAGTATAAGTTCCTCAGAGGTAAGGTTGCTCCTTGCCTGATCTAGATTAGTTCCTTGTATAGTCATCGTCGCAATTTTTCCCATCCTAGCCGTTATTATCTGGTCAAACGCGTTTATAGCATTCTTTATCTGGGTAGATATTTCCTCGGCCCTCTTCTGGTCGTCCATTTTCTTTGCTTCTTCTAGAGATTTTTTATTGATCGCGATATACTCTTTCATCTCTTCAATGGTTTCGTTAGTCAATTTTGTAAGCGTCCTCTCTTCCTGCTCCAGTCTCCTTATGCGGGTGAACTCGCTGTAAGTTATCATATCTAATTATTATCTTATTCACTGAATATAAGTTTATTATATTTTATTTCAACCGTTAGTGCTTAATCCGCCGGTAACCAGGTGCAAGAACCCTCCGAAAAAGTTGGATATGTAGGTTACTATCGTACCCGGCCCTACCAATAGTATGTAAACTACCACAACGGTTATGCCCAGCGCTATTGCTATTATATAGTATATCGTTGCCTCGGTAATCCCCTTTTTATTAAGTCTTGACATATCGTTATCCGAATGGGTTTGGAATCTTTGGGAATATGCCGGGTGCGCTTCCGTACACCACCAAATAAAATATCACGAGCACTACCGATATTACTATTATGATTATGAGAAGCAAGATATAATCAGTAACTCCTTTTTTATTAAGCATAATTGTTACCGTTTATATTATTCCCTGAATTTATAAACGAATCGAAAAGGTTCGTTATTTTATACGGCGAGAAAAATTCTAGGAAGATTATTATCAGTAAAATCACTATTATCAGAAGGATTATGTAAAGGAATGTGCTACTTTGAATCGATGCTTTTTTATCCATTGCCGAAAAGCCAGCTAAAGGAAAGGGTTTTGAATATTGAATCCCCAAGGCTTGACCCCCCGCTACTGAAATAAAGTGCTATTACTACCCCGATAAGAAGCACTATTATCGCAATGACTATCGCTATGATCTCTGTTATTGGCATCTCTCCTTTTCTATTCGCCATAGGTCAAAACAACTGGTTATCAAATGTTGAAAGTGGATTCAATAATTTTTTTCTTCTTTTGAATTCTTCATATATCAATGAAGCATCCGCATTTGATCTAAAAAGACCCACTGCTACCGCATCTTTGGTTCTGAACCTGTTGAACATCCTATGACTTACCTCTATTTCATAAATATTTGGGTCAAACGCTCTTTTTTCGCCTGCGCCTGCGACGAAAGACATGGATTTGTTTATGCCAACAAGATCGTCCTTGAAAGCTTGATAGATATCGAAAAGCGCGTAATTTGATTTTGGCTTTTCTTTTTCGTCTTTCTTTTCAGCCTCTGCAATGTATTTATCGAGATCCTTCTTTATCACGTTCAGCGAAGATACTGATACTTGGTCTAGGTTTTGGAAAACGGTCTTGTTTATGTAGGTTTCTAAAGCTTTCTTGAAAAGATACCATTCATCAAGCGTAAAGCAATAAGGTTTTATTTTAATACCCAGTGTGCCCATGTATTGCGCCCTGTCTTGAGGAACGCCTTTAGGAAAGAACTGCTTCTCTGTGAAGCTGAACGATGCCTCTAACGCTGCAACGACTTTTGGGCCATGTTTTCTCAAACTGGTATGTAAGAACGACCTACTCCCCTCTTTTGGTCCCTCTGTAAGGAGCTTACCTAATGGAGTTACTTTAGATGGCAGTTCTGGTCCCTTTGTTCCAAATGCCCTTTGATATTCCACTTCATATTCTCGCACATACATCGATTTTGCTGCCATTACTTCCACCGAAAATTCTGACGTTTCCATTATGTCCGGTCTTTTAGCGGCATTCATGTAATCGCTAGCGTTTGTAACGCCTTTCATGTTTATCCTATTTAAAATGCTTAATGATTCTACGGCCCAATTTTTATACATCTCATATGCCGCGGCCTGGCTCTTTAGATATTGGAGGAGCATTTCTCTCCTGTTGCTGAGGTCCGCCTTGTTTATTTTTTTCCACTCTTCGTATTCTACGTACCTGTTCTTTATTATATTCTTATACTGTTCATTTCTCTGCAGGGCTTCTGTGTCTTTTAGACTCTTTACGGAATAGAAGACGGATATTAAATCTATAAAGCCTGCGCCACCTTGCCCCTGCGTTGGCGCCCTTGATAACGCGCTTAAGCTTGCACCCCCTTTCCTTGCATCTACATTATCGATAAAGATCCTTTTTAAGGCAAGTTCTGAGGCCGCCTTCTTTTGGAGGTCGCTTGATTCTGCCAGTTTATAAAAAGAATAATTCCTGTCCAACTCTTTTAACTCGTACGTTATGGATATTATCGATTTTACAACCGTGTTAACGCTTCCTAAGAGTTGCATCGCCCTATCTTCAAGCGCTTTTCTTTTCTCAAAGGCCATCGTCATGAGGTTAGAAAGAGCCGCGGGATCTACTGATTCGGCCGTTTTTAGATTTTCGGCATAACCAAGTGCCTTTAATTCCTGATGTACCCCATTATATTCTGACTGGAATTGATATGCGTTTTCTATATCGATCGAAAGAAAAAAGCCATTTTGGTTTCCAAGTAGGTTTATGTCAGGTTTATAGATTTTATTGGCGTATTTTAACTCAGATATCGATCCGCGATAACGGGTATTAAGTCCGCACGCCCTTGTCTTTAGTTCGTCTACCCAGCTTTTTGCGACTTTTGGACTGGCTGCGGCTATCATTTTTTGGTATCTTACAATCTCGGTTATATTCATATTATCTTATTTGATGAGGAGATATATATAAACTGCTAAAAACCTATTTAATTAAAATCATTTTGAAATGTTTATAAGCGATTATAAATATAGAGTTAAATAAATAGATTGATAACTTTTGGAGGTAAACTATGCATCAAACTGAAAATGTAAACCCCGTCGAGGCAGCGCTTAATAGACTTTTTTCTACGATAGATGCACTGTCCGCTAAAATAGACGAATTAAATGAAAGAGTAGATTATATGGGTTCGTTTGTAGGCTTAGAAGTGGGCGAAGACGGAAAAACGGAACATATAGAACCGCCAGGGCAGCTTGCTGGTTTGTCTTTTGACGTTTTGAATAAACTGCTCCCTACAAAAGATGCAAACAGCATAAGATCATATTTTTTGAGGGTTTTGAGTCTTTTTAGGAAATATATAAAAGCTATAATAATATTTGGGAGTTCAAAGACGAAGACTGGGATGACTAGCACTTCTGACATAGACGTGGCCTTCATAGTAGATGACACCGACATACAAAAATTCACTTTGGAGCAATTAAAAGATAGACTTTTTACCAAGATGGCCGAGATTGCAAGGGATTTCTCCGATAAGATACACGCACAGGCATACCCATTATCCGAATTTTGGGCTTCGATAATAAAGCCAAACCCTGTGATACTGACGCTTCTTAGAGACGGCGTAGCAGTATACGATACCGGCTATTTCGTCCCAATACAGATGCTTTACAAGACTGGGAATATAATCCCGACAAAAGAATCTATAGACTCGAACATTGAAAATGCCGAAGGGCTATTGATGCTTGCGGAAAATGTGCTCACAAATAAACTTTCGCTCGACCTTTATAATGCTGTCGTAGCCGCCGGGCAAGCGCTACTAATGGAATATGGATACCTGCCGCCGGTGCCAAAAGAGGTGGGAAAAGACCTCTTAGCGGTCGCCGTCGAAAGGGAAAAAGTCCTTACAAAAGAGGATGTAGAAAAGGTGGAAGACGTAATAAAGTGGTTTAAGAAAATCGACCACGGCGAACTTAAGAGTATAACCGGTGACGAATATTCAAGAAAGATGAAAGCGACGAAAGAAGTAGTCGATAAGGTTCTTAGCATAATAGAACGGCTAAGAGAAAAGAAAGGACTGCCGAAGCCAGCGATAGATAAAGACTTATTAAGGCCTACAGATTCAAATGTTGATAATAAATACATGAAGCCAGTGCCACAATAAAATATGTCAATAAAAGTAGTTTCTTTCAGAAGGGGGAGAAAGACCCAGAATTTGCAGCAAGCTGTACTAAGGATCGATAATGTTAAAAATCGCGAAGAGGCTAAAAATTATATCGGTAAAAAGGTAGAAGTAACCTTTTCGAAGACTTCCATAAAAGGAGTGATAACAAGGGCCCACGGCGACAATGGGCGAGTAGTTGCAAGGTTTAGACGCGGCCTGCCGGGACAAGCGATAACGAAGGATGTTAAATCACTCTAATTTTTTATACTCTTCCGTCAGTTTCTTAAAGTCATTATCGTATCTAAAACCCTTTTCGTTAAGGACTGTTCTTGTGCCTAACGAACCTATCTTTTTCTCTCTCACCCCTAAATACGACGCCAACTCCGTAGTGGTGTAGTATGATGTGCTGTCTTTTTCCTGCTTAAGCATCTCCAGATATTTTTTGGCGTCTTCGTCTTGAGCTATGTCAAACATTCTGCTTACAAGTTTCCTATCAAAAAGATTATCGAGCCATAACGGCCCAACCTCTATATTCTTCGAAGCGCAAAATGAGCATTTTTCGGAGAACTTCAGCACTCTGTTAGGACATTTGGAACATTGATAGATATAGCCTATATCTCTCGTTATGTTTGCCTTTGAGACACAAAGATAAGTCCTTATATAATGGCGCCTTACATCAAAAAACAGCGGGTGAACAGACCTTTCATAAAGATTTGCTATTTCTTCTGCACGTTTTATTAGTATCCTTAAACCGACTTCATTAAAATAACTAGTCTTTAACGATCTTGAACCATATTTTAACGCGCATGCTTTTTTAGCTTTGCCATAAAGCGCGGCCGTGTCTGTCGCTGTAAGAGCGATGATTCCGCCGCGCTTTACCTTTGGCATTGCCTGTAGCGTGTATCTTACGGGCGAACCGAACGGGTCTATATCGATGTAATCATATCCTTCCTGTATAGAATAAATGTCCGACGCGTTGAATGAAGTGACCGTTATTCTAGCTCGGATCTTGCTTTTGTTTTTTAGCACGTTTTTCCTTATCACTTTGCTCGTCTTTAAGTCATTTATTTTAAATGACTTGAATGCGTCGGTCTCTGCGGCCAACCTCAAGCTTCGAATCCCGCTTCCCCCGAATAGGTCTACCCCCGTGAGATCGTGTCTGTCGAGTGCTTTGAAAAGTAAAATGTTTAGACTCCTGTCAAAATCCCTTGAGGGATTAAAGAAAACCTCGGAATCCCTAGTTTGTTTGTTTTCGGCGTAAAAGCTTATAGCCCCTTCCTTGAACAGCTCCATGCTGGATTCAGCTGTATGACTCGGATAAGCGTTTTAGAGTCTCTTCTATCGCCGGAATTCCGTACCATGCCCTTTCTTCGTCTGTAGTCGCTGAATCGATAGGTGTGGCCAGTTCAAATTTGCCGTCTTTGTTCTTTACGAATTGTGTGCCGAATTTTTGAAGCTTGCCATCGTGAACAAGCATCCTGTCATAAGAGGCCGCATAAAGCCACCTTGCGCTTCGGATATCTTTGTGATTGTCGCCGAGCCTAGCTACTGCGTATTTGCAAAGGTCATTTGCTGCCACGGCGTACTCGTTTTCTATGCCGTGATGTAATATTATTGCTGCGTGGAATGCGTCCAAAGGATTTGTCAGTTCGTTGTCTGCGTACATTTTCATAACCTCGCCCGAGACCCTTTTGCATTCTTGGCAATTCGTCTGGGTTTTTGTCACTTGGTCTATGTGTGCGCTGTAATCGACCACTTTTCTGTGTGAGTTGTAAGCGCTCAGAATTATCTCTAGCCTCGAGTTGACGTCTTTCATGCGGCTATTCCTCTATCTTGAATCTTTCTCTTAAGTTTAGTGCCTGATAAAGTTCTTTGTAGCGGTTCCTTATTGTTACTTCGGTTATACCTGCCGCCTTCGCCGCATCACGTTGGGTCTTTTTTTCCTTGTTTATCAAAGTCGCTACATAAAGTACCGCTGCCGCTATACCCATAGGACCTTTACCGCTTGTAAGCCCTTTCTCCTCTGCTTCTTTTAAGAGCTTTACGGAGTCCGCTACAGTTTTATTAGACACCTTAAGCTCGGCTGCGAATTTGTATATGTAATCATTTGGAGATGTGGGAAGTATCTTTATCCCCAGTTCCCTGCATAATAGACGGTAGGCTTTTCCTACCTCTTTTCTTTCGACGTTAAATGTTTCGGAGATTTCATCAAGCGTTATCGGCCGCTGGTATTTCCTTGCAGCAGCGTATAATGCGCCAGCTATTACGCTCTCCATGGATCTTCCCCTTACAAGCCTGCGACTTATGGCTTCTCGGTACATCTTAGCCGCCTCTTCCTGTATAACATTAGAGACGTGGAGCCTGTTGCTTGCATGTCTTAGTTCTGTAAGTGCGAACTTAAGGTTTCTTTCGAATGCTGTAGATATTCTTGGCTGCCATTTCCTTAGTTTATAGAAAGTGCGCCTGTTTTGATTCGAAAGTTTTATGGACTCGCTTGCTTTACCTATTACGGTACTAGTACCCTTATCGTACTTTGCATAACTTAAAGGAGAGCCCATCCTTCCCTTGCCTTCGTCTCTTTCATCTTCAAACGAACGCCATTCTCTACCATAGTCAATCATGTCGCTCTCTAGAACGTAGCCGCATTTTTGGCACACCGACTCACCGGTCGATTTATCATAAAAGACCGAATCGCTGCCGCACGAAGGGCATTTCGCGGTTGATTTACTTGTAATTACCTTCATAGTAAGATTTATATAGGGTATATTGACTAAAACGCGTATATAAAGTTATCGTTTTTCAAAAATGCCGATTTTTAGTAAATCTTCCCTATATATAGCAGCAACGGTACTCTTTTTAACGGTGCTTTTCTAGATGCAGTAGATACAGAGAAAAGCCTATAAAAATGAAACCTAATGCTATCATACCATACCATTCTGGAGCGTAGACGGTAAAAGGAAACGGATAAAGAGGCACCGGGGTAACGTTAAGACTTTGTTTTATGCCCATGCATATCTGCCATACGGCGTTATAAAGGCCCAGGAAAAGCCCTGATAAGAAGACTGTAGCGATAGTCGCAGTTATTTTTCTGTCCCTATAAGGGCCGGGATACAAAAGAAGCAGCCATACGCTGAATACTGTGCTGGCAAAGAAAAGCACAAGCCACGCAGATATCCTGAGATTTGGATCGACCGTAAATGCATCGATTACGGCCATTAATACGACCAAGACTGCCCACCCAAAAAAAAGCAAGTAAATTCCGTCTAAATCGGTAACAATTCTTTTGCTTTTAATATGTAGCTTTGAATTTTGTTTCACAAATCTTTATGCAATGCTATATTAATATCTATTTAAAGCCGGCCAAGGTATCAAGCACTAATGACGCTGAATCTTTGCCGAGCTCACGTATTGTTTGTATAGGCAAAAAAGGCATGTTATATCTTGGATTATCAACTACCAGTAGGAGCGCGGCCGCTTTAAACTTGCGCACTCTTGCCAGCATGAAAAGCGTGGCACATTCCATCTCTACCCCGGCAAAATTAACGCCTTTAAACCTAGAAATCGACTCCTTCTCCTTGTAAAAGGCGTCAATTGAAAATACCGGACCATTTGTATACGCTATACCACTTTCATTTACATTCTTTAAGAGAAGGCTTTCAAGTCGTCGATCTGGTTTTTCGGGTTTATTTGAATTACCGATGTACTCTCCGATAGTTCCTCCCTTCAGGAAATGCGCCGAATCTGGGATTACTAAATCGCCTCTTTTCTGTCCTTTAGTCAGGCCTCCGCAAGTTCCAAATCTGATGAACGATTCTCCCCCAAGCGCGTGTAACTCCTCGACCGCGATAGCTATAGATGGTGCACCCATCCCGTGAGATGCTAAAGTTACAGTTTTTCCTTTATATTTTCCCGTGTAAACGCAATACCGGTAAGTGTTTATTAATCTCGGGGCGTCTAGCAACGTTGATATTTCGGCTACGCGAGCTGGATCACCGGTTATTAAAACGCATTTTGATACGTCGCCTTTTTTTAGCTGGAGGTGCACCGGTTTTATTATTTCTTTCATATGTCTAGGAAAAAGACTTATTCTAATTAACTTAAGTCTTAAATCTCCGCGATTAGTAAGTATAAGATGCATATAAATAAAAAGGCGCAATTCGCTACGGAATATCTCGTTATTACCGGCATTGCGCTTAGCATAATCGCCGTATTTATCGCGTACGTGCTGGTTTATTACTCCAGTTATACAACCGAGTCTAATAATGACCAGTTATCAACTATAACCAGTTCAATAGTGCAGCAGGCAAACTATGTATTTTCGGAAGGGATAGGTTCAAAGACTTCTTTTACGATAGATTTTCCTACGATACAGACGCTAAACTCGTTTTTCTGTGGTGACTATATAAAAATCACGTCTCCGCAATATTCTTCAATAGGCCGGGCGGAAGTAAAGCTTGAAGGTGTACTGCCAGCGACATCTGGGAATTATGTCATGTACGCCAGGTATAACCAGACTGGCATAGTCGAAATAGGCTTTGATTCTCCAGTTACCTACATAAATTATTCTTACTCTTACAGCGGGAGTTATCTGTGTTACAACCTCACTATCTTCAACAACAAATATATCGCTTTTCCCGCCGCATATAACATAACTATGTTTACTTCGGCTGGCGCATACATAAACAGCACGATTGGCGCTTCGGGTGTTTATCCTACCTCAAACTGTGGCGCGGCGACAGGAGAATTATATCTACATAATACCATCCCCCCAGAAGCGATAATAGACGTCTTCTCAACGCAGACGGGGGGCAATGTCGTAGCACCTTCTTGCTTCTACACATAATTGGATTATAAATACTTCGAAGTGTAAATCATAATAATATGGTGAAAAAACCAAGACTTGCCCTATTGGTGCCTTGGATAAAAAGCAAAGGTGGGGCGGAGCGGGTTGTATTGACTTTGCTGAAGGACAAGAAATATGACATAGACGTATACACGTTCTCTTACCAAAAAGAAAAGACTTTCAAAGAACTTCAAAATTTCAAGATATTTGAAGTGGGGAAACGGGGCGATGGCGCTTTTATTACCAAAGGTTTAAGATTATTCCGTAACCTTCTTGCTACAGAAATAAAAGACCTTGATAAATATGACGCTTTTATAATATCGACCGCGGGAATAACGGAGTTCGCGGTCTTCAGAAACCATCACAAAAAGACTATTGCACTTACGCACACTCCACTTCGTGCAGCGCATAGCATGTATGATTATTACAAAAATGAATCTTATACGTATCGTTTGATTCTGCCCGTGATGGTTCATGTTTATAGATTTCTAGAAAAACGCGCTTGGAGAAAAATAAGATACGCCATGGTTTTAAGTGACGAAGTAAGAAACAGACTCTTGGATTACCACCTTATCAAAGCTACGGACATAATAAAACTAGGGCCGTGTGCAGATTATTCGAAAGTACACAGAAGTGTAACTCATAAGAAGATTATATTCTACCCCAGTAGGTTCATAAACTACAAGCGGCAGGACCTAGCTGTTGCCTCTTTTAGGGCGTCTGAGCTGCCAAAACGTGGATTCAAACTTGTGCTTGGCGGTTTTGTAGAAGATAAAAAGTACTTTAGGGAGCTTGAAGCCGCCGTGGGCAGTGATAAGAACATAATCTTAAAGACGAACTTATCAGAAGAAGAACTTAAGGAGCTTTATAGAGACTGCTACGCAACGATATTCCTTGCAATAAACGAGGACACCGGTCTTGTGCCGCTAGAATCACTGAGTTACGGCAAACCGGTCATTTCTGTAGACGAAGGCGGGCCTAAAGAATTTATAAAAAATGGCGTAAACGGCCTTCTTGTAAATGCCGACCCTAAAGAGATAGGGAAAGCTTTGGACAGCATCGTTGATAAGAAACTTTATTTGAAACTAAAAAAAGGGGCCATTGCATCCCCTAGATACGATAGCGAAAGTTTTCTGAAGAATTTTGACAGGGGCATAAAAACCATACTTGATACAAGATGATGTAAAAACGATAGCCTTAAATAGTATGATATATTCATACTTTGTATGAAGAAAGCGCGCGTAACAATAACTCTAACTCCAAATATTCTTAGCGAGGTAGATAAGCTTGTAGACGGTACGGACATAACTAATCGTTCTAATGCTGTAGAGACCATCTTGAGAGACCACTTTAAGCCTGCAGAAAGGCCGATGGCATTCGTGCTTGCTGGCGGAAAGGGCACTAGGCTTAGACCTCTAACTTACGAATTACCAAAAGCGATGATTCCGATAAAAGGAAAGCCTATCCTAGAACATATAATAAACAAATTAAAAGAAGCTGAAGTAACCGAGATCGTTTTGTCTATCGGTTATCTTGGCAATAAGATAAGAGATCATTTTGGAGACGGGGAGAAATTTGGGGTAAATATACGATATATAGAAGAAAGCAAAGCTCTTGGCACTGGTGGTGCAGTGAAGGCTGCCCAAAATTTATTCAAAAGTGATTCATTCGTTATAAACGGTGACAACTTGTTCGATTTTGATCTGTCTAAAATGTACGAATTTCACAAAAAAAGAAAAGCGCTCGCAACGATAGCGGTCACAACTCGGAAAGACATCTCACAATTCGGTGTCGTGGAGATGGACGGGGACAAAGTAGTGAATTTTATAGAAAAACCGAAGACTGAGCAGCGTTCAAATCTAGTCAACGCCGGCATATATCTTCTAAACCCCCTAGCCATCTCCCTGATACCGGACGGAGAATCAAACATTAGCTCCGAGCTACTTACAAAACTTGCGCAGAGAGGAAAACTTTACGGCTTCATATATTCTGGGCAGTGGTTCCCTTGTGACAACATGTCGCTTTACGAAGATGCACTAAAGAATTGGGGCTAAATTTTCTTTATTTTCTGGATCTCCTTTAGTATTTCCTGATAGTCTGGTGTAAACAGATCTATGACATCATTGAATTTTATCATGTCCTGTATCTCTAAATCTGTGTATAAGACGTCCCCGCCCCTTAGGTTCCTTTCATACACCGCATTGTCGACGCTTATGGCGACTTTTTCGCCCTTGACTGCTCGGTCTACTTTTTTCTTGTCGCCTTCTTGTATCTCGACTATTGATCCGATTCTTTCGCCATTTTTCTTAATAAGTGGGTAGTTGGCTCTTATTTCGCCACCTAAGACTTCGACACCGAATACGCATGGCGAAGACCTCCTGAAAATATCCCCTTTTATAAAAACTATCTTTGCCGGGAGTCTTAGATTGGCGGTGCGTGCTTCAAAACGTCTTTTGTTTACATCCTGTATAAATGTAGAATATCTTTCAAAAAGTTCGTATATAGAATTGGTGTTTATTATAGTGACGGCTTCTGACTTCGCAAGTATTTCTGTTTGTCTTTGGATTGGTACATTAAAGCATAATATTACATTATTATTCAGTCTTGCGGTCGTTATATCGTTTTTTGAAGGTTCGCCTATCTTTGTTTTTCCTATTTCTATACCGTTTGTAGCTCCGATTTTCTTTATAGCGTCTATGCTACCTAT
>DAHXLI010000012.1 GCA_027366075.1 Candidatus Parvarchaeota archaeon | reverse complement strand
TTGCCAGAAAGACCGACTAACTTACCTTTAAGGGTGCCAATAGAAGATGTTTATACGATTCAAGGAGTAGGGACGGTACCTGTCGGTAAAGTGGTAAGCGGCGTAATAAAGCCGGGAGATAAGATTATGTTCGAACCTTCGCATGTAAGCGGCGAAGTCAAATCTGTTCAAATGCACTTTCAAAACCTTGTTCAGGCAGGGCCAGGAGACAATATCGGCTTCAACGTAAGGGGGATAGAAAAAGAACAGATAAAAAGAGGAGACGTAGCTGGATTAGTTTCAAGTCCACCGACCGTAGTAACAGAATTCACCGGCCAGATAATAGTCCTCCAACACCCGACTGCTATATCCGCGGGATACAGTCCAGTACTTCACACGCACACCGCACAGGTCCCAGTGAAATTCAAGAAGATTCTTAAGAAACTTGACCCTAAGACCGGTGCAGTCTTAGAAGAGAACCCGGCAACTATAAAGCAAGGCGACGCAGCGATAGTCGTCTTCGAGCCTCTAAAACCTTTGTCTCTAGAGAAAGCTGATACAATCCCACAGCTTGCAGGCTTTGTTGTAAGGGATATGGGTCTTACAATAGCCGCAGGAAGATGTACAGATCTCGTGCAGAAGAAAGATTAAGATCTCGCATAGGATTAATTCATAAATTTATTAGATTATTTGCTTCGCCGTTCAAATATTATAGCTAGCTATAAAAATGAAAAATCAATTTACTCTTTGTTTTTAGAGATCGATATTTCTGCTTTTTTAGCTTTGGCGGCCGCCGTCTTTTTTTGTTTCAAATCCTCTTTCTTCGGTTTGCACGCGGGGTTCACGCAAAATATATAAGTCCTTTTGCTTTCTTTTGCGTGCCATTCGATCATATGTATGCCGCATTTAGTACACGTCTGAGGTGAGATGAATATATATCCAGATTGCGGCAGTGGCATCCCAAAATGACATTTTGGGTAATCCGCGCAGCCAACGAATCTTTTATGTGACTTCTTTGATATTATCATTCTTAAATTTCCGCCGCTTTTTGGGCACTTACCGTATATGTATTGCTGCAGTAATGCCTTATGCATAAGTTCTTTTATTTCTTTTCTCTTACTGATCAATTTTGTTAGGATCTCTTTGACCATTTTTCTAGAATCATCCACGACTTCTTCCTTGGTCTTTTTACCCGACTCTATCTCTTTCATTTCGTCCTCTAACGCCGCCGTAAGCTTGGGGCTCGTCAAGTCCTCTGATATTTTCTTGAAGTTTTCTATGACCGCAAACGCCATTTCACTGGGTATTAATGCCCTACTGGCAGAAATGTAACGCCTTTCCATAAGTTTCTTCAGTATTTCTGGCCTAGTCGCTTTGGTTCCGAGCCTAGAATCTTCCATGACTTTCATCATACCGCCCTGAGAGTAATGAGGTGGCGGTGCGGTCTGGTCTTCTATCTCATCAATAGATCTGATCTTTACGACATCGCCATTCTTTAGTTCTGGTAAAATATTTTCCTCATATTTAGAATATGTGTAAACGTTTCTCCAGCCTGGGATTATGGCTCTAGAACCATGGGCAGAAAATTCCTTTCCTCCAACGTTTAGTTTTATGTTCATTAATTCTTCCTTCGAAGGGTTTGATAGCGTAGCTAAAAATCTTCTTGCAATCAAGTCGAATATCTTTTCATCCTGCGCGGGTAGCTTTTCTTTTGGCAGCATGACTGGGTGTATAGGAGGGTGGTCCTTTGCTTCTTTTCCTTTTGTTGGGTGCAATGGCGCCCGTTTTATCTCTTCTGTGAACTTGCTGTAATGCGGGGATTTTCCCAACTCACCGACGATTTCATTTAAATCAAGAGTCGGCGGGTAAACTTCGCTGTCTGTACGCGGGTAAGAAACGTATCCTTTCATGTAAAGCCCCTGCACTATTCGCATCGCGTTCGGGACACTAAAGCCGATTGCGGCGGCGCTTCGTAAAAATCCCGTAGTGTTAAACGGCTTTGGAGGGAGTACTTCGCGGACCTTTTTTACAGCTTCTTTTACATTTGCAGTCTTTGTATCCTTTATCTTTCTTATAGAGTTAGCTATCTTCTCATCGAATATCTTGTCTTCTACTGATTCTGCAGTGAATGATCCTTTTCCAGAAGTTATGATAGCCGTAAAGCGCCAATATTTCTGCGATTTAAACGCCCTTCTTTCGGCGTCTCTGTCCACTATCAGGGTAAGCGTCGGCGTTTGGACTCGCCCTACAGACAAGAAAGAATTACCCAGTCTTTCTGCGGCCAATGATATGAATCTCGTCAAAACGGCGCCAATCATGAGGTCTATTTCTCTCCTGGCATCAGCGCTATCAGACAGGTTCTTATCGGGTTTTTTTAGATCTGAAAAAGCCTCGTGCAGTTCTTTAGCCGTGAGCGAAGAAAAAACGCTTCTGAAGAATCGTGCGTTTTTATTTGCGGCCTTTACTACGTCTATAGCTTCAAAGCCTATCGATTCGCCTTCGGTATCATAGTCCGTCGCTATTATAACCTTATCGGCCTTCTTTGCGAATTTGTTTATGACTTCGATGTTGTCTAAAGCGATCGGGACATATTCCAATCTTGCGTCAACAAGCTTGTTCAAGGTCGCCTCTTCCCACTTTTTGAATGTCTCAGGGTATCTTACATCCTTTATGTGGCCTTTCAGTGGCACTATAACGGAGTCTTCTCCATTTATTTTTGTGAACCAGAATTTAACTAAACCGAGTTCCTCGCTTCTTAGTCTGCTCTCTGCAAGGTTTTTCGCTATAGTCTCTGCGGCCGTGCTTTTTTCTGCTATTATTAGCTGCATTATACAGTTTGAAAACGTTCGTATATAAGTATATCTATTTTATGTGCTGGGCGCCCCGGGTCTGTCTTGAGGATATTTTACGTACGTGAAAACTAAAAGCGAAGCTATTACAGCCATGATCGCAGCAGAGAATGTCGCGATGTAACCGAAGTCTGAGGATAAAACACCAGATAAGAATGCGCCTACGACCGCAGACGCCCCAAGTATAGCGACCCAAACTCCGATGTAGTGCCCACGCCCAAGGTCCCTTATCTGCGTATAGAGTATTACAGACGAGGCCATGTTCCAGATGGCGTAACCTACCCCTGCAACAGCGTATCCTACCATGTTAAACGCTAAGAAATAAATCGGGATGGCCAACGCAGGTATCACAGCAAGGAGATAACCCCCCACCCTTATTATATTTGAAGCCAAATAAGACGTTCCAAGATTGATTTTTCGTATAAACGATATAACCGCCGCGTATACGCCAAGCTGCGCGACGCCATTCAAGATGCTTACCAAAAATATGTTGCTAAAGCTTATTGAATGCGCACTTAGGTAAGGTATATAAGAGGTATTGAAAAGATATAAGCCTACGTCAAATAATCCTATTGAAGCTAATAATATGTAGATATTCCTTATTTTCTTATTACTTAAGCCAGCTCTTATTTTCTCGATAAGTCTATAACCAGTAAGAATGTAAGGCGTATAACTTAGCATGTTTAAGACGGCAAAACTGCGATTCGCGCTTTTTTTATAAGTGGGTTCTATAGCCTTGGCTTTGTCTGGCCGTACCAACAGCATTGTAAGGCCTAGTGATACGACGTTAAACACCAATAGCAACATCAGGTAGTCTTTGATAAAGCCGGCGCCTAAGAAAAGCCCGGGTATGGTACCTATTATAGAACCGGATATTGAAAGTATGCTATAGCGGCTGAAGTATCTTGGCAGTGCGGGATTTTTCTTATGCGACATTATCAGCAAATTTATCGCCGGCGAGGACGCCGTTGCTATAAACGCGTAAAGTCCGTAGATACCTTCTATCGCAGGCACAAAAGCTATAAGGTAGAATATCAATAATATCGGGAATAAGCCTATTATGGAAACTAGTATAAAGAATTTTATTTTCCCCAATCTATCCGTTAAATCACCCCAGAAAAGGGAGGCAGGTATGCTAACAAGCTCAAAAAGAGCTATCGCAATAGCCACATTGTAAACGCTACCGTGGGAAGCTAGTATGTAAAGAGGAAGAAGGACGCCCAGGCCTCCCGATATAGCGGAGATGGGCAATATAGTATACATCCAAGCTGAAGAGTTGGCCATCAGTAATTATGATTAAATGAATATTTATCGTTTTTGCGTTTCACTCTATAAGAGTTCCAGAAAACTCTTTGCATTTTATAAAACGAGCGATGTCGCTAATCTTGTTTGTCACTATGACTTTTATCCCATTATTCTTACATATCACACCGGCCTGCGGGTCGAATATAAAATTCATCCCTGGAACTCGCCTACCGCGGTTTATTTTGTAAAGAGTTTCAAAAGAAAGAGTTTTTAAGAGCTTCGCATCGTCAAATTTACTCGGGTCCTTATCATAAACGCCTTCTTCTTTTGATAGGTTAAAGATCGCCTTTGATTTAGAAGCGACGGCGGCATACGCGGCGCATATATCAGTAGTCCATCCGACCTCAAAACCGCCGGTGACGACAAGCTTTTTGTCCTTTATCTTCCGCGGGTCACCTTCGTACAATTCACCGCCAAGCACCTTGTTTACGATTAGGGCATTGATAATTGTGGATTTTATACCCACTAAGTGCATGTCTTCGGGTTTTAATTTAAATAACGAGGCGAATTTTATGTATTCCCTAGCCAGTCTCCCTCCACCGCAAATAATTATGAAATTTTGATTAGAATGATGTATGACTCTGTTCAATTCGTTTATCTTTTCTGGGTTTTCAAAAAGAAACGAGCCCCCCAGTGATATAACGATTGTCATAGTCAATTATTATAAACGTCATCACTTTATATTTGCTAGTTAAAGATATAAGAAGTATTAAATCTTAATGTAATCTAATTATTGTAGATAGCGGGGTGGAGCAGCCAGGAGTGCTCGTCGGGCTCATAACCCGAAGGTCAGAAGTTCAAATCTTCTCCCCGCTATAATATTATCTGGAGTCGCCAACATGGAAACATTTTACGTAACTACACCGATTTATTATGTTACAGCAAAACCCCACATAGGCCACGCGTATACGACAATAATAGCGGACATTTTGGCTCGCTGGAATAGGCTGTTAGGAAAAGATGTCTTTTTTCTAACTGGCACAGACGAACACGGTACAAAAATAGAAAAAGCCGCTAAAGAAGCCGGTAAGACCCCAAAGGAATTTGTTGACGAAGTCGCAAACACGTATATCGAAACATGGAAAGCCTTGAACATCTCTTTCGACAAATTCATACGAACTACAGATAAAGAACATGAGAAGGCGGTTTCTGAATTCATAACCCGCATCTGGGACAACAAAGACATCTACAAGGGAATCTACGAAGGCTGGTACTGCGTTCCAGACGAGACTTTTATAACAGAAATGGAATTAAACGATGGAAAATGTCCCGAATGCGGCAGAGACGTACAAAAAGTAAAAGAGGATGCTTACTTCTTTGCTTTAAGTAGATACAAGGATGATCTTCTAAGAATATTTGAAGAGGACCAGGATTTTATAAAACCCCCCTCGAGATTAAAAGAAATAGTCAACCGCCTTAAAGGAGACATTAAGGATTTAGACATAACCAGAAAGTCAGTGACGTGGGGGATACCTTTCGAACTCGACAAAGAGCAAACCGTATATGTTTGGTTTGATGCGCTTCTAAATTACATAAGCGCACTTGGTTGGCCAAACGGCGGAAAATTTATTGAATTCTGGCCAGCAGACGTCCATATGGTGGGAAAGGAGATAACCTGGTTTCACGCAGTCATCTGGCCGGCTATGTTGCTGGCGGCAGGGATAGACCTACCAAAAACTATCGTCTCACATGGGTGGTGGACAGTAGAAGGCAAGAAAATGAGCAAATCTATCGGGAACGTCGTAGATACTGTTGAACTAGCAAGAAAATATTCCGCAGATGCACTCAGATATTTCCTTATAAAAGAAAAACCTATATGGGAAGACGGAGACTTTTCTGAGAGCGGACTAGTCTCGAGAATAAACGGAGAATTGCTTGCAGACTTAGGCAATCTAGTAGCAAGAACGCTTACGCTAGCCGAAAAATTCAAAGGAAAGATAGAAGGAGAAGAGGAGATCGCCGATAATCTTGACATGAGCAGAATAAAAGAACTATTCGAAGTTTACGATGTAAACGGCGCTTTAAACGAAATATGGACGTTTGTGCGCAGCGTAAACAAATACATAAACGACACGGAGCCTTGGAGATTGGGCGGCGCCAGACTTGGTGCGGTACTGAACAATGCTCTAGAAGCTTTGAGGATAATCTCGATACTTTTATATCCATTTCTTCCAGAGACTAGTGAAAGTATGCAAAATCAACTTGGCGTAAAGCTCGGCTCTATAAATGAATGCAAATTCGTCACATTCGACGGCAAAGTAAAAAGAGGCAAGAATTTATTCGAGAAAATCGAAGTCAAGCAGTAGTTTATAATTATGAATTGTATATCTTGAAATCAGTAGCAATCACGCTGTCCTCGAACATCATTATGGGGTTTATGTCTATGTTTTTTATCTGTGGATTGGCGTCCATAAGCTTAGATATCTTTATCAAGTAATCGATCAGCTCGTCAAAAACTTTATGTTTAGCGGCCGCAGAGATTATCTTGCCTATCTTAGAGTTCCTAAATTCAGAAATGTCCTTATCCGATATAGGGGCCAGCATAAATTCCGTTTCGTTCAGCAAAGTCGCATACTCGCCGCCAAGGCCGATCCCTATAAGCGCGCCAAATTGCGGGTCTCTGTGTGCGCCAAGAAGTATTTCGATGTTTTGACGGTTCTCTTTATTTGCGTCTTCGTATAATTCATACCCGTCTATTTTTAAATGATTCTCGCTCACTTTTGTTTTTAGGGAAGCGAACGCCTTTTTAAGGTCTTCATCACTCTTTATCCCCAAAATGACCCCGCCGACTTCGCCTTTGTGAGCGATAGTATTCGATGCGATTTTAAGTACGCAAGGGTACCCGATCTTTTTGATTGCCTTTTGCAGCTCCGTCTCGTTTTTGAAGAGCACGCCATACGCGGTTTTTATCCCGATCTTGTCGAAAACGTCCTTTGAGTGCAGCCCAAACAGGTTCTCTTTCGAAGAAACCTTAGGGGGTTTTGTCCTTGTTTTATCATAGGTAGAATAGACCGGCGGAGTAAATGTCCCGTAGATGTAAAGTCCCCTTATTATATCGACGGCCTCGTTCGGGTAACTGTAAGCTGGGATCCCGTTCTCTCTCAGGAACCTCTTTGCCTTTTCTATTCTGGCGCCGCCTAAAAATACGGGGAGTATGGGGAGGTCCCTATTTTGCATCTGTATCTCTGATATCTCCTTTGCAGTCTCTATAGGGAGCGAAGTCTCTTGTGGTGAGAATATGACTATTATCGGTTTGTTAAGTTTAGAAACGATTTCCAGGGTCTCTTTGTATCTTTCTGGCGTGGCATCCCCAAGTATATCTATAGGGTTGTGGAGGCTGGCTTCTTTTGGCAGAACTTTAGTAAGCTCATTGACTATGTTATTGCTTAATTTAACAAGTTTCAAGTTAGCGGCGCTGATCGCGTCAGTAGTTATAACGCCCCCCCCTCCGGCGTTCGTGACTATGATAACTTCGTCAGTTTTTATTTTTAGCGTCGGCGCGTCCCTCATGAAATTGAAAAGATCGTCTATGTTGTCGACAGATATCACCCCTGCCTTGCTGAATGCAAGGTCATAACTCATGTTGTTATCCGTCAAGGCGCCGGTGTGCGACTCTGCAGCAACGGCCCCGATTCTGGATTTTCCCCCCTTTAACGCTATTATCGGTTTCTTTTTCGATACTTCTATCGCGTTTTTTATAAATTTCTGGCCGTCTTCCAGTCCTTCGACGTAAAGCGTTATAGCGCCGGTCTTTTCATCGTTCAATAGTACGTTTAGCATGTCAGCTTCGTCGATGTCGACCGCGTTTCCTATGCTTATTATCTTGCTGAACCCGATTTTTTCCAATGTAGCATCATCGATTATCGCACTTAGGAGTGCACCGCTTTGAGAAATAAAGGCGGTGTTCCCTTCCATTGGTTTTGAATTGGGATCTATAAAGGTAGCGTTATATGCTGGAGAAGTGTTTATCGCGCCGAGAGAGTTTGGGCCTATGACTCTTATTTTTGCAGTCTTAATGAATTTTTTTACGTCCTCTTCAAGTTTCATACCGGCGTTTCCAGACTCCTTAAAGCCAGCGCTTATTATTATCGCAAACCTGATTTTTTTCCTCTCACACCCCTTTAGTACGGATAGTACGCCTTCTGCCGGTATAGCTATGACTGCAAGGTCTATAGGCTCTTTTACCTCAGACACTTTTCTATATGCTTTTAATCCCTGTATCTCGTCGGTGTTAAGATTTATTGGGAAGATTTTACCGCGGTAAGTGATCCTAAGATTTTTTAATATCACACTTCCAACCTTACTTGGGTCTCTAGACGCCCCGACAATGGCGATGCTCTCTGGATTGAATAATTTGCTGAAGTCCATAGACTTTATATGAGATTAAAGGATTAAAGGTTTACTGTACTTACTTAAAAGTGATTAAAATAATAATTAAAGAGGCCGTATTTTTAGCGCTTGTAGACTATTCGCCCGTCAAAAAACGACTTTATTAGTTGGACCGCAATCGAGGCAGTAGTGTCATCTCGGTCTTTTAGGGGGTTTACTTCCGCCAATTCAAAAGAACCGACGCATCCAGACGCCCCCAGGAGCGACATTGCACTTTTCATATCTGTAAGATCAAGGCCGTCAGACACCGGAGTTCCAGTCCCGCTGGCGATGCTCGGATCAAGAACGTCTATGTCTACGCTTAAGTGTACACGTCTACCATTTTTTCCAGCTATTTCTATTGCCTCAGCAATAATTTTTTTTATCCCACAGGTTTTTATGTCCGCCATCTCGATCACGTGGACTCCGGCCTTTTTTAGAAGGATTTTTTCTTCTTGGTCTATATCTCTTGCGCCGATTATAACTATATTTTTTGGGTCTATCGGTTTTTTCATGTCCAATGGCAGTACTTTATTATATTGGCCAGAGACCAGGGCCAGTGGCATCCCGTGCACGTTTCCACTCGGCGTGGTATCCGGCGTATTGAAATCGCCGTGAGCGTCGAAATATATGATACCTACAAGATTATCAAATGACCTTGAAAGGCCGACAATTGAACCAATGGCGATAGAATGGTCACCGCCCAAGAGCAACGGAAACCGTTTCGATTTTATAGCGCTATGAACCGCATCAGCGACAATTTTATCAGTCATCAATATTTCGTTTATGTGTCTCGCTTTTGGGTCTATCTTACATCGTGCGTCTATTTCTGGTCGTATATCCTCGCCTTCTTTTACCTCAAAGCCGATCTCTCTAAGCGAGTCCATAAGCCCAGCCTTTTTTATCGCCGATGGGCCTAGCTCAGAACCTTTGACGTTCCCCCCAAGAGACGTCGGTACACTTATGATCTCCACGATTTGTTGCGCGGCTTTCATAAATTACATTCTTTCGAGTGGGACTAAGCCCAATGTTGACATCGCATTTATTAAAGTCGTTCTGGCGGCAGTCACGAGCCAAAGCCTAAAATCTCTTATACTTTCTTCAGCTTTTAGAACCGTCGTGTTTGTATAGAAAGCGTTAAAATCTGAAGCGAACTCAGACAAAAATCCGGATACGACGGTAAGATCGAGAGCCTTTGCTGCGGATTCTATGATTTCTGGGAATCTTAAAATATCCAAAAGTACCCGCTTTTCGAAATCACTTAATTCAGGGATAGCCATAGACGTTTTTATTTTAGAATTCGAGTTTCTAAGTATTCCCGCCATCCTGCTAAGTGTGTAATCAATGTAAACCGCTCCTTTCGATTCTAATTTTAAAGCCTCGTCAAGGTCAAATACTATAATTTTTTTAGGATCAGTTCTTATCATTTCATATCTTAGCGTTGATACGGCCAGGCTTTCTGCAACCTCTTTGCATTCGGTTTCGCCTAAATTTTGATTTTTACTTTTAGTCTCATCTAACAGCGTTTCATAAAGTTTATCTAAAAAATTATCTGCGTTTATATATACTCCCTTTCTTCCGCTCATTTGGAAAGCGCCCCCCTCTTCCGTTTCTTTTACGCCCAATTTATTTGCTGTATTCGGAGACAGTGCAACTACTCCATATTCGTAGTGTACGTAGTCGATGCCTTTCCCATTGCCTAGTTTTTCTATCGCTTCTTTCACAACCGCTTGCTCGTAGCTTTGCCTTATGTCTATTACGCTTATGGAATGCTTCACGTGGTTGAATGTCGGATGGGTTTTCGTGGAATCTTTGTCCAGCGTGGTGGTCCACAATTCTTCGCCGTTTTTTTGCAATTCCATTTTTTTATATCGGAAATCGCTATCGAGCAGCCCGTGCTTCCACATAGCGTATGCGATGTCTTTGCCGGCGTATACGACCGTGCCGTCTGAGCGCACTAATATTTTATCTTCGTCTGGCGGAGCGGTCTTAAAGACCCAACACCCTTTCTTTTTACCGTCCGTCTCCAATTTTATCGCACCTACACTCTTCATATGGGCGAAGGCGGTGGCCCAAAACTTGTACATTAATATGTGCGATTCGTAGTTTACTAGATCAAAGAAAACGCCAAGCCGACTAAGAGTTTGCAGTTGCGCTTTTAGCACGTCCATGACCATGTCCTTCGCTAGCAAAGCGATTTCGTTGTTCCCTTCTTCTATGGCTTTCAAGACCAGGCCCCTTTTTTCCATGAGGGCCGGGTCGTCTTCATAAAGTTTATTCACCTTTACATACACTTCATCACCAAGGTAATGGTCTATTTTTACGCCAGGTTTTTTCCTGGGTAGGTTTAAAAATTTAACCCCCACCACATTATCCGCTACTTGCGCGCCGGTGTCGTCTATATAATTCGTAACGGTAAGATCATACCCTGCAAATCTAAGTAAACGAGACAAGGAGTCTCCTATGGAAGAATTTCTTACGTGTCCGATGTGTATCGCCTTATTTGGGTTTACGCTCGTATGCTCTACCATCACCCTCTCATCTTTACCATAATCACTTTTCCCATAATCATCGTTTATGCCGCCCATAAGATATTCTGCTAGCTTCGTGTAGTCATACCAGCAATTAACGTAACCATTAACTACCTCAGTCCTTTTTATGAATTTTGAACCTTCAAGCTTTGCCTTGATGTCCCCAGCGGCCTTTTCTATAGGAATTTTGTTCAACTTGCTGTCCCTTAAGGCTAGAGTTATCGAAAAGTCGCCGCCGTATCCATATGTTTGCGTCTTAAAATAACGTCGCGTTTCATCAATATTTTTAAGGCCGAGTCTGGAAGTCGCTTCTTTTAATATTTCAGTTATGAGGTTTGGATACCTTTCCATTTTACTGCTTTTTAACCCCATTGGTGACCATTCTAAGGTTAAGCGCCGGCCAAATTTAAATATTGGTTGCGTAACAAAAAGCCAAACTTTGGTTTGCATTTCGGTAGAAGCCTATTTATACTAGCTTAGCTCTATTAAAATATAGTTTATTTAATGAGAGGTTAGAAGGAAAAAATATAATGACAGAAGTCTGTTCAGTTTGCGGATTGCCAAAGGATCTTTGTATCTGTGGCACAATTTCTCAGGAAAATCAGAAAATCAAGATATACACTAAGCGCGTTTCGTTCAAGAAAGTGGTTACTATGATAAGCGGTCTTGACCCGAAAGTAGCTGACTTGAAAACTATAACAAAACAACTTAAAAATAAACTGGCGTGCGGCGGAACTTACAAAGACGACACGATAGAACTGCAGGGAGATCACGTCGATAAAGTCAAGAAAATGCTCATAGAATTAGGTTTTCCAGAATCGTCTTTTGTATAATAATGCGACCCTGCCCAAGAATAGAATTATAAATAATAACTTACCTCCATAGCTATGCAGGAAGAGGAACTTAGTAAATTTTTCTCCAACGGAATACTCGTGGATGCCGCGATACAAAGCGCTAAAATCGGAAACGTAGATGAAATAATAAAGACATTAAGAGAAAAGAACGTAACTTTTCTTGACCAGCGCGCGTTGCACGACCTGTACCCCGAAGCATATAATAATTCTGAATATTCCGTCGAAATAATAAAGAATTACGCGGGCGGGACTTCGGCCTCTAAGCCAGCAGACTGGACGGCGTATTTTAATGATAGGTTTAATCGCATCAAAAACCTGCTTGTAAACAAAGAGAGCAGCGGTTTGATGTCCATCTCACAAGCAAAAAACATGCCGTCTGGATCAGACGTAAAAATAATAGCGATGGTGTCAAACGTGTCCATAAGCCCGATTAAAAAATTCATGATAATAGACATAGAAGACAACGTTTCGTCTTACAGGGCGATATCCTCCACGATAAATCAGGACCTTATGCAAGACCAGGTAGTAATAATAAAAGGAAAGAAGTCTAAAGACGCCATATTCGTCAACGAAATAACTTTTCCGGACATACAAGTAAGAGACGGAAAACCATTGGAGATAGAAGACTCTTACGCCCTATTTTTATCCGATATCCACGTAGGCTCAAAACTTTTTGCGAAAGAACCGATTGAAAAGTTTATAAAATGGATAAACGGGGAGATCGAAGAGTATATGGAAATAGCAAAACTCACGAAATTTATCATAATAACCGGCGATCTTGTCGACGGAATAGGAGTATACCCTGATCAAGAGAAAGAGCTTAACATAACTGACCTAAAAGAGCAATACAGTGCCCTTTATTCCTTTTTGGACAGAATACCAAAGCACATAAAAATCCTAATCTCTCAGGGCAACCACGATGCTACCCACATAGCAGAACCGCAACCAAGGTTAGACGCCTTTTTTGGAGGCGACCTGTACAAGTTAGAGAACGCGGTATTCCTATCTAATCCTTATCAAGTTAACCTGGTTGTAAGCGGGCATAAAACAAATTTACTCGGGTACCACGGCTTTAGTATAACGTATTACGTAAACACGATAAGCAAATATAATAAGATGACTACGGAAGACGTTGCAGCGATAATGAAATTGCAGTTAAAATCGAGACACCTCGCACCGACGCATGGCTCCACCCAAGTAATACCGTTGACCCAGGATTATCTTGTGATAGACGAAACACCGGATATATACGCAGCCGGGCACATACACAAAACCTTGGTGTCAAAATATAAGGAAACTATACTGATAAACGCGTCCTGCTGGCAGCACCAGACCTCCTACCAGAAAAAATATGGTGTAGACCCTGAAGTCGCAAAAGTGCCGGTCGTAAACCTGAAAACAAAAGAGTCTCAGATTCTGGATTTTCTCGGAGAGAAAGTGCAAATTTACAGGAAAGGTATTAAAGCATAAGGGTATTTCTTATTTTATGTCAGGGAAACTTCTTGTTCTTGAAGGGACGGACGGCTCGGGAAAAGCCACCCAAGTCAAAATCTTAAAGGAGCACCTCGAGAGCCGCGGCTTTAAAGTCTTAGCGCTTTCCTATCCCGACTACTCGTACATTTACGGGAAAATAATAGACGATTTTCTCCACTTTAGGATAAACTTGGATGTAGAAGAACAATTTTTCGTCTATCTGGTGGATATGCTGAAGGACAAGGAGAAAGTCGAGACGGCTCTGGCAGCCGGAAACTTCGTGATAATGGACAGATATCTATTTTCAACTTTGTCTTATCAATGCTCCAACGGCTTTGATTATAGCCGCGCGAAATCCTTTATAAAACTTATGGAGCTAAACGAACCATTCGCCGTGTTTTATGTAGACGTGCCAGTGGAAATTTCCATGCAGAGGAAACAGAAACAGAAAAGTCTTATCGGCGACGTAGACAAGTTCGAAAAAGACAAGACGCTGCTCCAAGATGTCAAGGGAATTTACGAAAGATTAATAAGTGAAAGTTTTTTTTCCAAAAATTGGGTAAGGATAGACGGCTCCAATGACCAACACGTTGTAGCCAATCAGATACTATCTGAGCTTGCAAAACTAGAAGGCAAAAAAATATGAAAGGAAAGTTCATAGTATTAGAAGGGCTAGACGGAGCGGGCCTGTCGACGCAAGCGGCGCTTTTAGCACATCATCTTAAGGAACGTGGCTTTCCCGTATTGCTTACGAAAGAGCCGACCAACGGCATAATCGGCGGCTTGTCGAAGGCCGCATTAAGGGGAGAATTTTCCACCTCATCCCGAGCTCTTCAACTACTTTTTTGCGCAGATCGCGCCCACCACTTAGAAAAAGAAATAGAGCCGGCTCTTTCGAGGGGGAAGATGGTCGTGTGCGACAGATACTTGTTTTCTACTCTGGCATATGGCTATGCTTCTAAGGTAAATTACAAGTGGCTTAGATACATAAACCTGAGCTTTAGACTTCCAGACATAGGGATATTCATAGACGTAAAACCAAGCGTTTCTCTGGTGAGAATATCTGACCAGGAGGAGAGCCTGGAATTGTTTGAAGAAAAAGAAAAGCTTAACCAAGTAAGGCAGGCATATCTACATATCTCAAAAGAGTTTCACCTGAAGAAGGTGGACGGAGATAAAGACATAGGCGCCGTAAGTTTGAATATAAATAAGCTCATCGACAAGGCGCTTTAAAGTAATTACATGAAAGCACTCAATTCCAAATCGAAAGGACAGGTTTCTTTGGAATATCTCATAATCATGGGAATCGGGCTGTTGATACTTTCCGCCTTTTTAGCGTATACGTTTTATTATTCATCCGCTTATAGCGCAACTGAGAACGGACAGAACTTGGCTCTGGTAGTCAACAGCATCAGCGGAGCGGTCAGCTACTTAAGTTCACAACAGACTGGCTCGTCGGCGACGTTCGCTTTTGATTCTCCAGGCCTAAACATTTTGAGTTCGTATCTCTGCAACAGTTATCTGATTTTGGTATCAGGCGGGGCCGAAGACGCGTCGACGCTTAGTCTTCCCATAGTCGGCGAACTGCCGATAAACCCGGGGCGGTTCTCAGGTCAGGCAAAGTTGGTAGAGATAGGCGGCAAGCAGACCACACTTCTTAGTTTCGATCTCCCAGTCTCCTTTATAAATGCTTCTTACGCTTTCAATTCTTCAAATACGAAAATTTTATTGTATAATCTGTCCTTTTTATCGCAAAGCGGAGCGGCGGTTGACGATATAAACTTCAATATAACGGTTTATACGATTGGAGGCGTTCAGATAGCTTCTGAAAACGAAAGTGCGACCAGCGGAACTTTTTACGGCACAATAAACTTAACAAAAACTTACCCAGAAGTTAAAATAATAGTCAGCGTGCCGTCTTTGGACGTAGCTAGCTCGGAATGCTTTATCCCGGCGCAACAGCTCAAGATAACCTTACTAAATTCAGAGCTTACTGCCACCCCATCGCCATTCCAGCAGATGATTACAATAAACTCTTCGGCGTACTCTAAATATGAAGCTTCAAACCTTCAGGATATACAATTTTCTTATTTAAACGGCACTATAATCCCTTCATGGCTTGAAAGCGGCAATATAGCTTCTTTCAATGGTCTTACTTCAGTCATTAATAGTTTTAAAACAAATGGTTTGCCGACCGGTACCGGCACTACAGTGACGGTAGTCGCATGGATAAAACCAAGTGCGGTACAAAACAATGCCGGTTATAACACGATATTCGAGACTTTAAAGGGCGGCGCTCCCTGCAGCGGTACCCTCTACGGCCTATCGGTACAATCCGATCTTAAGCCGACGATCTCTGGATGCGGGGACGATGTTCATTTGAGCAGTGGAGCATCCACGGCAAATTCATGGAATTTTATTGCTTTGGTCCTTACCGGCGGCAAAAACTATGCAGTTTACGTTAATGGTGGACCAGCGATAAACGGGGCCATGCCTTCAAAAATAAATGCGTCAGTCACAGGATTTGAAATCGGCGGTAATCTATTCTCAGGGTCGACTCAGTTTTTTAATGGCTCGATAGCCGACGTGCAAGTTTATTCAGCAGCACTTAGTTCGACACAAATAGCGCAGTTATACGCCGAAGGACTTGGTGGCGCGCCATTACGTGCTGCGGGTGATGTAGGCTGGTGGCCGCTTGCTGGGAACGCAAACGATTACAGCGGCAACGGGAATAACGGCGCGGCTACGAACGTCGAGTTCACCGGCGCAGGCTCAGCGAGTACGGACACAACATATTGGTTGAAATTGGGGAATGGAATACCTGCCAACTCTGAGCTATCTATATACATGGATCTTTATCTACCACCATATAATCTTTTGAATGCGCAGAACACCGGAGAAGCCCCGCAGCTTTCTCCCACCTATGGTGAATATGATGACGGTGCGAACGTCTTCACCGGCTATTGGAACTTTGCGGGCAGCGTGATCCCATCCGCCTTTTTTACTTATACGGAGCCCGGCGCGACAGTTTCAGTCAGCAATGGGTTAAGCATTAACACCGGCTCTGGAAATGCCGCCGGCATAATTTCTAATTCTGGGTATGCCCCGCCGGTGATATCAGAAGCAGATGTGACGTCGCAAAGTGGAGGGGCCCTCTCCGGCGGTATAGCACAACAGACTGGAAATGCGGCGTTTTCGTCTGGCTACGACTTCAATGAATGGAGCGGCAGCATAGGGGAGGGCAGTCTTTCTGGTGGGATGTCAAGCACGCAGAACATAAACCTCCAGACCGTCGTACCTGGGATTGACGGGCAAATCTGGATTAGTTCTTCCGCTCAACAATATTATACGAATTATGCACCGCATTCGGCGTCTGCAGACTTGGCATTGCCATCGACCGTTTATATCTCCGCAGGCGTTTACTGCTGCAGTTCAAGTGACGCGATGGATATACAATGGTTTAGAGTCAGGGCATATCCTCCGGACGGCGTGATGCCGCTGGTTGCTATCGGCGGCCTAACTTAATAAATCAGAAAATTAATTGTATAATATCAATGGAAAAAGGAAAGGTAAAAATAATCGCGACGCTCGGGCCGGCTTCTGACAAGGAGATTACTATCAAAAGACTAATATTAAACGGCGTTAATGTATTCAGGCTAAACTTTTCACATGGAGATCCGGAATATTTTAGTAAAATAATCAAAATAATAAACAAGCTTAAGAAAAAACTAAGGAAAAACGTCTCTATCTTTGTGGACCTGCCTGGCCCGAAGATTCGGACAGGTCTTCTTAAAAACGCGCAGTTAGAAATAAAACAAGGAGTAAAATATACGCTCGGGCCGGGTGGAGAGATACCTACGACGAAAGACATAGCGAGAAGCATCTCATTGGGAAAAAACGTATTGCTTTCAGACGGTAAGATTGAAGTAAGGCCTATAAAAAGGACAAGGGATCTAGTGATCGTCCGCGCACTTAACGACGGTATATTGCTAAGCGAACAGAGCATAAACTCGCCCGGGCTAGTTTATGAAAAAACTTATCCGACACATAAAGACGTGGAAGCTATAAAATTCGGATTAAGCCACGGAATAGACACCTTCGCTCTGTCGTTCGTGTCAAAAAAGGAAGACGTCCTCAAGACCAGAAAAATGACTGGCAAGGATAGCGTACTTATAGCAAAGATCGAAAGGAAAGAAGCGCTCCAAAATTTTGACGAGATAGCAACAGCTTCGGACGTAATAATGATCGCTAGGGGGGATCTCGGTCTGAATCTCGATATAGCCCAAGTCCCGTTCATCCAAAGGAAGCTGATAAGAAAAGCGAACGAGTTGAGCAAACCAGTCATAACAGCGACGCAGATGCTAGAGTCTATGACGCAGGGAAGGATGCCTACGAGAGCCGAAGCAGACGATGTTTTTACCGCCGTTACGGAAGGCACGGATGCCGTGATGCTATCGGAAGAGACGGCGATAGGGGCGTATCCGGTAAAGACCGTCGATACGCTTAGAAAATTGATAGGATTTAACTATAGAAAACTAGGCACGGCGGAATACAAGATAAAAGGCGAGGGAGACGCTTTGATGGGGGGGATAGCCAGCCTTTCGGGAAAGACCGGTATAAAAACTATAATCCTAGACACAAAAGATATAAAAAATGCATTTAGATTATCAAGATATCACCTAGATTTTAACATATTCGTGGTCGCAAAACGCGAGAATATAAACGATCTTCTAAATTTTGGCCGCGACATAGTCCCGATCCGTGCGAATGCCCTGAGTACTGCCCTGAAGCGCATAAAAAACGATTATGCGCTTGAAAAGGCGATACTGGTATCGGATACTTCAACGGACAAGAAGTCGATAGCAAAAATCGACATATTAAACCTCCGGCCGTCTTTAAAAAATAAACGTATTTAAGTGAATTAATGATAAGTTATATAATTAAAACCACACTTATAAAAAATACAAAATATGGCACATCAGATAACAAAGAAGAGTACGCCTAGGCGAGGCAGTCTTCAGTTCTATCCTATAACTAGAAGCGACAGGCCATACCACAATTTCAATAACTTTGGCCATCTGTCGTCGAAGGAAATAAGCGGATTTGCGGGCTATAAGGTCGGTATGACCACCTTGACTTATTTGGACAATGACAAGAACTCTCCTACTTTCAAGACGGAGGTAATGACGAATGCGACTATCTTGGAATGCCCGCCGTTGGTTGTTTGTGCGCTACGTTTTTACAAAAACAAGAACACGGTCGGAGAAAGCTGGGCGCAAGGCCTTAACAAAAACATATTAAGACGACTGAATTTTAAAGAGAACAACGCAAATCCAGACGACATCAAAGGAAAGGCGGATGATTTAAGGCTCTTGGTCTCGACACAACCTTGGCTCGCTAACATAAAGAAAACCCCTGAGGTTTTTGAAATTGGCGTAGGCGGCAAGTTAGAAGAAAAATATCAGACCGTAAAAGACCTGTTAGGGAAGGACTTGGAAGTCGGCGCGGTAATAAAAGACGGGTCTTTCTTAGATGTAAGTTCTATTACCAAAGGCCAGGGATTTACCGGTTCGGTAAAAAGATTTGGGGTCAAGATATATCCTGTGCACGCAAGCAAATCCAGAAGAAAAGCCGGCAATCTTGGGGCCGAATCTATGGCTAAGGTACAATTCACAGTGCCACCGCACGGCAGGCTCGGATTTAATTCACGGGTGGAATACAACAAATTCGTTTTAAAGATAGTAAAGGAACCGGCTGAGATAAATATAAAGAGCGGTTATAAGAGATACGGAAACGTGACAAAGACCGCGCTGGTGCTTAAGGGTTCGGTACCTGGTAGCATAGGCAAGTTGATAATAATGAGAAAGGCGCTAAGGCCGATAAAGAGCGCAGAACCCGTAAAAGTGAATTTCATCAAATACTAAATTATGGCAAAAACAGCACAATCGGTCGCAAGGCAGGCAGACGGAAGCCAGTTGCCGGAAGTATTCCAGCAGGAAATAAACAAGGAGTTTCTTAAAAGGGCTTATCTGTCCGAAGAATCTGAAAGATTTCAACTGAAATATACCGACCCATTGGCGGGAAAAAGAAAATCGGCAGAACTTACAAAGAGAAGGCGATCGTATAAGACGACTTATGGTCACACTATGAATAGAAGCCCGAGAAAGACTCTATTACATAGAGGAACCAGCTTTTATTTTGTCGGTGCAGTAGCACCCCACACGGTCGGTGGCAGAGAAGCGCACCCCCCGAAAGCAGAACGCGTCATGGTCAAAAAATTAAATAAAAAGGAAAAACGGCTGGCGATACGAATGGGAATAGCGGGTTCGGCTAACAAAGAGATGGTGTCCAGGTTCCACTCGGTGGCGGAAATCGCTTCTTTGCCAGTCATCGTAGACGATAAGATAAATGCGCTTTCAAAAACGAAGGAAGCCGTCAAGGCGCTCGATGAACTTGGGTTATCCGCGGAGGTGGAGAGAATAGCCGAGAGAAAGATAAGAGCCGGTAAAGGCAAGCTTCGGGGCAGAAAATACAAGAGAAAAATGGGGCCGGTCTTGGTCACTACGGATGATTCAAAAGTCGCCAGAGCGATGGCAAACCTAAACGTCACGGTAAGAAAGCCAAATTCCCTCAGTATATACGATGTAACACACGCTGGCAACGCGGGCAGACTTATGATATGGACGAAAGGCGCACTCTCGTCCTTGAGCTGAACATGGAAGAAAGCATAAAAAATATAATAAGCATCCAGAGCGGAGAAAAAGCAACAAGGCTTATGCAGGAGCAGAACAAGCTTTCGTTCGTGGTCTCCAAGACTTCCAATAAGATAGGCATAAGAAAAGAACTGGAAACGCTTTTCGGCGCAAAAATCGACAAGATAAACGTAATAAACAAGATGAGCGGAGAGAGAGTGGCTATAGTCAAGCTAAAACAGGAAACCAGCGCTATGGACTTGGCGACAAAACTAGGCATGGTTTAAGTTTTTAATTTTATTATATTCTTGAATAGCATAAAAACGTTTTTAAACGATGGTTTTCTTAGATACCTAATGTTAATCGGCAAAGACGTATCTATCAAGGATACCGATGTCAAAGGGCGCGTCGTAGATGAGACTAAGAATACTTTAGTGATCGACACAGATAAGGGACTAAAAAGGATTATAAAGGACAAAAACAGATTTGTTGTCTATGCAAACGAAAAAGAAATCAAAATCAGGGGAGAAGAGATAAATTTGAGGCCTTGGGAATATGCAATATAACGATTTAGTCGCTCCAGATACGGAATGTAAGGATGATAACTGTCCGTATCACGGCTCTTTGAGAGTGCACGGCAGGAAATTCGAAGGCATAGTCACGTCGGCAAAGGCGCATAAAACCGTTGCAGTAAGTTGGACTAGATACAGGCGACTTAAAAAATACGACAGGTTCTTAAAGGAAAGGACGAAAGTTTTGGCTCACAATCCAGAATGCATCAACGCAAAATTAGGAGACCACGTTATCATATACGAAACTAGACCGATAAGTCGATGGAAAAAGTTCGTGGTAGTCAGAAAGGAAAAGGCATAACATGGGAACAGGAAGAAAGGGAGGAGGTTTAAAACCGCTTAGAGCAAAGATCAGCAAGTCGATAAACGTAGGCAGCTGGATAAACGTCGCTGACAATTCGGGCGCAAAGATAGCTAAGGTGGTACAAGTACGCGGCTATCACGGCGTAAAAGACCGGCAACCGAAGTGTGGCGTAGGGGATACCGTCTGGGTCGTAGTAAAAAGAGGTTCGCCAGATACGATACACAAGACGTTTCCAGCGGTCATAGTAAGACAGAAGAAAGCGTTTAGGAGGCTTGATGGCGTAAGACTTTCTTTCGAGGATAATGCTTGCGCCATAGTAAAAGACATAGATAAATATGAGCCACAGGGAACGATATTGAGGGGGCCAATACCTAAAGAGATATCTTTTAGGTTTCCGCATATAACCAAAATATCGTCTAGTATCGTATGAACAAGGATTTTAGTAGACATTGGATCAGCAGCGGGATCCCGAAAAAACAGAGAAAATACAGGATGAACGCCCCGTTGCATCTTAAGAGACCGATGTTGTCTGCACACTTGTCAAAAGACCTCAGAAACATTTACAAGACTAGAAACGTGCCCGTCAGGAAAGGCGACAGCGTGCTAATAATGCGGGGAAAATTCAAGGGAACGGAAGGAAAAGTAGACAAGGTATACACAAAACAATCAAAAGTCACTATAGACAGCGTCAAGAGAACGACTAAGAAGGGGAACAAAGTCCCGTTTAAGTTGCGGCCTTCGGCATTGATGGTCAAGGAACTAAATACATCAGACAGTTGGAGGACGGATAAACTAAAGACTTATGGCAAGACACGGTGAATCAAAGCACTTTAAGAGAAGCGTGGTAACGAAAGCCGTAGTCATACCTAGGAAAAAATATGTTTATTATGTCCGTTCTCTGCCGGGCAAGCACAGAAGTTCGGAAGGGATAGCGCTTTTAGGGATATTAAGGGACCTGATGAAAATAGCAAAAAACGGCAAGGAAGCTAGATACCTTATAAGAAGCGGCAATGTCAAAGTCGATGGAAAAATCATAAAGGAGGAAAAATACATAGTCGGCTTCGGCGACATGCTGGACGTAAAAGGGGAGAAATTTTTAGTGTATCTAGATTCAAAAGGTAAGCTCATAATGACGAAAGACGAGTCGGATCAGAAATCAAAGAGGCTTAAAGTTTTATCAAAAGGCAAGGCAAAGGCGGATAAGACGGTTTTGAGACTAAGCGACGGAAGGAACGTCATAACAGACAAACCAGAAATACAGATAGGTGACACGATAGTCTTGGATCTTTCGAAGAACAAGATACAGGAAGTCTTGCCATTCGAACAGGGGCGAGAAGTAATAATATTTAGGGGTAAAAACGCCGGGCTTACCGGTAAGATAACCAAGATAGACGCAGAATCGGTAGAACTAGAAAAAGGCGGAAAATCCTTTAGGGCTTCCACTACTTCGTGCTTCGTACTTTGAATATGGAAAACAAGATGAAAGAGATAAGGATCGAAAAGATAACGATGAATGTAGGAGTGGGAGAACCTGGGGATAAGCTGGAGAAAGTAGGAAGATTACTCGAGCAGATATCCGGCGCCAAGTCGGTTAAGACTATGACTAAAAAGAGGATCCCGGAATGGGATATACGGCCGGGCTTAGACATCGGCGTCAAGGTGACTTTAAGGGGGAAAAAGGCGGACGAACTATTGAGAAGACTCCTCACTGCAGTAGAAGATAAACTAAAGGCATCAAATTTCGATAGGACCGGTAACCTATCTTTTGGGATATCGGAATATGTCCACATACCAGGAGCGAAATATGATTATACCGTAGGGATAGTCGGCATATCGGTTGCGGTCACTTTGTCTAGAAGAGGATATTCAATAGCCAGGAAAAGGCTCGCAAGGAAGATAGGCAAAACCCACGTGATAAAAAAGGAAGAAGCGACGGAATTTATAAGGGACAAATACAAAGTAAAGATAAACGATTGATATGGAAACGGCATTTGAAAGAATAGCGAAAAACCTTAAGGGAAAGCCGGCAAAATATAACAGATTCTTAAAGTTCAGCAAGCACAAGACACAGCCACATGACGCAAGGACAAGAAAATGCGTCCGTTGTAACAGGGCCGAAGCGCACATAAGCATACATGGTTTAAGTTATTGCAGGGAATGCTTCAGGGAAGTAGCTAAGGATCTCGGTTTCAGAAAATACGGTAAAGAGGCTTAAATATGGCAGACACACTTTCGAATGTTTTTAATATAATAGACGTTGCGAAGAAGAATGGAAAAAAGACATGCGTAATAAGCCCAGTATCCCAGTTTCTAATAAGAATATTAGATATAGTGAAAAACAATGGCTACATAAATAAATGCGAAGTGATAAGCGACTCGAGAGGCGGCTTCATAAAATTAGAGTTGAGCGATAACCTTAACAAATGCAAGGCGATACGGCCGAGATTGCCGATAAAATTTGAAGAGATAACAAAATATGAAAAACGATTCCTGCCGGCCTTGGGTTTTGGGATGATAGTTCTGTCCACAAATAAGGGACTTATAACGAATACAGAAGCAAAGCAGCTTAGGTTGGGAGGCACGCTAATCGCTTATGTCTACTAAGTTTAAGGTCGATGTGTCTGGTGTAGACTTGGACATCTCAGGCAATATGATTACTGTAAATGGCAAAGAAGGAGAACTTAAGACGGAAATAAGATACCCATTCATCCACGTAAGTCTTGACGGCACAACGATGCACGTAGACGCAGAACGGGACATAGCTTACCAGAAAGCGATAGCCGGGACTTTGGCCGCCGCAGTCAGAAACATGGCAAAGGGCGTAAATGAAAAATATACCGCCGAATTAGAACTTATCTACATGCACTTCCCAGCGACAGTTAAGGTAAGCGGAGACAAGTTAATAGTCGAAAATTTTGTGGGCGAGAGGAAACCGAGGGAGATAACGCTCCCAAAGAACGTAGAGGTAAAGGTAAACGGCACAAAAATAAAAATCTCCGGCATAGATAAATATCTTGTGGGGCAAGTCGCAGGCACGATCGAGAGCAAAATACAGATCAAAAATAAAGACAGGCGAGTATTCAAGGACGGAATATTCATAACAAAGAAACCTTAACATGGAATTCACAAAAAAAGATTCTGGAAAACTCGTAAGGGTCGGGATGTCATGGCGTAAGCCAAGAGGCCGTAAGAACAAGACAAAGATCGGGAAGAAGGGCCACAAACCGATGCCGTCAAAAGGGTTTATGTCTAATGCTAAGACGCGGGGCAGGATAGCAAATAAACTCCCCGTAATGATCTACGCGCCCTCTGATCTGGGCAAGATAACCGGAGATAATATAGTGATAATCGCAAGCGCCGTCGGCTCTCTGAAAAGAGCAAAGATATTAGACGAATGCAGGTCAAAAAATATAAAGGTGGTAAACCATGAGAGGAATGTTAAAAACACAGAGACGACTGGCAAGTGATATCCTGGGGGTCGGGGAGAAAAAAGTATGGCTAGATCCGGCTAAATTCAAAGAGATAAAAGAAGCGATAACCAGGGGCGATGTGGATAATCTTATCTCTAGCGGGGCGATAAAGAAAAAAGTGACGCAAGGCCAATCCAGATCGAGAGCGAGGGCGCTGCACTTAAAGAAGAAAAAGGGACACAGGAAAGGCACGGGAAGTAGGAAAGGAAAGAAGAACGCTAGAATGCAATTTTCTTGGAGGAATAAAGTCAGGGCCCTGAGAAAAGAACTATTTAAAGAGCGAGCCGCAGGGAAGATCGATGGCAAACTTTTCAGAGTAGTCTACAGAAAAATAAAAGGGAATGCCTTCCATAGCGTTACGCACATGAAGAATTCGATAGAGGAGATGATGAAAAAATCTTGATATGAAAGTAGAACGAAACAGGAGCACGAACTATCGAAAGAGGCTAAAGCTTCTGAAATCCGGCCTGCCAAGATTGGTCGTTCGAAAGACGGACAGCACAGTAATGGGCCAGATAATCCAATACTCTGAAGACGGAGATAAGACTCTAGTTACGATTTACGGGAGAGACCTTAAAAAATATGGATGGGCCTTTAGTCCTAAGAACATACCCGCTTCCTATCTTACAGGCTTCCTTTTGGCCAAGAAATCGAGCGCAAAAGAGGCTATACTGGATAAAGGGAACAGAACTCTAAAGAAAGATAGTTTCATATACTATTTTCTGAAGGGGGCGCAAGATGGCGGCCTCGACACACATGCGGGCGAACTTCCCATTTCCGAAGAAAGACTGTATGGCGCCCACATAGCAAAACACTACGAAAACAAGAAGGGCAACCAGTTTCACCTAGTAGGTGAAAAGGTTAAGAGCATGCGGGAAGAAATAAATAAGGTAATCGATAACATAAAGCAACATGGGAACTGAGGAAACGACAACTGATGTCAAGGAAGCCAAAAGCGCGGCGCAAGAGATAAAAGAAGAGACCGAAAAAGCTCCAGCGGCAATATCAGAAAAAAGGGTCAGCAATTATAATTTTAAGAGCGACTTGGGCAAGAGAGTAGCTGCAGGCGAAATAAAAGACATAGACGAAATATTAAATAATAATCTTAAGGTCCTTGAGCCGCAGATAATCGACGTTTTGCTGCCGAATCTCCAAACTGACTTTTTGTTTATAGGCCAATCTAAAGGAAAATTAGGCGGCGGAAAAAGAAGGATAATAAGAAATACTCAGAAGGTCACCGCAAAAGCCAAAAGACAACATTTTTCAGCCATGGCAGTCATCGGTGACGGCGATGGTCATATTGGGATAGGAAAGGGAAGTGCCTTAGAGTCCGTAACAGCAAAAGAGAAGGCCGTCAAGAAAGCAAAGCTCAGTCTTATAAAAATAAAAAGGGGCTGTGGAAGCTGGGAGTGTGCATGCGGCACCCCGCATTCGATCCCGTTTAAAGTACATGGAAAAACGGGTTCTGTGATAGTAACATTGACTCCGGCGCCGAAGGGCATAGGGTTTTGCGTCGCAGATGACATAAAGACCGTGTTAAGACTTGCGGGGATAAAAGACGTTTGGTCAAGAGTCCAAGGGCAGACCCACACTAGGATAAACCTGGGTTATGCTACATTTGAAGCACTGAAGAAACTTGATTCTTATCGTTTATTGGATACGGAGAGAAGATCGCTGGGAGTCTTAGGTTAACGAAGATGGAAAAACTTTGTGTCATAAGGATAAGATCATCGGTAAAGAAAAGCGCAAGCATAGGCGCCGTAATAAAGAACTTGGACCTGCACAAACTATACTCTTGCGTTTTATTAGACAACTCTCCATCGAACCTTGGGATGATAAAAAAGGCCGAAAGCGTCTTGACATACGGTGAGATAAACAATGAGACCCTGAAGAAATTGCTTCTAAAAAGAGCCAGGCTCAGCAATAGGAAGAAATACGAGTGGCAGGACGCACAGCTTGATGAAACCGTCCAGGGTCTCCTCTCAGGAAATAGCAGTTTGGAGGACGCGAAGATAAAAAGGGTATTCAACCTGCATCCGCCGATAAAAGGATTTGAGAGAAGAGGGAAGAAAACGCCATACAGCTCAAAAGGAGTATTCGGCTACAGGGGCGCCAACATAAACGACTTGCTTGAAAGAATGATATGAAAAGAAGACACTTGAGGGGCAGTACGACTGCCGGAAGAGGCTACGGAAAGAGAGCAAGGCACGCTGGAAATCGCGGTGGAAGAGGGCGCGCGGGCGGGGGAAAAAGAGGCCAGCAGAACATGATGTCAATAAGGGCGCACGAACATAGGTATGAGTTGTCAAACGTCAGGAAAGTCCCGCTTAATCTTAATTTCATCGAAAATGAAATAAGCTCTCTAGAAAAGAAAGGAATGCTTAAGAAAGAAGGCGATAAAGTCGTTCTTGATCTGGAGGAACTAGGTTATTCCAAGGTTTGCGGCAGATTCGGAAAACAAAGAGTCAAGATGATAGTACATGGCAAAGCTTCGGACAAGGCCAAGAATGAGATAGTCTCCGCGGGTGGAGAAGTGGTATGAACCCAAAGCTGCAAGCTTTCCTATCAAATTTACCATCAATTCCAGTCCCAGAACACAAGCTTAGTCTTAAAACAAAGTTCGGCTGGACGCTAGCGATCCTTCTTATCTTCATGGTGATGTCTCTGGTCCCGCTTTTTGGGGTAAGCAAATCTTATAGTCTTAGTTTCGAGATACTGCAGGTTTTGATAGCCTCCCACTTCGGTTCTCTTCTTTCGCTGGGTATAGGTCCGATAGTAAGTGCGAGCATAATAATACAGATGCTCCAGGGGACCGATGTGATACACATAGACACTTCGACAAAGGAAGGCAGGATAACTTTTCAGGGGATACAGAAGATCGCAACAATAGCTTTCATAATGATTGAAAACGGCGTTTACGTTTTCAGCGGCGCCCTTACACCGGCGGCCCCAGGTCTTACTTTCCCGATAATAATGTTTATACAGTTGGTTTTGGCCGGGATGGTCCTGATGTTTATGGACGAAGTCGTCAGCAAGTGGGGGATAGGATCCGGTATAAGTCTTTTCATATTGGCAGGGATCTCGTTGCAGTTGGTCAACACGACGTTGAACCCGATTATCAGCCCATTGGGGGCGGTGCCCGCGATAATCTCTTCGTTCCTTTCCGGTGCGGTACTAAGTGCGCTCTTTCCCATCATAGAGATAATCTCTACGGTATCTCTCTTCGCAGTAGCGATATGGTTGCAAGGGGTGAAGGTGGAACTCCCCCTTTCATTTGGCAGGCTTAAAGGCTACGCAATAAGGTGGCCAGTGGCGCTTTTTTATACGAGCATAATACCGATAGTTTTAGTCGTATCGTTGGTTGCTGGAGTGCAGTTCTTCGGTTTGACTCTTTATAATGCCGGCAATCATTTTCTTGGGACGTTTACTACGGAGACTACCGTTTTTGGTACACAGCAAGTCGCAACAAGTGGATTGGCCGCCCTGCTGTCGCCTCCCAATTTACAAGAGCTCTATGTCAGCGCGACCACCACGGGGATAACGGCTTTGCAGATAGAATCCTTGCTTACGTATACGTTTCTTCTCGTCATAGGCGCGGCGATTTTTTCGTATATATGGATGTACCTTGGTGGCCAGGATCCAAAATCGGTTTCGAAGCAGTTAATGAATTCTGGGCTGTCAATGCCCGGCTTCAGGCGCGACGAAAGGGTCCTTACCGAAATATTTAAAAGATATATAGTACCACTGGCAATCTTAGGTGGGGCTTTAACCGGTTTGGTAGCGGCATTGGCGAACCTTTTCGATACCTTAACAGCCGGGGTCGGGATCCTGTTAGTAGTTATGATAATATACCAGTTTTATTTCTCATTGATGCAAGACAATGCAGTGGAATTTAAGCCGATAAAAGAGCGGCTAACCGGAGAGGCGGAGGACTAACGTGGTTTCGATAGACGGTCTAATCGTGATACTTATAGCAATAGGGGTCGGGATCTCCGGCCAAATCGCTTATCTGATCATAGTAGACCAAGAAGTCGTCAGGGCAAGCAAGGGGAAAATCAAGGAACTCCAAAAGGAATTAAAGTTAGTCAAGCCGGGCGAGCCGAGATTTAAAGAACTGTACTCTCAGATTATGTCGGAGAACGGGAGAGTGATGAAACAGTCGATGAAGCCGACGTTCGTTACGTTCGTTCCGTTCATTATAGTATTTTTGGTCATGTCTTCGTTCTTCAGTTACGTTCCAATCGCGCAAGGGACTTCTATTCAATCAATCCTATCCGGGCCGGTCAATGGCACGCTTTCCTTCACAAATAACTGCCTTACTCTAAATGATAGTTCAAACTTGACTTTGGTGTCTACCAACTTGCCGCAAGACTTCCCGGCAGTCTTACATTCTAGCACTTGCACGGCCGTACTGCTACAAAACGGTAAAACATACAATACCTCACTATCCAGCATAATCGGTTCTACATCGGAAAAGACTTCCTATTCTCTCGGTAACCTCTCATTGACGTTGGAAGCGAACCCACTGGTTATAGTTACTCTTCCGTTCAGCATACCTCTGATAGGAAACGAATTAACGTGGTTTTGGACTTACCTTATAATAACTCTTATAACTTCGATTACCTTAAACAGGATATTTATACACTATAAACTGGTCGCTTAAACTAAAAATCAGACAAGATTTTTTGCTTTTCCTTTAGGTTTATGACTTTAGATTTTATCTCTATGTCAATAGGATAAAGAAGGCGGGACTTGGCGTTTTTTATCAGCTCGGACATTCCCGGGCTCGATTCGGCAGGGTTTTCCAGTATCTTTCTTGCGCCCTCCCTCACTACCCATACGCCCAAGGGCGCAAAATATTCCGGCGTGATCTCTCTTAGCACTATGACTGAAAACTGTTTTTTCACGGCTTTTAGAGCCTCTAAGACCGCGAGCCTTATCGCGTAATAAGCCCCGGCCGTGTTTTGCACGTAATCTTTTCTTCCACCGTAAAGCTCATAGTCGCCTTCTCCAGTCATTAGAGAATTACCGTCGCGGTTCCAGCTTTCTATAAGTTCAAACGACCATTTCCCTTTCATGAACATAAAAACGAAGTGATTTCCAAGCACGTTACCGGTCTTTATAAAATATTCCTCTCCTGCATCAAAATCCTTTATTTCTTTTATCAAATCTTTTCCTAAAGAATCGTCTACCGCGGTTATGGCCCATTTTGTCGGTACCAGTCGCCGCTTTACGCCGATAGCGCCAACGCTTAGAATCTTATTTATCTTATCGTCGTCTATCCCGTTTTTGTATAAGTAAGTTATGGCTTCGGTTGCCTTGAAATCTCTGTCATAATAAACCTTCTCAATCGGTTTCTCTATTCGGAAGTTTTCATTTAGGCGGAAGCTTTTTAGATCCGCCATTATCCCGTGGGGGGCTACAGTTTCGGACAGGAAACTTTTGTCATAAGTTTTTGACAATTTTAAATCTATCGATAAATCGTTCTTGGACATGGTCGCAAAAGAGACATCCTGCATGAAGCGTTCATCCGGTTTTCTTACGTCTATTTTATCTCTGGCGTTGACCAACGTTGTGCGCATGGAGAATATCTTAGCAACATCGTAGCCGGTTTTTACCCAATACTTTGGAGAGTCGTAAAGGTATGCGTTTTCGTCTGTTGTGAAAATTATCCCTACAGAAACTCTGGGATAGTTGAACTCCCCCACAAGTGTAGACGGCGGGGTGAACCCTTGAATGTCGCCCTTCTTGACATCTGCTATGACGTTGTTTATGGCCTTCTTATTTTTCTTTAGTTCCTCATATACGGACTTTACAGAGATTATTTTCATATCAAAGTATCCCCTTGGTTTTTAGGACCTCCCGTTTTATTTGACGTCTGTACTTTGCTATCTCCTCGTCCTTCGAATATTTTTGTGGCGAGTTTATAACGGTTTGCGAATCGCACAGATCGCATTTTTCTTTTAGGGTATACTTTTCGCACTCTTGGCAAAAGCGGATTTTTTTCATTCTTTTACTTCCTTGTACTTGAAATCTATCCCTAACTCCTTGCTGCTAACTTCCAGCCCTTCGATTATCTTCTTGTTCTCCGAAATGGTCTTTTTTGTTTCTCCAGCATTGACCGTAAGGAGATAATGCGGTGCTTTGATGTATCTTATTGAATAGTTGTTCTTGCTGGAATATGGTTTCTGTAGCAAACGCTGTATGTTTTCTACGCCTTCTTCGGTGAAATCCTGTACAAACAAGTCGGTTTTTATCGTTATTTTCTTCTTCGTTTTTTCTACAAAGTCCAGTATCGCTTCCGCCGCTTCCTTGTTTAGTTTTAATTCCTCCAACACAGGACTACCGTTTTTTAGCACGGCGCTATAAAATTCGAATATGGAGCCATATTTCTCTTTCGCAGTTTGTAAAAATTGGGTAGAATCTTTTTTGAAAGTCTTTTCTATTATTCGCCCGATTCGGTTCTCCACAGACCATTCTTTTAGTGCCTGGCGTTCCTCGTTGTCGGTTACCCTCTTTGCGGAGAGTTCTGTGGTCTGCTGCTCGACTTTTATCAGTTTGCAAACGATTTTGTCGCCTTCTTTAGCCACGTCTTTTACGTCTTTGACCCAACGCTTGCTCAGCTCAGAAATATGTATGAATCCTTCTTTCTGCGTGTCGCCTATTTGGACTATTATGCCGTGTTGTAGCAGTTTTTTAACCTGGCAAACGTAAACCGCACCGATATTCAGCTCAACCATACAAATAGTTAATACTTATCTGTTTATTATAGTTATATTCTTCATTTCAATAAATGTTAAATACTAAAATAAATCATTTAGAGCATGGCAGAACATCTAAATGGTGAAAATTTTAAAGACGTTATAGAAAATTTAGATGTCGCGGTTGTAGATTTCTGGGCGGAATGGTGCGCCCCTTGCAAAGCAATTTCACCGTTACTAGACGCGGTCGAAGCAAAAATGGAAGGAAAATTTAAATTGTTTAAGCTTAACGTCGACGTGAGCCCATTAATCGCGAGTGAGTACGGGGTCGAGAGCATCCCTACCCTCCTAGTTTTTAAAAATGGAAAACCGGTGAACTCTTTGGTGGGTCTTGCATCAAGAATCGACATAGAAAAGACCATCTTATCGGTGCTCAAATAGAATGGAAAAAATAACCCTTACAAACAATAAGGTAATAGTATTCGACCAACGAACATCTTCAAAAATATTCAATAAAGGACAGTTCGGCTCGTTTCAGGACGGGAAACTCGAGTTATCCTTAGAAGAGGCGCTATATCTTACAGAAAAGAAACAGCTACAAGTTTTTGGCTCGAACGGGGGAAAATTGACTAGACAAGCGTTGATAAAAATAGCGGAAAAAAAGCAAAAAAGATTTTGGGTTAGATACTGTGTTTTTAGAAGCCTTCGATCTGCAGGGTATATATTGAAAACAGCATTTAAATATGGCGGGGACTTCAGAGTATACAATAAGGGAGACCACCCGGGAAAGGCACACGCGACCTGGATCCTCTACGCCGCGACAGAACACGAGTCAATTAAATTTTTGACTTTTTCAGCGGTGAATAGGGTTGCTCACAGCGTGAAGAAAAAGGTGCTGTTTGGGGTGGTAGACGATGAAGATTCCGTAACGTATTACGAAATAAACTGGGTGAAAATATAGATATGGCTAAGATAGGTGCTAAGCACTTGCGCAAAAAAAGAAAAGAGAGAAAAAGAGCGGCGTTGGACAAAGTTAAGTTTAAGAAAGTTATGGACGGATACGTTTCGTCTTAAGATAAGTTTACTCTTAATTTTCCTATCCAATTAAGACCTTCGACTTCGTTGGATCTTACCAGCACAAATAAGGTAGTCCCGGGTATCTTGCGTTGTTGGCCCTCCCAACCCAGTTTAAAATGGAATCTGCCGACATCACCGGTATCTATTATGCTTTCTACACTGAAGCTATTGAAATAAGCGCCTTCCCTCTTATTAAAAACGATTGGAACGAAATTATCCCTGTCTTCGAGCGTTACCTCAAAAACTAAGGGCACGTCAAAACGGTTTATTACTTCTACCAATACATTTTCACTCCCTTCCTTTAACAGATTAATGTTATCCGGCCTTATTTTAACATCAAGTCTTGACGACAGTTCTTCCCCCAATTTTTCAAAAACATTTTTTGTTTTTAGTCCGTATCCGCTTTTTACGAGTATCTCATTTAAAGAATGCAGGACACTGTTGGATTTTTCGTTTTTTAGCCTTAATTCGGCGAAGGTTTTTTCAGCGCCGTCCTCTCCAATAGTACGCTTTAATGAATCTACTATCAAGTGTTCAAGCACTTTACTATCAGATAAAGTTAGATCCATAAGCTATAAAGCACAGGGGTATATTTAATGTTTAGTATTTGCCAAGGCTAAACCGAACTTAAGACCTTCCTGTTAATTTTGGGTCTTTTTTCATTTCTAGATTTTGATAGTTTAAGATAATAGGAAAGTGGGTTTTTGATAAGTTTACACGTTTCATTCGGAAAACATACGTTAAAGTATTTGTAATAACCCTCAGCGTCACAATTTGGCGGGGGATAAGCTTTGCTAGCGAATGCGTAGTTCACCTGCTGTAAGAGCAGGTTCTCTTTTAGGGGCGGTTTATTTTTTTTGTTCCAGTCCAGAAGCAAGCTAGCTACCTCCTCTTTTGTTTTCCCGATATTCCTGTAGAAATTAGTCAGTATAAATGCGCTCCTCTTTTTCCCGTCTTGCAAGCCGGCGGAAATGAGTTTTATGCACGGTGGGAGATACGCTTCATTCAATGGTATAATGCTTATACGGAACTCTTTTTTATTGTTGGCTTCTTTATCGGCTTTTTCTTCTGGTTCAAACTTATCATAAGCTCGTATAAACAAACTTGCCGCCTCGTTTTTGTTTGGAGACAGATTAAAGAAGTCCTTGCTGGTGTCCACATTTTCTGGCCTAGCAGCTTCTATGTTAAAGCTTTCGACTTTATTTTTATCCAGTGGCAAAGACACGAGCCATTTTTTTTCATTTAAAGAGTATTGCATCCTGAACATGTGCCTTTCCGATAGCAAGACGGTGTCTATGTCTATAATTGAATATGGTTCAAAAACTCCGTTTTTATAAAGTTTGCTTTCATCTAATTTAAACATGGCGGCCAGTTTTTTTACCCCATAGTCTTTTTCTAGAATAGCCTTTAATTTTTCTCTAAGTTCATCTTTAAGAAATATGGACATTATCATAGGGGCGTCTGGAAACAGTCGATTCGCTTCTATACCATTCACCGTCGCGGGAAACGTTTCGTATGGTATCATAAGATGAAAGCCGGATCCGCCGCTAAATTTTACCGAAACCGTCCTAACACCTTCTTTTTCCACTTTGTCTACCAGCATCTTGCAAAATATCTTTGATATCTCCAGGGCCTTGCAGTCTATATCTATAAGCATGTCCCAGCCGTTTCTCATGTCAGAAAGCTTTTCTTTTGCGATGTCTTTGCTCAAGTCGAGAGGATTATTCCATCGTTCCTCGCTTACGTGAAAACTAGTCGCACCGGTTTTTACTAAATTTTCTATATCGCCAGGATACTGAAATAGCATCGGCCTTTTACCAAAGCTCTCCCCATACCTTACCGCACATTCCCTGTTTTTAACATTGAGAAGTTTTGTTATTATTTCATCATTTAGATAATATCTCAATATTTCTGATGGCTTCATATTATTTGATGCATTAGTCAATTATTTAAATGCAACAATACAAATTATATTAAATAATTATGTTAGGAAAACCGGTAGAAAATTTAAAAATAAAGAAAGGAGAATCGATAACGGGTCTAATCGAACAGTTCAAACTAGCTGGCGGGTTCACCGCCAAAAAATTGGCGACGGCTTCCGAAATATTCAAAGACATGCAGAACGACAAAGAATGTTTAAAATTTCTTTCTTTTCCTGCAGACATAATCTCTACTGGAACGAGAGGTATAATAAAAGATCTAGTGAAATATAAGTTGGTAGACGTAGTTATAACGACCTGCGGCATGATGGACCACGACCTAGCACGCATATGGAAAGACTATTACGCGGGAACAGAAGTAGCAAATGACGCGGAATTAAGGGCATCTGGGATAAATAGGCTTTACAATATTTTTATACCAGACTCTAGTTATGGCATCGTTTTGGAAGACCGGCTTATACCTATACTTAAGGAAGCTGGCATGGCCAAAAAAGAATACTCGACTAGTGAACTGATAGCGTTCATCGGGGAAAAACTTAAAGACGAACCGAATGCAGAAGATTCTATAACATATTGGGCGTGGAAGAATAAGATACCGATAATAATACCAGGTTTTACAGATGGCAGCTTTGGATCGCAGATATGGATGTATTCACAAAAAGACAAAGAATTCAGAATAAACACGATCGCAGATGAAAACCTTTTAGCTGATAGGGTATTCACCGCTAAAAAAAGCGGCGCTTTGATGCTCGGAGGGGGGATATCAAAACACCACGTCATATGGTGGAATTTATTTAAAAATGGTCTTGATTATGCGATATATATGACGACAGCGGTAGACTGGGATGGGAGCTTGTCGGGCGCAAAGCTCGAAGAGGCGATATCCTGGGGTAAAATAAAACCTAAAGCGAAATATGTGAACGTAGAGGGCGACGTAACGATCCTCCTGCCACTGCTTTATGGTTCGTATCTAGGGTGAAAAACATATGAATGTAAGCGAGATAAGGGACGGAATGTCAAATGTAGAGTTCTCCGGCGAGATTGTAGAAATGTCTGAGCCTAGGGAAGTAATAACAAAATTTGGGAATACGACTGTGGCTACAGCGAAAATAAAAGACGAAACTGGGACTATAAACTTGTCTCTATGGGGAAAACAGATAAGTACGGTAAACGTGGGAGACAAGGTCGAGGTAACCGGCGGTTACACTCGTTCGTTTAAAAATGAGGTACAGGTTAACGTAGGCAAGTCAGGTTCGATAAAAAAGCTTTAAGCGCAAAAAGCTCGGAGTTATCTATTTTTTGCCGACCAGTTTAGCATCTCCTTAGCATGCTCTTCAGGAGAAACGTTAGGATAAAGTTTGATTATCTTGCCGGCTCTATCAAGAACAAATGTCACTCTTTTGGAAGAACCGGAAAGCGATTCTATCCCCAACTTCTTTATTAACTCTTTTTTAAAATCGCTTAACAGCATAAAATTTAAGGAATATTTATCTTTGAATTTTTTATGGGACTCTATATCATCAACGCTTACGCCGTATACGGGCATGTCTTCTTTTTCGAATTCATCCATATTGTCCCTGAAATTACATGCCTCTTTTATGCATCCCGGCGTATCGTCCTTCGGGTAAAAATAAATTACGTTAACATCTTTGTTCAAATCAGATTTTTTCACCACCTTCCCTAGGTCTGAAACGAGCGAGAAATCCGGAAAGTCGTCCCCTTCTTTAACTTTCATAATTATATCTTATAATCTATAGGCTTTACGTCCCTTACGTTTAGCGACAAGGTTTCGTTAAATTTATTCGGTACCGCAGATATTTCTACCTCATACAGACCGAAAGATATGTCGTTAACCTTGTTTTCTATGCTTTCAGCTTTCGATAGGTCGAGGAGTTTTTCCGCCGTCTTGTCAAAAAACGACGCGCGTATGGTTGAAAGGCCGTCGTCTAATATACCCGATATAAATAGCATTTTTGAAAGAGCTGCATCGCCGTGCTCCTCACATTTGTCAATTACTTTCTTTTTGCAGATGCCGCATCTTATAAGAAAAACGTTGTTAGTGAAAAGCCTTACGACAAAGCACCTTATTTGGTAGAACTTGGAATCGTCTTTAACATCACTTATTCTTTGGTACTCTCTCTTTTGTGTTGCCTCTGCCCTTGGCCCTTTTGTGATTTTTATAGCGCAGCCACTTCCTAAGTGGAGTTCATATCTATCATTTAATTTGTTTTTCCTTGAATAAGCGTTTGCTATCGAGATAGTGTCTCTATCGGATGCTTCCTTTTCGAGGTATTCCACTTTGCTTACATCCCACACTATAACGTTTATCGAACCAGTCTGATCTTCTAGAGCCAGGTTTATGACTTTAGATTTAGCCCCCTTTATCATGATGTCACGGGGAGGAAACTTCCTTTTTATAGTGGCAGTTATGTTTATGTGACCGATTTCATCGGATATATCAGCGATTTTATAGCCGCGTCTTATCGGCACGACCCCGTTTTCGGTAGCGACCATCCTAAGAGCGGCGCTTTCGGTTAAGTTTTGAAATTCGGACAGTTTCTTTTTGATAAGTTCATTTACTTTTTCTTTTGTTGTACCGAGCTTTTCAGCCACTGCTTCGATAAGCCAGTCCTCGTTTTCCATCATTTTATTATGCGGTTTACAAGAGCATGAATTTTTTTGAATTCCGCCGGTCCGCGCCCCTCGTAATATACCCTTACCAACGGCTCTGTATTTGAAGGCCTGAATAACATAAAACCATTTTCAAGGAGTATTTTAACTCCATCCATTTCTATTTTGTTTTTGTAGCCTTTCAAGTTTTTCTCTATCTCCCCCATTTTTCTTTTTATTTTGTCCTGGCTCGAAAATGCAAGAGAGAGGTTCCCGTAATATATCTTCGGAAATTCTTTAACCAGTTCGCTTAGCTTTTTACCCGTTATCGCTATGACCCTTCCCACCAACAAACCGAGCAGGATACCGTCCGAAAATGGATAGTATTTCCCAAAATAGAAATGGGACGCGGTTTCCACGCCGAAGTCGTATTTCTTTGTCTTCATCTCGTCCTCAACGTTCGGTCTCCCGGTTTTTACATATTTTACCTTTGCATAGTCTTCCAATAAGCTAGAACATGCGATAGTCGCAACGATGTTCTTGAATTTTAGATATTTTATCAGTATAAGAGACGTAATCATCGGATCTAAAGCCCGGCCTTTGTCATCAACTATCATGCCACGGTCACCGTCTGCATCCAGCTGGAGCCCAAAGTTTAGGCCGTCCTTTTTTACAAGGCGCCCCAAGTCTTTGCAATTTTCCGGGCTTGGTTCAGGGACGCGCCCATAAAAATCGCTTGAAGGCGAGCTTCTGAGCATAGAAACTTTAGCCCCGACCTTATTGAAAATATATGGAGCTATAAAAGTAGTCGAGCCGCCCATCGAATCTACTCCCACCTTTACTTTCATTTTCTCGCCTTTGGTTATATAATCAACATATTTATCGTCATAGCCGAACGGAATCATCTTCCCAAAATTTTCGCTGAATTTCTTCTCCAGGTATACTGCTTTTATTGGTTCCGGCGTGAGCGTTACTCCGTTTATGTAGGTTAGTATCCCGGTATATTCCATCGGGTTATGAGACGCGCTTATGCATATCCCGCAGGCGTCTTCACGAATGGACGCAAACGCAGATACCGTCACTGGGCCCATTCCTAGCTCGTAAACCGTCGCTCCGCTGTGTATCAATCCACTCGTAAAATTGTCTTTTATCCTAATGCTGCCTAATCTGTTATCATAGTTAAGGAAAATGTTTTTCTTTTTAAGCAAAGTCGCTATCGCCCTGCCAATCCTAAACGCGTTTTCTTCGTTTATCTCTGACGGATAGAGTCCACGTATATCGTATTTCTTAAAGATTTCCATTAGCCAAAAATTAGACTTTCAAATAACTAGCGTAGTTTTTTATATTTATAGATTTTTTGCCGGTCAAGGTACATTTTAAATATAAGGCACGACGAGCAATGTTTATACTAGGTGGTATTATGGCGACTTTCAACAGCAATCTGGACAAGCTAAATCAAGTTTCCTCTGGTAGTCAACCCGGGAAGACCGGCGAAGTAACCGTTGAACCGGGTAAAGAATTTATCTTTAGGCTAAGAAACGGGAGGGAGGTAGGCAGGGCTGAGACGCTTAGTGAATTTTTGTCTAGACTTAGGACGATCCCTCTAGAATCCATAGAATACCATTTCAACGGCCGCCATTTCTCGCCATGGCTTAGATACCTAAAGCTTAATCCGCTTGCCGATTCAATCGAAAAATTGACTTCGAAAGGAGAGAGATTGAGAGAGGACATACTCGAGCAGGTAAGCAAATTCTGGCTCAAGTGATTATTAAAAATAAGCTTTAAATCTAACAAATAACAACAGACATAATGTTTGGCACTCAGGCAATAGTCGAGTTATCAACGATAGTTATATTTTTACTTAGCGCGGTTCTAGCGGTGTATTTGATAAGAAATTATCTTAGAACAAGATCACGAGCCCTTCTTTTCTGGAGTACAGGCCTTTGGTTATTTGCGTTGGGGGTGATATTGGAGATAATATTTGCATTTGGCTTCTATAGCGAACTTTTGATTTCGGCATACCTCTTCATAGTCGCGTTGCTGGTCAACTCACTGGCGTTAGGCTCGGTCGAATTGTTAAAAAATAGAAAAATAACGTGGTCTTACTACATATTTTCAATCATTACAGAGGCTGCACTGGTGTATTCGCTGGTAGTGAGCAACATCGGTAATGTAATCTCAACGTACGTAGTATGGGGGATCCTCCCGTTATTGGTAGTCATAACATCTTCGATAATAACCTTCGTAGCGGCAGTAGTACTTGCGGTAATCGCCGCCCTGACTTACATGAGGACGCACAATAAAAAAATGTTAAGTATAATCGCGGGGGTTATCGTAGTATCGGTAGCAGGCACACTTTACATCGTACAGTTCCCTGCATTTTTGTACTACTCTGAATTTATCGGCATAGTTTTGCTTTGGTTTGGATTCTTTAGTTTCAAATCATCCAAGCAAAAAGCAAGCAAAAATAGAAGATAATCACTATTTCATTCAGTGGCTCTTCTCTTATTTTTACTCAAGTAACATAGAGCCAGTTGCTTAATTCCTGCAGCCCAAAACCTATCTGGTTGGAGACAAGACAGGTATCATGATGCCGCCAATAACCCGGGGAAGTCTAATTGCTTAATTTTCCATTAAAGAGAAAATACTAGTTGTAAGCGGAATCGTGGTGGTCGAATTTTTCAAACGCGACCCTACGTTGGTTTTTATCGATCGAGTACACTACTACAAACGAGCCTACGTGCGCCCGCCAATAACCTTTCATGGGCCCCCTAAGCGGTTTATAATGTTCGGGTTGAGTGCTTATTTCAGTCATCTTAGACAGCGTGGCTTCGAGCGTTTTCTTGTCTTTTCTGCTCAATTTCTCAAGGGCCTTTGAAAAGTCCCGCGAAACGTCTATCCCAAATATCGAGTTGTCTTGATAGGCGCCAAGCCTGCATGCAAATGCATCGTATTCCACGTGATTATAAGATAGGTAGGTATATTAATACTGTTCTTATTTAAAAGTAGTGATTAAACGTTAAACACCCTTTGATGGCCGTTTTAGGATCGCCGCGACAGCACCAAGGCTGTAAAGTTGTTGGCCGTCGCTCGATTCTTTTGATATGAATTCTACCCTGACCTGGTTTTCCTTCGCTTTATAATAAAATTCATTCTTTTTTATGTCGTCAAACGCGGAAGATATAAGCAATAGTTCCACGTTCCCAGAATCCAGCTGTCTTCTTACGGCGTCCTCGCCATAAGCAGAAAGATTGTCATTTTTAGATATGCTTCCCATTAATTTTTGGACGTATTCCTTTTCTATAACGACCCTTTCGTTCATCAAAACGTCCCGGCTCTTTTCTACAAGCTCCTTTAAGCCGCTTTCGTCCGTATAGCTTATGCTTTTTGTCCCTACTACTATGTTCTTCAGGTCTGTGGCTAGATATCCGCTTTCAAGGAAGTTGTCCTTTGCAGGACCGGGTCCGCCGATTATGATGCCAGCCAATCCCTTTCCAAAAAAGAAAGATTTTGCTATGTCTCCAATCTCTTTGTAGAAGTCTCTTATCAGCCCTTCTCGCTCCCTAGCGAAACGGGTCGCGGATTGGCCACCCTTCGAGAACTTTCCCGGTACAAGGGATTTTATGTGTTTAAGCATCGTCACCTTCGCCCCTTCCAGGAGGCCGAAAGTGGCTTCGCGGTGGTCTAAGACTATAAGCCCATATGAATTTCCCTGCTGATACATCGCCTTAAGCGGCTCTATTATGAATCGTTGGTCACAACGATAAAGTCTTATGTCTGACTTTTGCGGAGGCTCCACTTCCCAGACTTTTATATCCGGCTCCCCTTCTTTGTCTGAAACGTTCCCACAAAATACGACAAGTCCGTTTTTGGGAGTACTGCGTATAAGCCTTAGCTCGTTAGATATTTTTTCTAATGCGTCTATTACGTTTTTCCTGTTGTTTCTGTCCTTTATGTTGGAGGCAGTGCTTTTCTCTTCCCCGAGCTGCCCCCTTATTATATCTAGGCTGAATCCGGCAGGGACGTAGACCGTTACAAGTTCGGTGTGTCTTCCTTTTATCCCTTCAAGGTATTTTATAAGATTCAGTGTTTCGAATTCGTCCATCGCCATAAATAATGTCAGCAGACCGCGATCTTTCCTGCGATTACGTCTTTTGTTATTTCATTTATCTTAGAAAGTTCATCGTTTATTAAATCAACGATTTTGTTTTTCTGTTCTTTTTCCGTTCGTTCCAGAGTTTCTACGGCTATCACTATCGGCTGGTCTAGTGGTTTGCCTATCCCCCCCACCGACTTTACGTTTACCTCCAAACCGTGGGATTCATATATTTTTTGCGCCAGTTTCATCGATAAAATATTGTATATCTTGCCTATGTGGTTTACTGGGTTCTTTCCGGCAACGGCTTCTAAGCTCATTGGCCGGTTCGGCGTTATCAATCCGTTTACCCTGTTGCCGCGGCCTACCGCACCGTCATCACCATGTTCAGAACTCGAACCAGTAACTGTAAGATAGCAGCCATTCTTTCCCAAGCTTTTATCATCCATGCCATTTAGCGTTATCTTTATCTTCCTCCCAAGAGGGGTCGCGTCAAATCTTTTGGATAGTTCGTATATTATCTCAGTTTTCTTTTTGAAGTAATCTGAGACGGAGTTTACGTACTTATCTACGAAAGCCATAGCGACGGTCACGTCTATTTTGTTACGATTCCTCACGCACATGACTTTTATGTCCTCTCCGGAAAAAGGGAATTTTTGTTTGAATTCCTTTGAATTGGCGTATCGTTCGATGCTCAAAACAAGTTTCTCCGACTCCGTCAGCGGCGCGTAGCCGACCCCAAAAGACGTATCATTTGAGCCGATGTGGTCTTTGGACGCAAAAACACTGGAAAGATTGGCGGAGCCGCTCTTAGTCTCAAAAATATAATTTATGGAATCTGGGTTTAGAAACCGCATGTTTTTTGAGAACCACTTATTCGAAGACTCGACGGCGATCTCCCTAACGGGTATCTCCGCGCCGTTAAAATCGTCAGTAGCCCTCCCGGAAAAAAGTATCGATATTGGTTTTATTACCTTGCCGCCGCCAAATTCCGGCTCTGTTTTCCCCCCGATGACTTCTAATTTGTCGACGTTATGGTGCAACACCTTATTGAATTTTTCAAGATAATATCTACACAGCGCCTCAGAAAAAGATTCCGCAAGCGAGTCTGCGATGTAATCCGGATGCCCAAGACCCTTCCTTTCGACTATCTCTATCTTCTGTTTCTCTAGAGGCGTGCCCTTCAATTTGTTTATTACGATATTTCCTTTCACCATATAATAAAAGCGCCACCATTTAACTATGTTAAGAGATATTAATTAAGACGTCTTATACTTTTTATGCGGTTATTGGACATCATCTATGTAATAGGGCTCTTGGGAGTAATAGCCGCATACGCGTTTCTTCATATAAACGTAATTTGGGTGGTCGGATATATTATTATACTTCTGGTTGCGGACCTGATGCCAAAGCGGATACTTACCGAATCGTTGATAGCGATTGCATTATTCGGCGTAGCGATATTTCTTGCCTTAAGCGGGCAGTCTGCAATAGCGGTGCTGGTAAGCGCCTTTTTGCTTATAGCCACCGGATTACCAGGCATAATAATATACGCGGTCGTAACCGTGTTCCTCCACAGTTATTCTCCAGTGCAGGCGATAACCCTAGTTTCCGAGGGCGTCTTGATAATACTTATAATCCTCCATATAGTTAGATTCGTTTTGGCTAGGATACTTTTCGTCACCTTCTATATCCCGATCGTAAATTTTATACCCATAATAATAGAGGCAGTGATAGTGATAGCGATGGTTTACCTTACCATAAGCGCGGGATCCCCGCTTTACAATACGCTGCAGCACGGGGCTAACTTACTTGTCAAGTTGATATGACGAGAAAACCATTATAAAATACGGATGTTCTTATTAGATAATCCAAAAAGGGCCGCTAGCTTAGCACGGTTGGAGCGTTCGACTGATAATCGAAAGGTCCTGAGTTCAAATCTCAGGCGGCCCATATTATTATAAGCAGAAAGTCGTATTTCTTATCTTGTGTATCTGTGGAGCGAGCCCTGTCTTTTTATTCTGCGCCTGACGCTGTGTTTGGCGGCCACGAGGACTTCTTCCACTAGAAACACCAAGACTATTTCTATTACCGCAAGTATTGCGGTCACCACGATAAAATCAAACAGGCCATTGATTTTAAGAAAGCCGCCGTACATTAGGGCAAGCTCTTCTATGAAGGAGACTATTACCGCAGAGATTATCAATTCAGTGGTTAATCTTCTAAGGTTTTTTCCGAATACAGGTATGTACATATTAAAAATAAAATTTTACTCTTATCTGATAATGCCAACATCGTTTAAATAGATTTGCCGATATTACCTCTGATGTTAATAGAAAAAAAGACGGTACCGTCGCTTTTTAATGCGGTTCTCAAAGGAAAGAAAACGTTCGATGCTAGGCTCGCGGACTTTAAATGCAAACCGGGCGATGTCATTGTCTTAAGAGAGTGGGACCCGAAGACAAAAACCTATACTGGGAGAGCGATAAGAAGAAGAGTTTCTTACGTGCTGAAGACAAAAGACATTAATTTTTGGCCGAAAAAGGACGTAGAGAAGTACGGTCTCCAAATACTTGGTTTTAAAACAGAGCAGGAAAGATAACCCGAGTCGATTTTGCAAAAATAGTTTTTCTTGATTTTTGCCCAAAAACATGGACCGAGGGGGATTTGAGCCCCCAGTCTCTCCCGTGCAAGGGGAGCGCGTTGCCAATTGCGCCATCGGCCCACGAATATAATTTTACGAAACCGTTTGAATATAAGCGTTCGTAAAGCAGTCGAAACGTATTTAAAATTGAGATACATAGAGACTTTGGTCGATATGCAGATTAAAGAATTGGTTACATTCGACGATGTTCTGCTAGTCCCACTAGTATCTAGGGTATTCTCAAGAAAAGACACGGACACATCGGCAAACATTACCGGTAACATCAGGCTTTCGATACCGATCATAAGCGCCAACATGGACACAGTGACCGAATCAAGCATGGCGATTTCTATGGCAAGACTAGGGTGCGTAGGCGCAATACACAGGTTTAACACGATAGAAAACGAAGTCAGCGACATAATCAAGGTAAAGCGCGAACAGAACGTAATAATAGACCGGCCATATTCCATACTTCCGGATTACACCCTGAAGCAGCTTAAAGAGCTCATAATAGAGAAAAACGTGACCAGTTTCCCGGTGGTGGAAAATAGAAAGCTCTTGGGCATAATAACAAAAAGGGATTTCCAATTTGAAACGGACGAAGCTAAAACGGTAAAAGAGTTGATGACGAAGGACGTGATATCCGCGAAGACGGGCACTTCGATAGCCGATGCCAAAAAGATATTGAACAAGAACAAGATAGAGAAGCTGCCATTGGTAGATACCAGCGGCAATCTCGTCGGCATGATAACCTCAAAGGATATAAAGATATCCGAAAGCTACGTTTCGGCTTCCAAAGACAAACACGGCCGGCTCATAGTCGGTGGCTCGATAGGCATAGGTCCGGATTATTTAGAAAGGACTAAAGCGATAGTAGAAGCAGAAGCGGATTTCATAATAGTGGACGTCGCAAATGGTTATCTTAACAAGGTCGCAGACGTGATAAAAAACGTGAAGAAGAACTTTGA
>DAHXLI010000008.1 GCA_027366075.1 Candidatus Parvarchaeota archaeon | reverse complement strand
ATATTACACGGGGGACAAGGCGATAATATCCAGAAGAGTGGAAAACGTGTGGGTCCTTGCAGGTTCAGGAACCATATATGATTAAGATACTGATAGACACGAATTCCCTTATATATTTTTTTGTTCTTAAAGTTAGGGGGGGATTCGCTTGAAGCGACGAGGCTGCCCGCGAGACTGTCTCTTCTGCTTAGCGAAGGGTCCAATTTTGTTTTTACCCCTATTGTCAAGCCTGTGCCAGCTTTCTGTTCTTGTCCGAATTCGCTTTGTATCTGCACTACTTGCGTGTTTATCGGTTTCCAGGAATTCTTTATAAAAATACCAGGGTAGATCGTGATTTTGTCGCCGACGGCCAGCTCGCCCTCCTTAAGACCGCCACCCAATACCCCGCCGCTTAATTTTGATATTTCCGTGCCGGGCTTGTTCACGTCAAAGCTCCTGACTACGAGCATCTCTGGTTTTTTCTTGCTCTTTTCTTTGTCGAGTGTGAATTTCCCTATTTCCTGTATGACTTCTGTTATATTCACGTCATTTATCGAAAACACAGGTATTATCCGCGTGTCTGCAAATCCGTTCTTAGAAAGAAAATCTTTTATCTCCTGATAATTTTGCTTTGCCCTCTCTTCGCCTACCAAGTCGACTTTAGTCTGCGCGACGACCAAGTTCTTCACTCCTATGATCTTTATCGCTTCCAAATGTTCTTCTGTCTGCGGCTGGGGGCATCTTTGATTCGCTGCTACGACAAGGACTGCACCACTTACGAGTGGCGCGCCGCCAAGCATTATCGTCATCAACGTCTTGTGGCCGGGCGAATCTATTATCGAAACTCGGTAGTGTAGCGTTCCTTTTTGTCCGCAGGATTCGCATTTTTCATATCTGCTGAATGCGCCGCACTTTGTGCATTTGTAAATAAGAAAATGGGCGTAGCCGAGTCGTATGGTTATGCCACGCTTTTTTTCCTCGCTGTGCCTCAAAGTCGATTCGTTGGCCAAAGCCCTGACAAGGGTAGTTTTACCGTCTGCGAAACTTCCGACAACGTCTATTATAATATCTTCGACCATTATTCTTTCTTCGTTCCCAACGCTTCATCCAGCACTTTCTGGCCGTATTTAGTTATCTTTAAGTTTACCTGCGAAGTGAACTGGCTGACGGTGTTGCCAGCTACGCTCTTTCTCCTCCTTACCCCTTGTTTATTGCCTACGCCTTTTTCGATGAGTATTTTCTTCAAGCCTATCCCCTCGATTTCTTTTCGCATCGGGGTGCCGGTCATATAACTGCCGCCACTCATTATTGCGCTGTAGCCGTCAAGCCCCATAAATGAAAGGTCTATCTCTTCGCCAAGCTTCTTGCTGGATAGCGTAATAGACTCGTCTGCCGACAAAGATTTATTATATGATTTCCCCGTTTTTGGGTCGCTGATAACGACTTTAGTTTCCATAGAATTAACTAGCTTTCGATTAGTATTTATATGTTACGTTTATAATCAATAACTTAGTATGGAAATGATATTTGTGGAGTCGCGCTACAAGGCGAAGATGAGCGACGGGTTTGTCAAAGAGATACAAGATAAAATCACTCCATACAAAAAAATAAATCTGGTCGGTTCGATACAGTACCTGGACCAAATGGAAGATTTCAAGAAAAGGACTCCACAGAAAGAATTCGTTATAAAGCAGTCTCTTTACAGGGCGAAACATCCTGGCCAGATACTTGGTTGCGACGTATACGCGGCGGATTGCCCAGATTGCGATGCGACGCTTGCTTTTACCCAGGGGATATTCCACGTCTTAGGTATACCGGTAAAGTTCGGCAAAACCGTAATAAACGCCGACCCGGAAAGCGAGACGGTAGTGGTAGTAGAGCAGAAAGTGGCGGATAGATATAGAAAAAGGATACTCCAGGGTGTTGGCCTCGCATTAAGCGCTAAGAATATAATGTTCGTAGAATCTACAAAGGCCGGGCAGACTTATGGCGTAAAGTTATTGAAGAAAGCTTTAGAAGAAAAAGGAAAGAAGATTTATTCCATAGTCGGGGACGAGATAAACTACAGCCGCCTTAACGAGTTCAGGGACATAGACGTTTTCATAAATACAGCGTGCCAAAGAATCGCGATAGATGATATGGAAAAAGTAGAAAAACCGATAATAAACGCGGAAGACTTAGAACCCTACCTCCTAAAATAGAGCACACTAGTAATTTAAAATATCCTTAAACTTAAAACATAATTATTTATAGCGAGATATTCTCTCATAAATATGAAAGCGCTAGTGACTGGTGGTGCGGGTTTTATTGGTTCTCATATCGTAAGACGCTTGATTAATGATGGGTGGGACGTCACTGTCTTAGACAATTTCCATACTGGAGACTTAAAAAACCTCGCAGATGTAGAAAAAAGATATACTCTAATACGTGGTGAAGTTGCTAAGATCCAGACTCTGCAGAAATTTGATGCCGTTTTTCATGAGGGGATATATTCTTCGACTCCAATGTATCGTGACGATCCTACTCTAGTAGCAAAAGCTATTTCAGATTTTGTTTCGGTCCTTCAATATTGCAGGAAGAACAAAGTAAAATTAGCTTTTGCTTCTACTTCATCAATATATAATGGTTATACACCCCCTCACAAAGAAGAAATGATACCACATGTTACTGATTTCTATACAGAAGCTAGATACCCTATGGAAAGACTTTCTAACCTGTACCAGCAGATGTTCGGCCTTGAGTACTGCGCGCTTAGATACTTTAGCGTTTACGGCGACCACGAAGAAAGCAAAAAAGCATATGCTAATATGGTTTCACAGATAATCTGGAAAGGATTACTTAAAAAACCAATAAGAATTTATGGAGATGGCTCTCAGCGAAGAGATCTTGTTCACGTAGATGATATAGTTGAGGCAAATCTTTTCTGCTTCAAAAAGAACGTAAGCGGCGTCTTCAATGTAGGCAATGGGAAATCCTATTCATTCATGGACAGTATAAAACTAGTCAATGGACATCTTGACGATAAAGTAAAGGTAGAGTTCGTGCCAAATCCATTGAAAAATTACGTAGACATAGTCGAGGCAGACACCACAAAGATGAAAAACGTACTTGGTTTTACGCCCAAAGTTTCTATAGAAGAAGGCGTAAGCAGGACTGTAGAATACTACAAATCTTTAAAAGACTTACCAGACGTAGCCTAAATCGTTAATTAAAAAATACCTAGATTCTAGTCTTGTTATAAAACGAGATGGATAAACGCAGTGTTATCCGACAAAAACTCGAAGCGGTTCTAGGTAGGACGTCAAATGCCGAACTTAAAGAGCTCGTGTATAAATATTTTGATTTTACGAAGAAAAGCCTGCAGAAATGTGAGAGCATTGTAAAATTACTTGAAGATTGAGTGAGAAAATGAACCTAACAACGGCAGCTCTTTTTACACAAAACGTTCTTAGTACTTAGGATAACTACTCTTTTTATTTCGTCTATAGTGGACTACCCAAGGCTTCCGCAGGGGGCTTGACCTTTTTTAAAGAAGCGCGAACATTCTCTGCGCGCATACTGCCCAAATCCCCGGCAGACTTGTTTAAAAAAGTGCCTCGATGCAAGCTAAAAATTAAAACTTACATCGAGGCGGGAGGATACTCCTCTTTTAAGGAGCGAAACGTTTTACTCCGAATATCCGCCGCTTCTAGGTTGTGGTATAAGCGCTACAAAGTTCGCTGGGTTGAGTTTGTTCACTACACCTTTAAGGTGGCCGTAATCGACTTTATGTATTTCCCTGCTGTATGTCTGGTTTACTAGCTTAGCTATGAAATACTGGTGTTCAAGTTTCATCGAGTCGTTCAGCGAGCCGACGAGGCTTTGGTAAGCTTTCTTACCTGTTTCTAGTATGGCTTTGCCGTCTGCGACGCTGCCTTTACCAGACTTTGCGTAGTTATCTACCGCATCTTTAGCCGTTAGTCTCTCGTAGTAACTATGCACGTTTGAGGTATCGTTTTTCTTGACCTTTTCTTCAAGCTCCTTAAGCATCGATCCGATTTCGGCTGCCCTCGCGCCTAAACAAGAGGTAATGCTAGAAGATATTTTAAACGCTTCAAATTTTCCGATATATCAGATGA
>DAHXLI010000049.1 GCA_027366075.1 Candidatus Parvarchaeota archaeon | reverse complement strand
TGATTTCCTGGATGGAACAGACCCGAGCTTCTGATGAACCCCCGACAAGATTCTATAAATGTCTTAACTGTAACCATACTTGGCGTGAATACAGCTGAGATAAAAATTCATGGAAGAAGTCGAACTAGTGATAATAGGCGCGGGGCCTACCGGTCTTTTTGCGACTTTCTGCGCAGGATTACGAGCCATTAAAAGCGTTACTTTGGAGGGGCTGGGAACATACGGCGGCCAGATGCATGAGCTTTACCCCGAGAAGAACGTATACGATGTCCAAGGTGTGCCTAAACTCGTATCTTTCGAACTAGCAAAAAAGATGTACGAACAGGCGACTATGTTCAACCAAAAGATCGTTTTCGATTCAGACGTGACTGACATAATACCTACGGAGGGCGGCAAATTCATATTGGAAGTCAACGGTGAACAAGCCTACACCACAAAATCCGTGCTCATATGTGCGGGCGTAGGATACTTCACTCCAAACAAATTAAACGTGGAAGGCGAAGCGTCTTATTTGGGCAGAGGAGTCTATTACACCGTAAAGTCTATAGCGGACTTTAAAGGCGACCGCGCGATGATAGTCGGCGGCGGGGACTCAGCTTTTGATTATGCGTTACAGATAGAGCCCGTCGTAAAAAGCGTGATAATCACACAGCATAACGGACTCTTGAAGGCCGCGGAAAGCAGCATCTTAGCCGCAAAGAACAGCCAAAAAATAAAGGTAATGCTGAATACTGGAATCAAAAAGATATTGGGCGACGGGAATGGGGTAAACAAAGTCTGCATAAACGATAATGTCTCAAATACGGAAAGCTATCTCGACGTAGACTCGGTGATCGTCGCGATAGGCCATAAAGCCGATCCGGACATATTCAAGTCGATAACCTTCGAAAGCGTAAACAAAAGGTACATAAAAGTCGACACGAATTATAAAACGAACATAAACGGCATTTATGCCGCGGGGGACATAGCTAACGTCAGCAACGAGCCGAAATTCGCGCTGCTCGCGGTCGGCGGCGCTGAAGCTTATGTCGCTATAAATAACATAAAAAAATACCTGTCGCCGCAGTCCTCCCTTACTGGCGAACACAGCAGCAATCTTGATTTATGAACTCTTTGCTTGTAAACCAGAGTTGGATAAAAAAAGTATACAAGAAAAGAGTCAACTGGGCGCATAAGGGAAATTTCGGGAAGGTACTGATCCTTGGGGGCAGTGTCGAATACACCGGCTCTCCGGCGATAGTCGCCCTAGCTTCTATGAGGGCTGGCGCGGATCTAGCTAAAATATTCGCACCTAGAAGGGCAGCCGACATCGCTGCATCTTTCTCACCGGAAATTATAGCCATCCCTTTTGATAAGGAATATCTAGACTCTGACGCATTTTATCTAGCGAGGAAACTGTCGTCTTGGGCAAATTTAATTGAGATAGGAAACGGCATGGGGGCCGGGAGCAACCAGGGGGAGTTTGTCAACATGGTTTTAAAAGACATTCGAAAAAGATTTGTAATAGACGCTGACGGCATAAAATTAATGAACAGGGACCTTCTAAACAGAGAGATGCTCATAACGCCCAATACGTATGAGTTCAATGTACTTTTTGGCACAAACTTGCCCACAAATATAGAAGACCGCGCAAAGATTGTAAAAGAAAAGGCAAAAGAGTATGGGACTAACATCCTGTTAAAAGGCCATATCGATGTCGTTTCTGACGGGGAAGAGATTTTTTTGAATAAGGTAAACAGCGTTTATATGACAAAAGGCGGGACCGGCGACAGCTTGGCCGGCATATGCGCTGGTTTGATCGGGCAGGGCGCAAAGATCATCGATGCCGCGTGCGCCGGCGCATTCATAAATGGCTACACAGGTAAATATCTTGCCAGATCAAAAAGAGAATCCCTGTCTGTGATGGACATAATCGATAACGTCCACGCAACTATAACGAAATGGCGTTATCAATGAACTTCAAATTTCTTCCTTAAAGTGTCAAAATCGTCATCTAGGCTGTCCTTTATCAACTGGTCCATCTTTTTTGAGTCGAACCTAAATTGCGCCATCGTATCCCTGTCCCTTACAGTGACCGTCCCATTCTCGAGTGTCTTAAAATCCACCGTGATCTCTATGGGGACCCCTATCTCGTCGGCTTTTCTGTACATTTTGCCTATGCTACCAGAATCCAGATAATATATGTCTTCTTTGTAAATCGAATCCTCTAAGAGCTTACCCGCGAATCGTTCGAGCTCTTCCTTTGATAGTAGAGGAAAGACCGCGGCCTTGAAGGGCGCTATCCTCCCATTCAATGCAAACCACGTTCTATCGCTATCCGATCTGATGGCTTTGTAAAGGGAAAGGTAAAAAAGCCTGTCTGTGCCCGCGGACATCTCAAATATGTTCGGCACCTTGCCTTCGACTTTGACTATGTCTCCGCCAGATTTTGCATAGGATGATAGATCGTGATCTCCCCTGTGATTACACGCTATGATCTCCACCCAGTCGCCGTCCTTGTTTATCTCTACGTCGAAAGATTCCTTCGAGTAAAAGGCCTTGTCCTCATAAAGTTTTCTGTATCTTATGTCTTCGTTCTTGAAACCCAATCGCTCCAGGAACCCAGCAAGTATGGATATTCCGTAAGCGGCTACGTTAGTCTCTATTACGCCTTTCTTCGCGGCTTCCGATATCTTGATTTTGCCGACATCTGGATTTTTTCTATCCATTATGTGTATTTCCGGATCCCCACAGGTCTTAAACCGACTGTCATCCAGGAAGAATATTTCTATATCATTTTGGTAAAATTCCCTTTGTCTTATCAGATTATTTCTCGGGGAAATCTCATTCCTAAATGCCTTGCCGACCTGCGCCATGATGAAAGGCAGGCGCTTCCCATAAAGGGAAAATAACCGTTTGAAATCGAGAAATATTGATTGGCATGCTTCCGGCCTAAGGTAAGCATTCGCTTCTTTTCCATCGGTATTTTGAGCGCCTACGTCTAAGGCGAACATAGAGCCGAATTTTCTTATCTCGCTAAGGGCGCCACCACACTTTTCACAACTAAGACCGTAAGCCTTTATCCATCCAAGATAATCCGCATCGGTGAGACCCTCATAATTCCTGTCTGGTACTGTGCTTTCCAGTAGTTTATCGACCCTGTAAACGCTCTTGCACTTTGAGCACACGACCGCGACGTCAAAAAAATTAGTTTCATGACCGGAAGCTTGTAAGACTATCTTGGGAAGTATAAGACTGCCAGACAGTTCCACGGCGCCTATCTTGTGAAGAACGCCTCGCCATTCCCTCAACATATTGTTGAATATCGTAAGCCCTATCGGCCCGTAATCCCATATCCCTCCAATCGAATTGCCAAATATCTCCGCAGACGGGAAGAATAGCCCCCTTGACAGCGCTATCTTTACGAGCTCATCGTCCTGGTTGACCTTTGCAGGTTTCATCATTTTGTTCTGATGTTCTGACATAACCTAAGATGAAATTTGCGCCTTATTAATATTTCTTTGCTATTCGACAGAAAAGCGAGTCGCTGTCTTTATCTGCGTTTTTTGTGGGCCTTATGTCTGTGCCTAACCTTTTCTAGCCTTGACAAGGCGTTCTTTCTTACCAGTTTGAAGAGTTTGTATTCATAGA
>DAHXLI010000027.1 GCA_027366075.1 Candidatus Parvarchaeota archaeon | reverse complement strand
TAGAAATCCTCAAGTTTAGTCTGCCTGTACCATTTACTGAATATCGGCATTGCGGCTAAAGGCGCCAAATACAGGAACGTTTTATATCCATTACCATATCTTATTCCCTTCATAATTAACTACTTATAGATAGTTCTTCTAGTATATATAGCTTTCTGGCGTACACCTATCGCCGTAAAGAAAAGCCTAGCATATTTTAAATTAAAGGGACTTGAATGGATTAAATGCAAGCACTGCAGAGACTATCGCTGCGGTTATTATAAGGAAACTCGTTTTCATATGTTAGGATATAATTATGTTGTTTGCATTATTACACGGCCTTATCTTTTATAAGAGTACCTAAAACTTTTATACCTTCTTCTATTTCTCTTATCGAAGGTTGGCTGAAATTAAGTCTCATTGTATTTTTACCGCTATCGTCGTGATAGAACCCAGCCCCTGGTACAAATGCTACTCCGCGTTTTACCGCCTCTGGCAATAGTTCGCGTGTATCTATTCGACTATCTAGCCATACAAAAATGAACATGCCTCCATTCGGCACACGATATTTTACATCTTTAGGGAACCATCTCCTAATACTTTTTACCATAACGTCTCGTTTTTCTTTGTAAAGCTTCCTTACTTTCGGTATATTTCGCTCTATTACGCCACGTCTTAACGTTTCTAGTGCTATTCGCTGCGTGAATGTAGAAGAGTGAAGGTCTATACTTTGCTTCAGTAATTCCATTTTTAATATTATCTCCGGATTTGCTACTACCCATCCAAGCCGAAAACCGGGTGCTAATATCTTACTAAAAGTTGAAGTATATATTACTCGCCCATTTGTATCAAGTGATTTTATTGCGTCAGGAGTGTCTCCATCGAAACCCAAAAAGCCGTATGCGTCATCCTCTATTATTAAAATATTATGCTCTTCGGCGATTTTTAAAAGTTTTTTCCTGTTTTCCATGCTCATCGTTATCCCGCTAGGATTTTGTGATGACGGGATGGTGTAGATAAATTTTATCTTTCTTCCTTTAGCCTCAATTTCTTTGAGCTCTCTTTCTAATTCTTCTATGTCCATGCCATTATTTTTTAGAGGTATACCATGTAAAACGGGGTTTTTTAATCTCATCGCATTCAATGCAGCAACATAAGTGGGGGCCTCGACTATTATATCATCCCCTGGATTAAGAAGAAGAAAACACAGGATATAAATCGCTTCTTGGCTTCCAGCGGATACAAGGATGTTATCTTCATCCACATTTATGATGCCACGCTTAGAAACAAAGTTTGCCAGCTCTTTTCTTAATCCTATCATGCCTAATGTCGCGCCATACTGAAAAGACGAAGAAAAATCTGAATACTCTAACATATTTATTATGTCTCTAATCTCCTCCCTCGGAAAAGTTTCCGGGTCTGGGAGTCCACCAGCAAAACTTATTATCCTTTTACCCTCGACTAGTTTTAATGCATCTCTTATGTCGGAAGCTCTCATTTTTTCTACGCCTTTCGAAAAGAAACTGTCTAATTCTAATTTATTCGATTGTTTTGCATTCTTTTTTTTGTGCGTGTAATTTTTCATACTTAAATACTTAAAGATAAGGCCGCATAAATATTTAAAATGCATTTATAAATCTAGATCATCTAGTTCGCTCTAATTATTTTTTAGATAAGTTATGTTAAGTCCTATCACTTCTAAAGTCTGATATAACGGATACTTTAAATCGTCCCTAAAATTTCCTTTCGAGGAGAAAAAGCCGGCGATTTCTTTAGCCAAAGTGGGGTCCTTTACTCCGGCTAGACTAATAAGCTGATTATTTGCTATCTTAGTGGCTGAGTCGAATTTCTTTAGTATAGACGCCCAATTCTCTTTTAGCCATTTAAACAGCACCTTGCCGCCCGTAGGATTATATGTCGCTGCTACGGACACCGCACAAGAATCGTGAGGTCTAACGTCCCGTGATTTTTGGAAATCTAACGCCTTTACTAGTAACGCTGGGTCGCTTAATTTTCCTAACGCAGATAGGATAAATGTTTTCTCGTTTGGAGAGTTAACTTTTTTGTATAACCGGATTAATTCGTCGAAAGTCTTTTTATCTGCGTTAAGTGCAGCTGCCGCGTATACATTATCCAATATATCTGGGTCTATTTTGTCTTCCCCCTTCTTTACCGCTTCAAATAGTGATAAGAGTTTTTTTGTTACGTTCACTTCTTTAAGTATACTTAGAAGTCTTATTACGTCTATCCTTGTCATCTTTACCGTGTCGTTTTCCGTTTTATTTGAGTTCCAACCAAGACTTTTTAGTAAGCTGACACCAAAATTTATGCCGGTTTCTCTTACTTTTTCTCTAAGAAGCTTGTCGTAGTTTATGCTATAAAGCCAGGCCAAATGTATTACCACGCTTTCGCTTAGTGGGTATTTTGAATCGGTACAAAATCTGCTTATAAAATCAAGATATTTTGAAGTATCTAACCCACCGCTCCTTAAAATTGAAAACAGATCATTTTCTATGCCCCAGGCGTCTTCTATCGGGAGAGCACCTTTCTTGATAAGGTTGCCTAGTCTTTCTAGCATAAAATCTTCGTATATTACTTTATATAGCCCATGTTGACCATAATTAAGTTTTATCCAATCGGAATGTTCTCTAATAACAGTTTCGTCTCCTTTCATTAGTATAGTCTTGTCGGAGTGTTCCGTTTTATAATGTATCGGCAGAGGCCATCTATCGTCCTCTTCTCCAGAGAATAGGAATCTATTTTGTTTTAATGTAAACAAATCGTTTTTAGTCGAAACGTGCACCGCAGGGTAACCCATCTTTTCGATCCATGCGCGCATTAGTTCTGGCACATTGAGTTTTTTACCGTCTGCGATCGCTGCCTTTTCTATAGCATTCCATAAATCGAATTTTGTAGCATTCCTATACGAATTAGTCTCAAGATAAATATGAAGTCCCTTCCTAAAAGTCGTCTTTCCAACGTAATCATCAAGCATGTGGAGGACGCTTCCGCCTTTTCTATAGCTTATAGTATCAAATATTTCTTCTATCTCATCTGCTGTCTGTACGTGGACGCTTATTGGATGTGTCGCTTTAAGGCCGTCCACCGAGAATGCGCTGTTAAATGCATAAAGCATATACTCCAACCATACTTTCCACTCTGGGAATATTGCGTCCATTGCCTTGTAACTCATAAATGTAGCAAAGCTCTCGTTGAGCCAAAGATCATTCCACCATTTCATAGTAACGAGATCCCCAAACCACTGGTGGGCGAGTTCGTGCGCTACACTTTCTGCTATCTGTCTCCTTACAGACGTAGGGCTCTTCTCATCTCTAAGTAGGTAGATTTCTCTGAAAGTTATCGCTCCCCAGTTTTCCATGGCACCATTCGCGAAATCTGGTATGGCGAGAAGGTCTAGCTTTGGGAGGGGATATTTTATACCAAAATAGTCTTCAAAGTATCCAATGAATTTCTTTGCGTATTCTAGCGCGGTTTTTGCGTATTTTTTCTTTCCGTGCACTGTAAATACGCTTATCTTAAGTTTGCCTAGGTTATCGCTGAGTATATCGTATTTTCCAACCCCAAGATATAAAAGATATGTAGACATTATTGGCGTGGTAAAGAAAGTAACTATTTTCTTTTTGCCGTCGAGCTTCTCACTCTTTTTAGGCATATTGGATACAGCTTCAAATTCTTTGTCCACTTTAAGAGAAAGATCGAATGTCGCCTTGAATTCTGGCTCATCTATACATGGAAATGCCGCCCTCGCATCCGTAGCCTCAAACTGCGAGCTCAATAGATATTCGTCCTTTCCATTTACCCTATATTTACTCCTAGAAAAACCGTACATTCTTTCGTTATTGTCCGCTATAAATTCTATCTTTAACTTTACTTCACCTTTTAATTTAGCGGTAAAACTTATTTCTATCTCCTGTTTTTTTGGTACTTCTTTTACTGCACCAGCCACTTCTCTACCGCCCATAACGGCAGTAGCTTTAAGTATCTGGAGCTCTTTGGCGTTTAAACGTACCAAGTCGGTGGCTTCGATTATAGAAACATCAATCTCCTCAATCCCATGTGACTTGAACGAACTAAAGTTCGGTTCAAAAAATAACTTATAATTTTTGGGTCTTACATTTCTCGCCAAGCTTTCATGGTCATTATTCTCCATGGTTATACTATAGATTATGATAATAAAAATCATAATTTGGTGGTTTTTTTATTACTTTGTTGAGAAGGAATATTTAAGTATTGACCGCACGATAATTAGTTATCAATCTTATGACACTTGCGGAGGAGCTTAGTACATATGCATATTCTTTAAAATTTGATGACTTGGACAAAGAAACTCTAAGGAGCGTTAAAAATAGGATAATAGACACGATGGGCTGCGCCATTGGCGGATTTAAAGTAGAGCCCGCTGTTATAACAAGAAAAATAGCCGAGAAAATAGAAACTACAAAATCTGCGACGTTGTGGGGCACTAAGCAAACTACTACACCGCCGCTAGCTGCATTTGTAAACGGGATAATGACTAGGTATTTTGACTATAATGATACTTATTTATCAAAGGAACCGGCACACCCGAGCGATAACATCGCTGCATGCATAGCCTCTGCAGAAAGTGCTGACGCGACTGGAAAAGATCTGATTACTGCGATAGCGCTTGCTTACGAGATACAATGCCGTCTTGCAGACGCCGCAGACATAAGACACCGCGGTTGGGATCATGTCTGTTACGGACTAGTTTCAGTCGCACTTTCTACCGGGAAGCTTCTTGGTTTGAACATAAAACAACTTACTCAAGCGGTAAATCTTTCTTTAAATTCGCATATAACGATGCGACAGGTTAGAGCTGGCGAACTGTCAATGTGGAAAGGCTGTTCGTTTGCAGAAGCTGCCAGAAACGCGCTTTTTTCGGTCATGCTGGCTAGGGAGGGCATGACGGGTCCTGCTCCAATATTCGAAGGCGAGATGGGTTTTTGGAAACAAGTTTCCGGAAAATTTGATATGAATATAGACTTGTTCGGAGGCAGAAGAGGAAAATTTAAAATAAATTACACAAGCATAAAATACTTCCCTGCAGAATATCATTCTCAAAGTGCAATATGGGCGGCTCTAAGTTTAAGGAAAAAAATAAATGACATAAAAGAAATCGTAAGCATCGATATAGCCACTCAAGAAGCAGGCTTTACCATACTGGGAAATGACCCTGCAAAATGGAATCCGACAACTAAAGAAACTGCTGACCATAGCCTTCCATACATAGTAGGGAGAGCATTTCTAGACGGCAAAATAGACAATAACACATATGCGGCTAAAAAGCTAAGGGAAAGAGACATAATTGATTTTATGAAGAAAATAAAGGTGTCGGAAGATAAATCTCTAACAGCCATGTACCCAAAAAGAGTGGCTAACAAAATCACACTAAAGTTAGTCTCGGGCAAGACCATTTCTGAAACTGTAAACGATCCGCGAGGGCACCATTACAATCCCATGACAAACAAAGAAATAGAGAAAAAGTTTAATGAACTTGCTGAAGGATTTATTTCAAACGAAAAAAAGAAAAAAATACTTGAATCTGTTAATTCTCTAGAAAATGCGAAAGGATTAGGCGGCTTAATTAAGCTTCTTTCTGTAAATTGATCTTACTTGTAAGAAATGGCTTTGCCTTTCCAGATGTCTTTATCTCCCCAAAGCCCATATCTCCAAGCGCTGAACTCCACTATCTGTGAATGATCTATAAAGAGATTAACATTATTGCTTACATTCTTAAGATACCATTTGAAAACCGGCGGATCCGAAGCTTCGAACATCAGTCTTTCGTAGCCAAATTCATCTAGTAGTCTTTTTATAACGTCGGTTCTCCACTTCTCTGGGGGCAGATCTTCTGTTATGCCTTCTGATTCGATCATCACGATTTTTGCTCCGGCTTCTAGGTATGTCTTAGTCTCTTTTATAAAATCCTCCAAATCTCGGTAGATCATATCTTCTTCGTAACCTGTTCTATGGGTGCCCCCTCCTGCGCCCACCATAAGAGACACTTCAGGTTTTGGCTCAAGCCCAGTCTGGCTTATTTTTCTAACGAGCGCGATCTTCTCTTCGAGAGCCATGCTCATCACCTCTGGTGCCATGCCACTCGAAACTTCTACAACATCTATCCCTAGCTCTTTGCATTTTGTTATATAATTATCAACTGTCGCCTTTCCGTCTACAAGAACTCTTTCTATCCACCCCCCAGTGTCTACGAAAACGTCATAATCATGGCATATCTTTATATATTCTTTTAATTTGGTTTCTGTTAATAAGCTGAAGGAACCGCCGGCGAACTTCATTCCATCTATGTACTCTCCCCAGTCATCAAGCAGAGACTTTAGATAATCTGCTGTTACGACCGAATAATATGGACCACGTATTTCGGTTATGCCGCTTGTTCTTGGTTTTTCGTGCGGTTTTCTTGTAGTAACGAAATCAAATGGTTTTTGTTTAGAACCGAACATAATAGAATAAATCAAATTTTAAATATAAACTTTGTATTTCGATGCCGAGAGAATCATTTATTGTCGCTGCCTAGATCTTTATCTAGATTTTGATAAAAAGAATAGTTTATTACGTCATATTGTTCGCTACGAGTCATAAGATCGCTTAGTATGTTTACTTGTGTGCCATCTTTCGCGATTGCATCAAATGTCTTTTCCATGGCTTTAGCACCAGCTCTAAAAGCGGTAACGGGAAATATCACGCACTTATAACCCATTTTTTGGAAAGTCGAGGCGTTTATATAAGGCGTCTTGCCAAATTCAGTCATGTTCGCAAGCAAAGGAGCATGGACCGCTTTTGAAAATTCCGTAAATTCTTTTTCTGATACTAAAGCTTCGGGGAAGATCATATCAGCGCCGGCTTTTACATACAAATTCGCTCTTTTAATTGCGTCTTCGAGTCCATTTACCGCACGGGCATCGGTTCTAGCTATTATTAACATTTCTTTTCGTGCTTTTATCGCCGCCCTTATTTTTTTGACCATATCTCCTGCGTCTACAACCTCCTTGCCGTCGAGATGCCCACATCTCTTAGGCAGGCGTTGGTCCTCTATGTGAATCGCATCAGCCCCTGCAACTTCAAGTGCCTTAACTGCCCTGTAAACATTTATCGGTTCACCAAACCCGGTATCAATATCTACTATCAGCGGGAGCTCGACTATCGCCTTTATTTTTTTGGCGGTGTCGACTACTTCATCAAGAGTTAGCAGCCCTATATCAGGTATCCCTAATGAAGAAGTAAGCGCGCCACCGGACAGGTAAATTGCTTTGAACCCGGCTTTCTTAGCAAGCAATGCCGTAAATGGATTAAAAACCCCTGGGATGGAAAGGAAGCTTTCTTTTAATATAAGATTAAGTTTATTTATTTTCTTTTCGGACATAATTTAACTCCATCTGCTATACGCTGGATGTCCTTCTTTGATTGCGACAAAAAGTCCTGTTGCCTTAGCGGTTACTTCTCCGTTTGCACTTAATTCAGTTTCTATTTCAGCTTTATTATTATAAACATTTATGCACTTCGCCTTAAGTTGCAGTTTTACGCCCATTGGCGTAGGTTTTAGAAAGGTAACTGTATATTGAGCAGTTACTGTTGGAGGGATCTTATCTTCACCACGGTTCTTCATTATATAATACGCTGCAGACCAATTACTATGGCAATCAAGAATGACCGACATTGCGCCCCCACCCAAATATCCTTTGAATGCGTGATAATATTCTTTCGGTTTAAAATCAGCCACTACGCTGTCGCCTCTGATTATACTCTTAAGTTTAAAACCGTTTTTATTTTTAGGGCCGCATCCAAAACAAATACTATTTGGCGCGTATTTCTCTTGGAGACTTTCTTCCAGTTGCTTCATATTATCTATAATACTCATTGTATAATATAAAATTAATCGTATACGAAAGCGCTTATATTTTGAACCAACTATGGTGGAGTTGCCAAATGCCCGGGCAGTGCCATTCCGCCTATGGTAAAGGCTAAAAGTCCACCCGCTATTAATAATATCCACAGCGTGACGAGGACGGCGCGGTAGCTTAGCTTCATACCTCTTTTTGATTTTGGGAACCTGTCCATTATGTATGTAGCTGGATATGTCATTATAGCCGCCCCGCCAAATATTACAAAAAGTATCAATACTTCTAAAGGCGCTTCAGAAAGTCCTATTAAATATGCATTTACACCGTATAATATCGTCATCACCCCAAAAAGTAGTGCAAGAAACCCGATGTAACGTGTCGCAGTTTTGTATCTTATCGATAGCGAAAGTCCTGCTAGTATTAAACCGAAAGATACGAGCGGATCAAAAAATAGAATATCATAAGCTCCTGGCAGCGACCATATAAATTGAGAGACTACTCCCGTTACAAGCAAGTATCCTCCCATCAATCCGATAGGCATAGAAAGACCTTCCAATCTCGAACGTATATCCATATCATTTTTCCTGTACGCAAAATACATTTCAGACATAAAGTAAGCGAGTATAAGCGATGAAAACGCTAGAGAAAACAGATAAAAGGCTAATTCGTCTACAAAAACCATAACTATTAATGTTGTTTAATACTTTTATGCTTTTCTACTCTCCATAAAATTACCGCGTTTTAAAGATATAAAAACTAGAAAGGTGTTATGGGTGAATGGAAAGTTCACGTTTTTTAAGACTTGAAGAATTAGTAGGCGATCCGATAATAGAATCAAAGGCAAAAGACGTCAAGATTTACGGTTTCATATCTACGGGTCGAAAACTTGACATTACGGGATACGTAGAAAGCGAATCCGAAGCCGGATTTTTTCACACAGTTCACGCAGAGTATGAGTCTGCGTCTAAAAATCTTATTTACGGTAACTGTGATTGTGAAGCATATAAATATTTCGGTAACCCTTGCAAACATATCTTGAAACTAAGGAACGTTTACATTAGAAATTCCGATAAATTCAATCAAAAGCGATAATTTTATATTATTTTTTGGAATCTTTATTCCCTTGGAACAAACTTTGCTGGATATCTTCTTTTCCGCGTATGGCAGACAACACCCCCGCTACAACAAGTATGGCTAGTGAAACATAAAGCGCAGCATATATACCCGACATAAACGCATTGGAAACATTTCCTATTAGGGAACTGCTTCCTATAAATATCTCAAATGCTGTCGATCGTGGTATTGCATAAGCTGCTATAGAAATTACAAGTACAAAACTAAACATTATACCTAAGGAACTCATTGTCCTCAAAAGCCCATTTGTAGATCCATATGACCCGATTTGCGCGTTTGCCATAACCGCACGGTTATTAGCAGGGAAAAACATCGCAGAGCCGACGCCAGACGCTATGGAAGCTGCGATTATTATCCAAATAAAGGAAGGAACCGTAGAATTCAGAATAAGATAAATTAGTATGGCAATACACATAAAGATTATGCCTATAGTAGCTATTTCTCTAGATCCAACTTTATCAGAAAGTTTTCCCATTATCGGGGCAAGAGAACTTCCTACTACATAACCGGGTATAAGTATAATAGACGCATCCAATGGTGATAAGCCGCGTATCCCTTGCATATACATTATTATAAGGAAGACTATCGCCAGATAACCTAGACTTTGGAAGAAGGCGGCTAGAAGACTGGACCTAAGTACTCTGTTTTTAAATTGGCGTAAATCTAACATTGGACTTTCCGTACGTAGTTCTAAAAATATGAATGCCGCTAATGCGATAAATCCAAACAATATCATTAATATATCTGTTGCAGAGAGAATGCTCGCTATAGAGTTTATTGCGCCATAGGAGATCAATGACATCGCCGCACCAAAAAGCAACATGCCGCGTAAGTCTAATTTGCTTTGGAACTTCTTATTATCAATAAGATATTTCCATCCTAATATGAACGCAAATATGCCTATGGGGACGTTTATAAAAAATATATATCTCCAGCCAAGAAAAGTCGTTATAACACCCCCCAGAACTATCCCAAGTGTGGCCCCCACAGTCCAACCTAGAGAAACAAATCCAAAGGCACGACCTCTTCTTTGTGGTTCAAAGGTATCTGCGATTATAGCACCGCCATTCGCAGCCATCATGGCGCCGCCGATTGCTTGTATGCCCCTAGAAACTATCAAAAATACGTCTGTGTTAGCTAGTGCGCACATAAAGGAACTTATTGCGAAGATAAGAAAGCCTAAATTGAATATGTGTGCGCGGCCGAATATGTCACCAATTCTACCAAGCTGCGTAGTAAAAATCGTAACTACCAAAAGGTAAACAAGGATTACCCAAATTATATTTAAAAAATTTGAATGCAGCCCGCTCACTATCGTAGGGAAAGCTAGAAGTACTATCGTGCTGTCTATTGCAGCCATCATGGTCCCTAGCACGATTATTGCTAGGATAATATTCTCATTTTTATTTTCTTTTCCTTCTGAAGTATCATGCATAAATTATAGTAAGGTATATTTACTGATATATTTTAAGTGAACTCTTTTCTCTCGAAAATTAAAAGCCCTGCGATTGAAGTGGCAGCAAAGTATGCGAGCATTATTGCGATGCCTTCATAGAACCCGACATTATATGTAGTAAGTGTAAAATGAGAGCCAGGCCCGGCCGATGAAGTTGTGACGGCTGCTGGATACGTAGATGAAAGCACATTTGAGATAACCTGTGCGCCATAGGTAAGGATAAATGTTGGCTGGATATTTGCAAGAGTCGCTACTAAAGTCTGCACTAGAGAAAATACAAAAAGTAACAAGATTATTGTAGTTAATATCGACATTGTACTGCTCTTGAAAAGAGAACTAAAAAAGAAGGTTAACCCCAACGCTGATGCTATGTACAAGATTGCGAGAAGGAAGGATTCGACAAACTGGTAGGGTACGCCTCCAGAACCGAAATAATAAAGTCCGTTTCCTAAGGTTATCGCAGTAAATATCGCAAGAATTATAATAGAAGCTAAAAATGCCGCCAAATACTTTCCGATATATATGGATGTGCGTCTTATTGGATTACCTACTAAAAAATATCCGGTTTTATTCTGAAATTCGCCAGAAATGGCATCACCGCCGAAGAATACTGCTGAAAGTATAACTATAAAGGTTACTGACATTCCCCACCAGCTAGAATAGAAGGATAAAACTGAGGCAAGAAAGCCTGCTGGCTTGAAATACCCTACAACGCCCGTAAGTAGTAGCCCTATCGCCAACGCAATTATAAAGAGTACAAAGAATCTTCTTGACCTGAAATAATCCAAAAAGGTGTATCTAGTCATTATTAGCATCTGCCTGACGCCAACAGGTACAACATTTCTCCTTCCAAGATTTAATTTTTCCATTTTATACCGTTTCCTTAAAAACGTTAAGATAAGTTTCTTCTAATGCCGATGAAGAAGGTTTGAAACCTATTAGCCCCACATTGAGCTTTACCAACCTTGCCAACACCATCTGCTGTGTTTCTATTCCTCCAGATAACCTTAAATTGAATCTTCTTGCATCCAGCTTTTCTAAACCTCGTATGCCTTCTATTTTTCTTATTCTTTTTAGAGTGCTATCCTGAAGGGATTTAATTACCGATATTTCAACTATACCTGCGTGCTTATCTGCAAATCTGGACACTATATCTTCGATTGGCCCGTACGCCAATAATTTCCCATGATCTATCATAGCGACTTCATCGCACATCTCGGAAACTTCGCTAAGGATGTGTGAACTCATGAATATCAGTCGGTTTTCCTTCTTTAGCTTCTTTATTATGTCCCTTACTTCGCTCATGCCTCTAGGGTCAAGCCCAGAAGTGGGCTCATCGAGAAGTACTACGTCAGGGTCGCCTAAAAGAGCAGCGGCGATATTTATTCTCTGTTGCATTCCTTTTGACATCTTACCTACTTTTTTGTCTAGCCAGACCTGCATCTTTACTTTATCAACGACTTCCCTTACACTTTTTTCTAGAGCGTTATGAGGTACTCCTTTTATTTCTGCGACCATTGATAGGGCTTCCCTTGTCGTTAATGAGGGGTAGATTTGTGGTGTTTCAATCAGTGCACCGACCGAGGCTAGCGCTCTTTTCTTTTCTTTATGGACATTTATTCCGTTTATCAACGCCTGCCCGTTTGTGGGCATAATCATGTCTGTAAATAGCTTTAAAGTCGTAGTTTTTCCAGCGCCGTTGGGCCCCAAGAATCCTACGCATTTCGCGCCTTCTATCTTTATATTAAGATTCGATAAGGCAGTAAAAGAACCATATTTCTTCGTTAGACCTATTGCTTGTATAGACGACATACTCATTTATTTTGTTGTTTTAAGGAAATAAAAACTAATCTGTATAGAAAAAACATGCATAAATACTCTGTATCCTTTAATGTTAAATATATTATGAGCGAATTTGAATCAATGAATTTGAAACCAGAACTTCTTTCTGCATTAAAAAAAGTCAACTTTTCAGAACCAACGGATGTACAAAAAGAAGCGATACCTGTCGTCCTTTCTGGTAAAGACGTAGTTGTAAGGGCAAAAACTGGCACTGGTAAGACCGGCGCTTTTCTCATACCGATAACTCAACTAGTCCAGAGAAATGAGAACAACGCGGTACTTATAATAACGCCAACGCGAGAGCTGGCTCTTCAAGTTGCAAATATGGCCGAAGGTATAGCCGGCGAAGCTGGACTTGGGATAGCCACGGTTTATGGGGGCGCTTCAATGAATGTGCAGATACGAAGTCTTAGAAGCGGAGTTAACATAGTCGTAGGCACGCCTGGGAGGCTAATAGATTTGATGAAACAAGGTGAATTAAAAACCGACAGATTCAGAATTCTGGTACTTGACGAAGCGGACACTATGTTTGATATGGGTTTTATAGACGATATAACGTACATAATGTCTCGGCTACCGAAAAATAAACAAATGCTGCTCTTCTCAGCTACGATGCCTAAACCGATCGTCCACATAGCTCAAGGTTACATGCGTGATCCGGTCTATCTCAGTGTAGGAAAAGAGGAAGAAGTGACGGTAAGCACGATAACGCACTATTATGTAATCTCTGGTGGAAGAGAAAAGTTCTCTATATTACTCGCTTACATAAGCGAATACAAGCCGACAAAGGCGATAATATTTACAGAGACTCAAAGAGCCGCAGACACCCTTTACGAGCTTCTTAAGAAAAATAATTTTGATGCGACGTTAATGCATGGTGGATTAAGCCAGGCGAGGAGAGAATACTCTTTATCCGATTTCAGGAAAGGCACGCAATTTCTAATAGCTACAAACGTTGCTGCACGAGGATTAGATATAACCGACGTGTCAGACATAATAAACTTTGACACTTCCGAAGACCCTGCTGTATACGTACATAGGGTCGGCAGATCGGCGAGAATGGGCACGGAGGGGCGAGCATTCAGTATTTTTTCCCCGAGGGATAGATATATGGTCGGCGAGATTGAACACTCTGCTAACATAAAAATGAACAAACTTGAGCTTAATCTAGAACCTTATAAAGACGCAGAAAACTTTGTGGAACAGCTTTCATCGCACAGAAGTTTTGGTGGACCTAGACGCAACTCGCGTTCAAGTTATGGCGGCGGAAGATTTCATAGCGGACCCACTCATGGACCAACAAATGACTATAATTCTAGAAGACCTGGCCAGGGCGAAAATAGATTCGCCAGAAGACCTGGAAATAGAGGTTTTAATTCGAGAAGACGTTCTTTTAGATAAAAAAAAACCTTCTAATCGATGCATTTAAACATTTTGCTTGCGCTTGTCATGGCGATAATTATCTAGTTCTTTTTTTAAGTATTCGAGCCACGCGAGGTCATCCTTTATATTTAGTTCATGACGTCTGCCATCGAGCGGATCTATGAGCTTTATTTTTAGGCCCTTATCTATTATTATGTTGCCTTTATTCAAGTCGCCGTGACCAATCCCTTTTCGATGCATTTTTTTAATCATCGCACAGAGTTTACGTTCGACTATGACGGTTTCTGCTGTCGTAAGCTTCCTATTTCTGAGCATGGCGCCGAGACTATCTCCATGCACTTTTTCTAATAGATAGCCGACTATCTTATTTCCTTCTCCTATGACTAATGCAAACGGTTTCGCCATAAATCGATTATCTACCGTCCTAATCTGTCGCATTAGTTCGAATTGTCCTTCGGGGGTATGCCATAATTTGTAACCGCGGTTTCTCTTATGATGCAAACCGGAGGCTTCTAAATTTCTAGATTTTACCGCGCGTTCTTTTATATATGGGAATCCGATGTCATTTATTTTTACAGTTGAAAGTTTCTTATTCTTATCAAATGCTAGAGGTTTTTGAGAGACGCTTTCACTTTTCTTTTTGAATATATCGAAAAACCTATCTATACTAAGGCCTAGTGCTGAGATGCTGGCACGGGTTTTTGGTTTAGAAATCAAAAGAGTCCTTTGGATAGTTCTTCTGAGCAACTTGTGTTTTGTTTCGTGTATTATTATTTTTTCCATCGTAGAAGATAAAACTTATAAATTTTTATACGCGGCTTTTTCTATAGTTTTGGCACAATAAAGACGTTCCATATAATTAGAAATTGCGGCCAGGTAGGCGGCTTCGGACCATGCAAGATAACTTATTGGTTTTCCTCCATTTTTCAAGCTAACGTAAATTACTTTTCCATCTTTACCCTCACCGGGCCCATCTAGAACATGTCTTTTTGCCCCTCCAAAACCTGTGTCCATTGGGTTTGATTCTACCCCCTTGTCTATATTCGAAGAGAAAAATTCTATCGCCCTCCAAAGCATATTAAGTATTTTTACAGAGTCTTTTTTCATTGTTTCCATCTGGATTTCATATTCTTTTAAAAAATATTTCTTTAGGCAGTTTATAGACTTTAGCATGCATATTAAAACCATCGATGAATCTCTAAACTGGTCTGCGAAATACCAGGAATATTCAAGAGAAGCCTTCATATAGCCATTATCTGCTATATGAGAGTGTAGGTGCGCGGCTACTTCTTTTATTCTCGAATCCCTATGATTTTCAAAGATTATTTGTTTAGTTATAACTATGCGATCGTCAAATTCTTTTTTTACCTTCTCGCTTATAGAGGCCGGCGAATCCTGCATATTGTTATTTGATTTTGGATTATTATAAGCGTTTAAAAGGCTAAATATTTGTAATGGTTAGTCTGTCTATGATAAACCACAAAAATGCAAAGGATTTTCTGTGCAAATATGTAAATAAAGACGGATATGACTTAGTCCTTGATCTTAAAAAAAGTCAGGGTCTTTGGCTATGCGATTCGCAACACAATCGTAAATTTTTGGATTTTTTTGGGTTTTTCGCTACCGCCCCTTTAGGACTGAACCATCCCGGGATGTTCGAAAAGAGGTTCCTAGAAGAATTAAAGTGGGCCTCGATAAATAAGGTGACAAACAGCGATATATATACTGTTGAGATGGCGCGCTTTATGGAAGAATTCGCTAAGATAGTCCCCTCTTACATGACGCATTTTTTCTTTATAGAAGGCGGCGCGCTTGCTGTCGAAAACGCTCTGAAAGCTTCGTTTGACTGGAAAATAAGGAAAAACTTCGCTAAAGGACAGAAAAAGGAGACTGGGACCAAGATCATACATCTTAAGGAAGCATTTCATGGAAGAAGCGGCTACACGCTTTCACTTACCAATACATTTGATGAGAACAAAACAAAGTATTATCCAAAATTTGAGTGGCCTAGAGTAACTAACCCTAAGATGACTTTCCCTTTAAACAAGCAACGAACAGAATCGGTAAAGGCACTGGAAAGAAAAAGCTTAGACGAGATACAGGATGCGATAAACAGGTATCCTGACGACATAGCTTGTCTTATAATCGAGCCTATTCAGGGCGAGGGGGGCGACAACCACTTCAGAGAAGAATATTTCAAATCTTTGAGAGAGATAACGCGAAAGAATGATATCATGTTGATAGTCGATGAAATACAGAGCGGGATGGGAATCACCGGCAAATGGTGGGCGTTCCAGCATTTCGGGATAGAACCAGATTTTATCGCTTTTGGCAAAAAATTGCAGGTTTGCGGCATGGCCGCAGGTCCAAAAATCGATGAAATTAAAGAAAACGTTTTCAATGTAAGCAGCAGAATCAATTCTACATGGGGCGGAAACATCGCAGATATGGTGCGCGGGAAAAGATACATAGAGATAATAAATGAAGACAAGATAATGGACAATGTAAACAAGTCTGGAGAATACCTGCTAAAAAGGCTAAACGACTTGGCAGAGGAACATCCGAGCTTCTTTTCTAATCCGAGGGGACGGGGACTTATGTGTGCGATAGATATTAGGGATACAAAAACCAGAGACCTTTACGAGAAGGAGATATTCAAAAACGGATTGTTAGTACTAAAATGCGGTGAAAAAGGCATAAGGTTTAGACCCCCGCTTATCATAAAGAAGGAAGAGATAGACACTGGCTTTAAGATTCTTGAAAAGGCTATGATTTAATCGCAGTCGCGATTTCAATAAGCTCTCCAAGATCCTTTATTGTATACTCAAATTTGCATATAGCTTGATGCCTTTTTCCTTAAGTTTCTTTAAAGTGGGCAGCGTATCTTGGAAGAATTCTATCTTATCAAGGTTTTTCAATACCTCTTTCTTTCTTAAAGCCCTTAAATCCTTGATTGTTTCGTCGTCCACCTTTTTTAAAAAAAAATTGCAAGATCTTTTATCGAAGTGCCACCATAGCTTCTAAGTTCTGAGTACGTTACGATTGCGCCTTTGCTCATGAACGCTTTTACTTCGGCTTCAATCAGGATATCCGTATCGTTTATAAGCGTACCATCAAGATCAAAAGCTATCGCTTTTACCATTAAAATCAGACGTAAATGATAAATAATTAGTTTCCGCAACGAATATAAGAGCGGGGATTCAGATAATAAAATGGACGACCTATCAGATTTTGAACTAATAAAGAGAAACACGCTTGAAATAATAACTGAAGAAGACCTAAAAAAATTGCTTGAAGAAAAAAAATCTCGCTCTGCTTATATAGGACGGGCAACTACTGGGCCATTGCACTTAGGGCACCTTATCCCGCTAGGGAAGATATTCGATTTTCAAAAAGCTAACGTAGATGTTAAAATCCTGCTTGCTGATATACATGCCGCGCTTGATGATTTAAAAGCAAAATGGACAGATTTAGAAAAACGGGCAGAATATACACAAAAATGCATAGGGCTTTCTTTCGACTGGCCAAAAAAGATAACTTTTGTAAAAGGCTCCGACTTTCAATTAAAACATGATTATGTTCTTGATGTCCTTAAATTATCAACGGTTTCGACTGTCGAAAGAACGATGCGCGCGGCATCCGAAGTCACTAGGATGAAGAACCCTAAGGTCAGTGAACTTATTTACCCCTTAATGCAGGCTTTAGATGAACAATATCTCGATGTTGACATACAATTTGGAGGAACGGACCAGAGACACATATTGGCTTATGCTAGAGAATACCTATCTAAATTGGATTATAGAAAAAGAGTAGAAATAATGACGCCTTTAGTTGCTTCACTTCAAGGTCCAGGTACAAAAATGAGCTCATCGGTACCAGAAAGCCACATAAAAGTCTATGATTCTGAAGAATCAATAAATAGAAAAATTGAAAAGGCTTACTGCCCAGCTGGAGTCATAGAAGACAACCCAATTATCCAGATAGCAAGATTTTTAATATTTCCATCAGAAAATCGGCTGGTAATAGAACGAGATGAAAAATTCGGCGGGGATGTGGAAATAGATTCATATACGCATCTGGAAAAATTATTCATCGAAAAGTCTCTCCATCCAACAGATCTCAAAAACGCAGTTGCTGGATATCTTGTTGGACGTTTTGCCAGAGCAAGGGAATACTTCGAAAAGCACATGGATCTACTTGAAGAGTTAGGAAAAGAGTTTCTACCTTGATCTGTTCGCATTCTTTTCCCTACGTTGCCCTTATTTGAATAATTTTTGTGGAATGACTTAATTTATATAGAAAAGTTTCGTTTGGTCGCGAAAGCTAGAACTATCAACGTAGTCATCACGCTATTATTAGAATGCGCTACAAATAAAAATCCGCATGCCAAAAATATTATCACAACCAGAATCACCATTATAATCTAGATAAATAAAAATCATTTGCGAAGTGACCAAGATTTTATGTCGTATCGCCAGATATCTTTTTACGCCGATTTTGTCTGCCACATTTTTAACAGGCCCAAGAGAATCATTACACAGGCAACTGGGTATACCTCGCCGAATTCGATTATATGTAGTATCTGCCATCAAAGATCAAATCAAAATATTTTGAGTTCCCGCCTAAAATTAGGCCCGACATACAGAAAGACATAAAAGTCGAGATGTCATAATTATCTCATAGAGGCTAGCAGCGACGTAGTAAAGAATGTGGTGAGCTCAGGGAATCTATAAAGATATTCGGCCAGAGGCTTTCACAGTTAAAGGACACGATACGAATGGTCGATCAGAACAATCATATATATGTATGCAAGACGAAATTCAAGATAAAAGAAGAATTTGATGCGCATACAAAAACACACACCACAACAGCCAGCGCAGGTGGCGGCACCATCATCACATTCTCAGGGACCGCAGTATCTAGCTGCAGACTATAGAAGAAGAACCGAGAACCCGCTCCTGGGCGCATATGGCGGCGGACTGATTGACGTGGTTCGTAGTGTCGTAACCGCAGTAACTTGGTTGATACGCCACCTGGTACTCGACTAGGTTCAATTCGTACACCTGCGGCATCGTGCTACCGATGGAATTCGTTACGTTATGGAATACCTGCCACAGGTTCATCGTGAGCGTTGTGCTGGTGGAGCACTTAGTGTAAAAAGAGGCGCTGCTGAGCTGTACCTGATCTGGTACCTTGTTATACTTCTGGAACAGGCTGCACCACGATAGCTGAGAACATGAATTGCCGCCGAGACCTTCGTAAGCCAGTCCTAATCCCGAAGCATTTGCCTTTGCGGCCTCCTGCGCGGATGCGTTGGATACGCCAGATATCTGGGTAAGGTCTATGTAATCCATAAATGGGAGGTGCAATGAGCCGAAGTACTGTGTCTCATTGAGAATGAAACTAAGCCACTGAGTTGAGGAGTATCCTGCAGCGACCCATGCATTGTAGCATGCGGATCCTACGGCAGTTCCCCGATATGGGACTACGTTCTCTCCGCCCTGGGCGAAACCGAACCTTATGTAGCCTATGTTTGGATCACCCGCATAATGGTTTTCCAGGGCGGTTATGAACCTGCGGAAGTTGTTCTGGTAGCCTGGCTGCCAGTATACTGGTTCCCATACGCCCGCCACGCAGAGGGAGGGACTCATTACGGTTATCCCGTCCTGAAGAACCCAGTTAGGGGTTATATTCTGTCCACTGTATTCATGTGCGGGACTCTCCGCGACCGCGAACACTAATAGATTTATGGTCTTGCCCGCGGCTACCCACGGGGCTATAGTCTTATTTATATAACTCCAGTTGTAGGTGTTATTCGCCGGCTCTATCTGGTTCCACCTTACGCCCAATACGATGCCGCAATCATCGGACCTATTCATTACATAGCTCTCAAGGAAGTTCTCGTTATTGCTGTTAAGATAGCCGAACTCGTCAAAGGGGTAGACGCCATGGGCGGAGCTAGGAACGGCTACATTCGGATTGTTCTGGTTACAGAGCGGGAGGTTGCTTAACTGATAAGTTATCGATTGAACAGAGCCCCCTACTAGAGAACCAGACGACGGGATTGGGCTGTACTTGTTGCCTGATATAGTGGGAGATGAAACTGTGAAGGAGTTGCTGCCGGGCACTGTGGAGAACTTTATTGCAGATGTATAGCTTGCTGAGTTATTTTGGCTTGCGTAGTCGACCCACCATATGCCTGACGGAAGGCCGGATTCGGTGAAGGTCGTCGTACAAGAACCGCTGATATAAGTTATAGATACGCCGGTGCCTGCTGGGGTAGATCCTGAAGATGGCGACGGCGAATAAGTACAGCCAGACGCAGCTGGAGAACCGATTGTATAGGAATACTTACCTGGCCCCGTGATGAACGCATTTATAACTGACG
>DAHXLI010000019.1 GCA_027366075.1 Candidatus Parvarchaeota archaeon | reverse complement strand
GTTGCGGGCGTTTTATATTCCTTAGGCATATTCTCCCCGTCTTCGTCGGCAGGCACAACAGTCACTGGCTTCGCAGGATTAGGCAGCGTCCAAGCGGCATGCTTTGCTAATGAGGGGCTAATAATATCCCTGGGCGATTCAACTGGCCAAGCTATACAGATAAGTAAGATAAATTATACAGAAAATGGCGTTACAACGGTGGTAAACACCAGTACTTTACTTGGACCGAGCGCGGTAAATACCTTTTTTGTGCCAAATGAATGTCCTACGGCTAGCGGTGTGCAATATTCGGCCCATGTAACTGTGACATACACCGAACCAGGACAGGCGTTTCCAGGGCCATATTTTTCTGCGGGTACCGTATCTGGTAGTGCCGCAGCCGAAACCCCTTACATTCAATTGACGATAACTCCCAGCGGGGCTACACCAGCACCGTTCCAGCAGATGATTACTTTGAATACGACCAAATATTCACAATACACATCAAGCCAGCCGACAAACGTATACTTTACTTATACTAATGGCACGGTGATCCCGTCTTGGCTTGAGAACGATGGCAGTTCGGCGACTAACGCTACCTTTTGGCTCAAATTTACGGGCGGTTTTTCGTCTACCACAAATATTTATTTGCGGTTTCTCCCAAAAGGCGATTCCGTTTTGAACAGTCAAAATATAGGCGAAGCCCCGCAGCTTTCTCTGACATACGCGGAGTACGATGATGGAGCGAACGTTTTCAATTACTACGCAAATTTTGCAGGGACGAGTCTGTCTAGCTCCTTTACTCAATATGTCGGTAGCTCCGTCACCATGTCCGTTAACAATGGTCTTAATCTACAAGTAGCTAATAATGGATGCACGAACACATGGGCGGGAGTGATATATAATATGCCGATAAATTCTATCCAGTCTATAGTTGAAATATACAGCTCTGGCGCAAGAGCTAATGGACCGGAAGATGTGGGTATATACACGAGTAACAGCGACAGTGCGGGAGGTTATGCTGGGGTAGCGGATACCTGGGGATGGGGGGCGGGCTCAATAGCCGGAGGCTATAACAATATTGGAAACCCTTTTGATATCAGTTCGGGGGGCGGCGTGGCCAGCATATACTGGATTGCACAGGCAGATGAAGGCATCGGATGGAATTACGACTTCGTTTCGTCTAGTAATAGCGTCGAAACATGGAGTTCCCAACTTTATGCAGCTATACAAACCGGACAGTGTTCTCCTAACGCTAGCATGGAGTATTACTGGTTCCGCGTTCGTGCTTATCCTCCTAGTGGCGTTATGCCATCAGTAACCTTTGGCGCGGTGATCTAACCAGAGATTTACCAGCTAAAAATACTTTAATAAATAACTAACCTTAATAAGATATGAAGTTAAGGACAGAACACGACTATCTTGGAAAGGTCAACGTACCGCAAGATGCTTATTGGGGCGTACAAACACAAAGAGCAGTCAATAACTTTCCTGTATCTGATATAAAACCCTGTCCAGAATTCATAACTTCTCTGGTTATGGTAAAAAGAGCAGCAGCCGAAGCCAATATGAAAGCGGGACTTCTAGATGCTAAGAAAGCCAAAGTGATAATGCGGGCTGCCGACGAAATCATAAGCGGTAAATTAAGAGATCAGTTCATTGTAGGGGTTTACCAAGCAGGCGCAGGCACATCTAATAACATGAATGCTAACGAGGTTATCGCGAATAGGGCGATAGAGCTTTTAGGTGGAAATAAAGGCGACTATTCTCTAATCCATCCTAATGACGATGTGAATAAAAGTCAGTCTACGAACGATGTCATACCTACGACTATGCGACTTACCAGTATAGTTTTGCTTCTTAGGTTAAAACACACCGTCGATTACATGGAAAAAGCATTCATGACGAAATCTAAAGAATTCGACAGCATAGTAAAAAGTGGAAGGACTCATCTAATGGACGCAGCACCGATTAGGCTTGGCCAAGAGTTCGAAGCCTGGGCTAGGATTATAGGAAAGAGCAAAGCGCGAATAGATTCCGTTGTGGAGAAACTAAAGGAGATAAACATCGGAGCTACAGCCATAGGTACAGGCTTGAATGCAAATCCTGAATATAGAATGTATATTATTGAAATACTAAGTAAACTGTCTGGTTATACTTTCAGGTCCGCAGAATTCCTGCCAGAGGCTACCCAGTCAATGTCCGATTTCTTAGAAGCTTCTGCAGTTATCAGAACTTTGGCAGCGGATTTGGTGAAAATCACAAATGACTTAAGACTTCTGAATTCTGGACCGATAACCGGTTTTGATGAGATATCCCTCCCTGCGATACAGCCGGGTTCATCTATAATGCCTGGAAAAGTCAATCCTGGGATGGCAGAAGCCGTGATGATGGTGTCATATCAGGTAATAGGAAATGACAACGCAATACTTTTAGCAGCACAGGCAGGACAACTAGAGCTTAACGTGACGATGCCGTTGATAATTTATTGTCTTACACATAGTTTAACGATACTTAATAACATTTGCAGACTTTTTGTTGACAAGGCCGTTTTAGGCATTGTAGCGCATAAGGAAAGGATGGAAAAGCTAGTGAGCAAGACCCCGGGCGTCGGACTGGCATTAAATCCATACATCGGATACGAAAAGGCCGCGGAAGTCGTGAAGCGGGCTATCGAAGAAGGTAAATCTATAAAAGACGTAGCAAAAGAGATGAAAGTCCTCCCGAGCAAGCAGCTTGACGAGATATTCGATCCTTTTAAGCTTACTTCACCGGATACACCTAAAAAGAAGAAGTAAGAGAAATTTCATAGTTTTATATATTATCCCGTTTCTCTATGCAAAATATGGGGTACCAGGCAGCCAAGTCGCTTAGCTTGGAGGAGATAGTAAATGATTCTGCTGAAAAGTATGGTCTTCATCCATACGATCATTTAACTTTGTATCTGATCGCAAACGAATTCGTGCCGGCTGGCTTTATAAGTTTTAACTTGAGGCGCGTTAGCGCTTCAAAAGTTCTCATCAACGATGGACAAGCTATGGCGAGAAGAGAAAGAACTTGCATAAAAAAGATCCTTGAGGATCAGCTGGGTCTTCATGCCGAATTTTCCGGGGTATACATTTCAAGCAAATTCTGCCTGGCAAAGAAAAAGACCAGCGTGGGTGTCGAATTTAGCGTGAGCAAGGACAAATATTATAATAGAAACCACATGTACGCAAAGAACGATTATGAATTCGGAAGGGCTAGCGGTTTTCCTTTAGCCGCCGTATTGCAGTACAATGAAAAAGTAAACGGAAATGCGTGGGTGTGGCATAACGTAGAGAAGCTAATCGAAAAAGAAATAAGAAAAGGTCCGAAGGCGCACCTCGAAAAGGCCTATCTATTGTGGGTCCCGGAAGGCGTTAACCGTGATACCGGCGAATTGAGCCCGGCGAGCAGAGAGCTTTGCGTAAAATACATGGGGTTCGTCCGCAAGAACAATCCAAAACTTGCAGGGATAGTAGAGAAGGCGTTTGTTAAAAAATATTCCTAAATTTTAAATATAAATATTATCTTAGCTAGCGAACCATTTAAATTTAGAAAAATCAATTATTATAGTGGTCTCTAGAACTATGAAGCCGAAATCTGTTGACGCAGGTAGTAAACTTTCAGGGGTTACTGCCGCCTTTAAGTTGTCTGATTCGCAAGAAGTGACTTATTACTCGTTACCGATCTTAGGTAAGAAACTTCAGCGGGACTTATCTCGCTTGCCTTTTTCCATAAGAGTCGTGCTAGAATCTTTGCTTAGAAATTTAGATGGCAAAGCTGTGACTGAAGAAGATGTCATGTCCTTGGCGAATTGGAATCCAAAAAATCCAGTTGATAGGGATATACCATTTAAGGTCTCTAGAATATTGATGCAGGACTTTACAGGAGTCCCGGCGGTGGTGGATTTAGCGGCGATGCGCGATTATGTAGTTAAGCTAGGTAAATCGCCGGAACTCGTCCAGCCTATAATATCTACCGATCTTATAATCGACCATTCCGTTCAAGTCGATTTTTTTAACAGGCCGGACGCTTTCGCAAAGAACCAGGAAAAGGAAGTGGAACGCAATAGAGAAAGATATCAGTTACTAAAATGGGCTAACGATGCCTTCAATGGTTTTAGAGTGTTTCCACCTTCGGCTGGGATTTGCCATCAAGTCAATCTCGAATATTTAGGCACATGCGTTACGCTTAAGAAAAACGGAAACGAGAGCCTCGCGTTTCCCGATACGCTTGTAGGCACAGATTCCCATACTACCATGATAGACGCATTAGGCATCGTCGGCTTTGGCGTCGGTGGCATAGAAGCTGAAGCGGCATTGCTTAATCAACCGGTTTCATTTGTCACCCCTAAGGTCCTGGGCGTAAATCTTACAGGAAAACTGACTGAAGGGGTAACAGCAACCGACTTTGCGCTTACGCTGACAAAATCACTAAGAGAAAAAGGGGTAGTCGGGATGTTTGTTGAATTTTTTGGTGAGGGCTTAAAGGGTCTTTCGCTACCAGACAGAGCGACGCTTTCTAACATGTGCCCGGAATACGGTGCGACAATAGCGATATTCCCGCCAGATGAAGAGACCCTGGCTTATATTAGGCTTACCGGCAGGAAAGAAAATCAACTGGAACTAATTAAAAAATATTATGAGGCCCAAGAGATGTTTAGTATAGATTACAATAAGGTAGAATACAGCGATATAATGAATGTGGACTTGGGGAAGATAGTACCTAGTGTTTCTGGGCCGAGTCAGCCGAAACAGCAGTTGCCATTAGAGGCGGTGCCCAATAATTTTAAGGATACATTTCTATCTGCACGAAAATCTACTGATGGAGTTGTGGCAGCAGATTTAGCTAGACTTGCTTCAGAAAGCGCAGTCGCAGAGAACGGCGCATCAAAAGAAATGACTAATCACGAAAAAGTAAAAAGCGTAAAGTTGACTTATCCAGATGGCTATGAAACTACACTATCCGATGGAGACGTCGTTATATCCTCTATAACTAGCTGTACTAATACCAGCAATCCTGCAGTAATGATTGCTGCAGGGTTGCTCGCTAAAAAGGCTTTAGAGAAAGGTCTGAAGATAGACACGAGAAAAGTGAAAACCAGCCTTGGACCTGGTTCAAGAGTAGTTACAAGATATCTGGAAAAGGCTGGTCTTATGGAGCCGCTGGCAAAGTTAGGATATTCGCTCGCCGCTTACGGTTGCATAACTTGCATCGGAAATTCAGGACAACTAATAGAACCACAGAGCAGCATTATAAATCAAAATAAGCTAGCTGTAGCGAGTGTCTTGTCTGGAAACCGTAACTATGAAGCTAGGATAAACCCAGATATAAGAGCTAATTACTTGATGTCGCCGCCGTTGCTTGTGGCATTTGGGATAGCCGGCACGGTTCTAAAAGACCTTACAACTGAACCATTAGCAAAAAACGATAAAGGCGAAGACGTTTATCTAAAGGATATCTGGCCTACAAAAGATGAAGTAAACCAGGTAGTAAAGAAAGTTGTAGGAGAAGAATTGTTTGAAAATGAATATGGGAGTCACATATTTGAAGTAAATCCTTATTGGAACAGTCTTTTTATCCCTAAAGGACAGATATACATGTGGGACAAGAATAGTACCTACATAAAGCTTCCGCCGTTCTTCGAAGATTTTAACCTGAAGAAATATAAACAAATATCACAAATAGAAAATGCTAGAGTTTTAGCGGTATTCGGTGATGGAATATCCACTGATCATATCTCTCCTGCCGGCGGCTTTAGCCCGAATACTCCTGCAGGTAAATATCTTTCTTCTTTAGGTGTAAAGACGGAAGATTTCAACACGTATGGTTCAAGGAGAGGAAACTATGAAGTAATGATGCGTGGCACATTTGCCAATAACCTTATAAAGAATCTTATGGTGCCTGGAGTAGAAGGCGGTTTTACTTTGCACTATCCTGACAAAAAAAAGATGAGCATATTCGATGCAGCAATGCAATACAAAACAGAGAAAACGCCTTTAGTAGTACTGGCAGGTAAAGAGTATGGTAGCGGCAGTTCAAGAGATACCGCAGCAAAAGGTCCGGCGTTGCTTGGAGTTGATGCCGTAATAGCTAAAAGTTTTGAAAGAATACACCGCAGCAATCTAATTGGAATGGGGATACTACCTCTTCAATTCAAACAAGGCGAAGGCGTAGACGAATTAAAATTAGATTTCAGTAAGCCGGTAAGTATAATTTTGCAGCGGGATATGACACCGCGAAGTGAGATTAAAATACATTTTACGAAAAAAGATACTGGTGATACAGCAGAGGCGACATTAATAAACAGAATAGATACAAAGATTGAACTAGAATATTATAGAGCCGGCGGCATTCTTAACTACGTTATTAAAAATATAATAACCGGGAATGATAAATAATATTATGCGGTTAAGTGATAACGATAAAAATTTAGCTAAAAAAAGGTCTCATAAAATACGCAAAGGACTTTTATTCTTCTAATGGATTTGCTTCAAGTCTATCACAAATAAAGAGAGATTTGGGCATATACTCTCAGATATATTTTCTAAAAATAAGTGGATTATATAGCTTAGGTGGGTTTAATTTCACGCCAATCCAGGATGTTACTACAATCGCATTCTAGTATCGTTTCTCTGGCAGGATACTTAACTACGTAATTAAAAAATTATTGCAACAAACTTAAGTTTTTATTTTAGTAAATCCAAACTTTGTTATGGTTAACAGAGCTTGGGATATCGCAGTCATAGCAGGTGATGGGACTGGCCCAGACATCATTGCTGCAACAGTCCCTGTCATCGAAGCCGTAAAGAAAAAGTTCAAATTAAACATTAATCTCACTTTTGGAGAAGGAGGATTACATTGTGTAGAAAAATATGGCACTAATCTACCCCCAGAAACCTTGGAGCTTCTTAAGCGGAGCGATTGTGTAATAAAAGGCCTTTGCGTATTTTATGAGACCTTTTTTTGGCTAAATTTTTATCGTTATCACTTAACCGCATAA
>DAHXLI010000003.1 GCA_027366075.1 Candidatus Parvarchaeota archaeon | reverse complement strand
TTGGCCAAAACCGTTATTCAGATTCACTACAAGCATCGTTCCGTTTGCGGCTACGGAGGTCACCTGAACTCCTTGGAAACCGCTTATAAGGGTCTGCGATTTTGGCGCGGAGAATACGCCTAATTCAAATAGCACGACTACTGCAATGACTATTATCACAAGCACCGCACCCCAGCTAAGCAGAAAGTCTAGCGCTGCTTGATTATGATTATTAGTTGGTCTACGCAACTTCTTATACATACTTTAAGTAGTATTTTAACAAATTTAAACGTAAGTATATTATATATGTAAAGAACTTAGATAAACTCTTATATTTAGACGAATCGTTCAGATGATCGAAACCCGAGTTTTCTCAATTCCCGCAGCCGCAATTTCCGCCGCAACAACAGGCAGCTTCTTCTGGTTCGCCTTCTTTTTCCTGTTTTTTTACGACCTTATTCGCCATATCTTAGTATGCCGCGTTGCATTTATATTCTTTAGCTTTATAGATTTATCATTGACCCCGACAAAAACGCGATAAATGGAAACTCTAAACGAAAAAACCTTCGAAAAAAATATAGCTGTTGAAGGCGATAATTATATTGTCCTTTTCTATGCAGATTGGTGTGTTTTTTGTAGGGGTTTTATTCCGATTTTCGAAACATATGAAACGAAAGTCGGGGGATTCAAATTAGTCAAGGCAAATATAAGTGATGAAGGATCTGAACTTTGGGATAAATTCAATGTTATGGCAGTCCCGACGATTATAGCTTTCAGAGACGGCAAGGCAATATCAAGATTAGATGCACGGCTAAACGCTGGAATAAACGAAAAAGATTTCAAAGACTTTATTTCTAAGTTGTAATCTAGCCATCATATAAAATCAGATAAAAGTCTGTAGTATTATCTCGTTCTGTCCTCTGAAGACCAGTCCCCCCAGTGGCCTAGTGAAAAGATACATCTTACGCTTCCCAAAAGAGAAATGCATCGGCGGATTCGCGCCTCTTGAATGAAGCAGGCGCTTAAAGTCCTTGTCGTAACTTACCTTTAAGTCCTTCATTTCCGTTTTGGATATGGAAAAAAGCCTCTCCAGATCGCTATCATAAAAATCCAGCGAGTCTTTACTGACATCGACGAAGCCTTCGTATTTGTGCAGGGGTTTTCCTATAGGCTGGGAAACGTGCGCATAAATCAACTCTTTTTTTGTAACTTTACGTAGCTCGTCACCGTATATCCACATCACTTCGAAAAGGCTAATCTTATCCTTAAGGTAGTTCTCTATGAACTTGCTCCTCGAGACATCGCCGCGTACAAGGTCGATGAACCTAGTCAGTGTGTCGTTTAATGTTATGCTGACCTTCGTCTTGTTTGCCATATCGTGTGGGGATTATACTACTCTAATAAGATATCATTACAAGCGCTATATTTAAGATTTTTCGTGGCAGCCAATAAAATATAAATTACTAGGCTGCATACCATAAAGATGGATGACAACCCTGATTTGAAGTGTATACTAAAGCACACCGGCTACCTCAGAGAAGGAGATGTCGTCTTTGTTGGCGACTTCGTGAAGGACCTGGGCCGACTTGAGAAAAACCTTGAGTCCCTTTTCACATTCAATGGTCTAGAAGCGCCTAAGGGGCCGCTTGAAGAGCACTATAGCGGATACCTGCGTGTAGATTGGCGTGGCACCGTACTTTACAACAGCATGGAGAATACCGGTATTTTAGGCCCTTTTCTAAGAAGGCACGGAATCATCGGACCGGATAAAGACTGGAATAAAAAAACGCGCTGCTTCGCTTACAGTGGCGCGTTCAGGATGCGACAAGGCAAGCTTGAAAAGATATCGGGTAATCTGGCCAGATTCCAGTTAGACTACGATAAGAATATACTCAGAGATTTAGACTGGAGAGAGATAACAGAGTTTTTAAAAGTAGGTGATTATTCCGCGTCCGGCACGATAAAAGTCACTCAATGACCTTTTATGTTTAAATTATAATCTTCCTGGTTAAATTTGAACGTGTGCTTGGTGGTTTTCTTGGGAAATTTCTTCCCCGCCAAAGCGGAACGTATGACGTCCTTCTTGGTCACCGTATCGTATTCTTTCCTCCAATGACCCAGCTCAACGTCTGCATAATCGACGACTATGCACGGCACGAAATCCGCCGAATTCGTCTTCAAAGCATTGAATCTATGGTGGCCGTCGAGTATTACATACTTGTCCCTGCTGGATATCTTCGTGACAACTATCGGCGTGAGTTTATTGTTTTTGAGCACTCTGCTCAGTCTATTTACCTCCTTAGAATCAGTTTCTTCGTGCTCTAATAATTTATGTATCGATATCCATTCTACTTCCATTTTATCTTGTGAATATCAGATAAATTGTATCGCCAGTTGGACTACAAAGCCTATGCCGCCGATTATTAAAGTGCCGACGATCACCATTATG
>DAHXLI010000037.1 GCA_027366075.1 Candidatus Parvarchaeota archaeon | reverse complement strand
GACCGGGAAGTTTACGTTAAGCATCTCTATCTCAGAAGGGAACCCGTGTCTCTTTATTTTAGTCAATATAGAGACTAGCGGAGATATAAGTTTTTCCATCGCTTCTTTCGCCTCGATCCCAGATTCGTCTACGTAGTGTTGAAAACATTCTGAGAAGGCCATACTTGGTATGTTCGAGATGGATGAAAATATGGCTGCCGAAACGGTCCCAGAAGAGTAGACTGCCATAAGCCCGGCGTTCATGCCGGTATTCACTCCGGAAAGCACCAGCGTTATTTTGTCCTTGAAAAGGTGGTTAAGCGCCATAAATACGCAGTCGGCGGGGGTGCCGGATACCGAGATGCATGGCATGCCTTCGTACTCTAATTTCTCGACTCTAAGCGGCTTATGGAAAGTAAAACTCATGCCGCTTGAACTTTGCAACTTGTCTGGAGCGACTACAACAATATCACTGCCAAATACTTTTTTAGCCGCGCGGTATAGCGCGTTTATCCCTGCGCTTTTGTATCCGTCATCGTTTGTCACTAATATCGTCATATCCCTTTGTTCTCGAACCTTCTAATTTTTTTATGAAGTTTTCTAATATAAATAGGCAGTAACCGGATCACTAAAGCAAAAATATTTTCAAGCAGTCTAGCCGAAAAGACTGCTTAGACCCGCCGCTGCTTCTTCAGCCTTAGGCTCTTCTTTCTTCTCTTCTTTCTTGCTCTCATGCTGCGCTGGCGCCTGTGCCGCCGGTGCGGCTACTGCAGAAACTTGTGCCTCGCTTATTACTTTGTCAATGTCAACTCCCTTGAGTGCTGAAACGACTGCTCGTATCTGGCCTTCATCTGGCTGGCTTCCAGCAGCTGAGATTACGCCCTTAATCGAATTTTCGTTTATCTCCTTTCCTAGACTGTGCAATAACATCGCTGCGTATACATACTCCATATTGATTCATTTGCCTCCCGTGACTTCGGTTAATGCGCCGGCCTGCGCCGATGCTTTAGCCAATATGTCTTTGATAGTCGATTTTGAAACTATATTTCTATCTACAGATAAAAATCTTACTCCTATATAAATCTTTTTAATCATGCTTTTTATCGAATATTTGTTTAGTATCCCGGCTCCGATTGATAAAGCGAGCGACCTTGAGAATGCCGCGCTGACTTCGTTTATGTATTCCGCAGGCATCTTGTACAAGACTGATTTTCCAAAGATTGTCTTGTCATTAAACGCGTAATCTATCGAAAGCATCAATTCCTTCGGCTTTATTTCCATGCTTGAAAGTATGGCGGCTATCTTCTCACTTACTTCTACGCCCTTTTTTACTACGGTAGTATCGGCTATAATCGATATCTTGCCACCTTCGTTCTTTGTCTTTACGCCTATAGAAGAGAACTGGGAAAGCATCGGCCCGGGCGGGAATGGAGTAGGGCCGGCGGGTAAAACGATGTCTTCAGGCGCCGCTTCGCCTGCTTTTAGCTTTGCGTAAGCCTTGTTTTGCACCGACACTCTAGCTATTTCGAACGGGTCCAAATCTGATAAAAGCAACACCGGCATCATTACCTCTTTCGATTTTTCGGCCAGGTCAGGATTGGCTTTCTTAAGAGCATTGTATATTACTATCTTATTTGTGTAAACGAAATCTGCTTTTCCTCGGAATGCTTTCCTTACCTGCTCAAAATTATCCGACGGAAAGCCGGAAATTTCTATCACCGCCAGAGTCTTATACTTTGAAAGAGACTTGCTTAACTTCTCTGATTCGGCTGACTTTTTTACAGATCCTTTTGACTTGTTCATACAGCCACCGGCTTACCCATCGTTGGCTTTAGATAAACACGTTTTATAGATGCTTCTCCGTTGACGAAGCCCGCCCTGACCGCAGAGTAGATGGCGGTTGCATTCCCGGCTATCTTTGAATCTTCCATCTTTTCGTCCCCTATCTTCGCTAATATCGCGTTGTTCTTCTTTGTCGTTATCTTTGTAGCGAACTGTATTTTCTCTACGGATGCCTTTAGATTGGAAGCAGGCGTTATCACGGTCCCTGTCCTCGGGTTTGGCATCTTGCTCAATGCTGAAAGCTGCTTACCGAATTTTGCGGCTACGGGAGCCATTATAGTCGCCTCCGCGAAGAAATAATCGTATTCCTTAGAAAGCTTTCTCGTCAATTTCTTATCAAATTTGGCGAAATCATCCTTCAACACTAATCTAGAGAAAACGCCTTGTGATTGTGTGGACATGTCCTTATCGACGAATGCGCAGGTCTTTACATCCCTTACTTTGTTCGGCAGGTAGACAACAGTGTCTATCGCCTCTTCTGACTTTGCTCTCCGAGGCTTTGTTATTATCACCAAGTCGATGGATTGATTGAATTTCTTCTTTGACTTCTCGGCTTCCTTCTTCACCGCCTTTACAGCATTCTCTAAATTTTGAGCATCCATAATTGGAATATTATGAAGTTTACGCTTTTTAAAGTTTACCGGGGTTGAGAAACCGAGGGTTTTATTGGGTCTAAAACTTAATCCCTAAACCGCTCTAAGTCCTTTTTGACCGCCGAAGCCAATTCGCTTATATTATTATAAAACTCGTCTGAATCGCTCAGCTCTTTTCTATTGAATACACCTATGAATTTTACGTGCGCACGCTTTGAAGCGATGTCGTCGTAAGGGCTATCGCCAACGTAAAAGGACTTCTTTTTTTTCGCTCCGAGAACGCTAACGGATTTATTCACTATGTAAGGATTTGGTTTCTCGTGAGAACGGCTGTCCGGATTTATTATTACCTTAGATATTTTATTAAGTCCTAAAACCATAGTAAACTTTCTTAGTTCATTCGTATTCATAGATGTCGCTATACAAAACTTTATGCCATTTTCTTTTAGAAACCCGACTAGTTCAAGTACACCTGGATATATTTTTACCTGCGCCGCTATGTTTTTGTCCGTAATTATATCGAGTTTCTTTTTCTTTATTTTGCAGTATGTTTCACTCGTAATCTTTATATGGAACTTTTTCTCCGCTAATTTTAGAAGCGTTTCTGCTGGGTATCTTACGGCCAGCCCCATGAAGCTTTCGGGGATATCATAACTGCCTAGCACGCTCTTTATTGCGTACTTCGTGGCGGTCTCGTGTATCTTGAGACTGTCTATTAGAGTGCCGTCTAAGTCAAAAATCAATGCCATTTGGTAGGATAGCACGCTTAATATTTAATGTTAATCCGTTAGGTTTAACATCGAGTCTATTATTAGTTTTGACGCCTCTTTTTCAGAGAAACCTCTAGAGGCAAGGTAGAAAAGCTCTGCTTTGTCTATATCTTCTATAGCTGAAGAGTGCCTTGCGGATACATTCGTGGCTTTTATATCAAGCATAGGGACAGAGTCGGTAAACGCATCTCCATCACTTAGGTTTATGGTCTTGGTTTCGAAATTTCCACTGCATTTTTCTTTGTGTATTTTTAGCATTCCTCGGAATATTAATGAAGATGGTCCGTCTACTACCCCGCGCCCGCTGACGTTTGACTTGCTGCCGAAGCCAGAATGGAGCACATTTTGCACGCAATCGTAATGCGCGCCTTCATCAGCATACACATATATCTTAGAGTCTACCGAAGCATTCTCGCCCAGGTCGCAATCTCCATACAAAAAAAGGAAAGAATCTTTTATGTGCTTGTTTATAATGGAAAGTTTTGCGTTGTCTCGAAGCGTTTCTTTTATTCTAGCATAAGTTATCCCACAGCCATTTGACTCCAATTCCAATTGATTATTTGAGCCCGCTTCGCATTCGATAAATAAGGTTATGAAGGATAGCTTGTAGTCTCCCATTGATATTTTTAGCCTAGAATTTTTCCGCATTCTTACCTTTATCGAGCCTAAAAGTGAATCGTTTTTTCCAAATTCAAGTACGCCGTCTCCGTCTACTTCTCCAGTCAAGTTTAAATTTTGGAATTTTCTTATTATGTTTAGTGGCGTTTCATTTACTCCCTCAAAAAACTCTTGATAGTTAGAATTTTCAAATGCGCCTCTTTCTTTCGGTAAGACCTTTTCTGTCACGTTAAAGTCAGAAATATCGAGCTTAGAGAAATCGGTGTATGCCTTTACAGTTGGTGAATCTCTCCATTCCTTCTTTCGCTCCGATTCAATATCGTTTTCCTTTATTATGGCGCCCATTTTCTTCATAATATGGCTTTTATCCCGTCGCACCGGGTAATGCGGAAATTTCGGTCTCTATTAGCTTGTTTATCTCAACGGCGAACTCTAAAGGTATCTCTTTAAGAACGGAATCCAAGAACCCCAATACTATCAAAGATCTTGCCTGAGCTTCCGTTAGCCCCCTAGACATGAGGTAAAACAGTTTATCCTTGGATATTTTCCCCACTGTCGCCTCGTGATACACTTTTGCAGTTGGGCTAAGGACTTCATTATGCGGAAATGCAGCCGTTACCGCATTGTCTTCTAGAAGCAATGAATCACACTGGGTGTACGCTTTTGAATTAGTCGCATTCTTATTTATTCTAAGTAGCCCTCGATATACTGCCGTGCCTCCGCTCATGCTTATCGATTTGGAGATTATCTTTGCGCTTTGGTTTGGCGCGGACATTATAACTTTGGAACCGCTGTCTTTCCATGTCCCCGGTTGCGCGAACGAAACCGTCAGGTTTGAGCTGCTCGCTCCTTCTCCTATAAGATAAGAAGCAGGGTAGAGCATTGTAACCTTTGAGCCGAGGGTTGCTTCTACCCATTCCATATGTCCTTTTTCTCCAACTATCGCGCGTTTTGTGTTTAGGTTATAGACATTCCTACTCCAATTTTCTGCTGATATGAATTTTACTTTTGCACCTTTATTTACGAAAACTTCTACTATGGCGGCGTGCAAGGCTTTGCTATCCGGTTCATAAATCGCCGCGCTACAACCTTCTATATATGTTACCTCACTTCCTTCGTCTGCGATTATCAAGGTGTGCTCGAATTGGGCGCCTTCTTTTCTATTCATTCTAAAGTAAGTTTGAAGCGGCGTCGTTATCTTTACGCCTGGCGGGATGTAAACACACGGCCCCCCACTCCATACTGCACCATGCAACGCTGCAAATTTATTATCCGTAAACGGGACTGCGTGCATGAAATATTTTTTGACTAAATCTGGGTGCTCTTTTAAGGCCGTGTCGATGTCTGTGAAGATTACTCCTTTGTCAGCCCATTCTTTTCTTAACTTTGATACTACACTATCCGAATCGAATACGCTTAGCGACCCCGCAAGTATCTTTCTTTCTGCTTCTGGAACTCCTATTTTTTCGTAGGTATCCTTTATTTCCTTTGGGACTTTTTCCCAATCGTTTGTTAAGTCCGCATTCGGCGGAGAATAATAATAAAATTTACTGAAATCCATATCCTCGTCTAACTTTGGATAACCCCATGTTGGCGTAGGCCTTCTAAGGAACTCTGCGTAAGAATCTAATCTGAGTTTAAGCATCCATCCTGGTTCTTTCTTTATTTTTGAGATTTCTCTTATAAGCTCTTCACTTATTCCTGTGCCAAAATCACGCCGGTATTTTGTATCTGTATGAAAACCGAACTTATAATCCATTCCGACTCCTCTTAATTCCTGTACTTTCTCTAGTCCATCCATACAAAACCTTCCTTCTCTATTTTAGCAGCCATCTCTTTTCCACCGGAAGCCTCTATTCTCCCGTTTTTTATTATATTGACTTGATCAACATTTAGATACTTGAAAACGGTTGGATTGTGAGTTACTATAAGGAAACCAGAATCGGATTCATTTATCAGTTCTGAAATTGATTTTAGGCTGTCTACGTCTAGACCAGAGTCAAATTCGTCCACTAGCGCGTACTTTGGCTTGAAAAGAAGCATCTGTAATACTTCTAGTTTCTTTTTCTCGCCACCCGACGAAGTAGTGTTTAAGTTTCTAGATAGTATCTCTCTATCGAAATTCATCTTTTTTACGACCGCATCTAGATTTTGCGAAAAATCCGAAGCACTACCTTTCATTTTTTGATACGCCGCCCTGACAAACCTAAGAGAATTCAAACCTTCGACACCCTGCGGCTCCTGGAATATCATAAAGAGGCCTTTCTTTGATTTTTCATTCGCTGGCAGCTTAGTAATGTTCTCTCCATCTAAGATTATGCTACCGCTAGTTACAGAGTAAGATGTGTCGCCCATTAAAGTCTTGCACACAGTGCTTTTCCCGCTTCCATTTGGGCCCATAAGTATTATTTTTTTACCCAGCTCCATAAAAAGGCTTACCTTGTTAAGTATCTGTTTATCTCCTACAGAAACGCTTAAATCTCTTATCTCAAGCATGAAAATCCCTCTTCTCCGCCATTTCTACAAGGCATATGAACGGAGTCATGTCTTTTTTATGTATAGTGCCCGATGCCCTTGTTTTTTCGCATATCTCGCAGGTCTTGAAATTTATATCGACTTTCCCATTTAGTAACTCGCCAGCAAGTTTATCAAAGTAAGCCGATAATCTATTATTTGTTTTCATTTCCAACAAAATATTGCCCCGTAATTTCTTATTGTATTGGGATATCGCAGGCTGCGTTACATTTAGAAGGTCGGCTATTTCCTCTTGTTTAATTTTCCTGTCTAAGAGTTTTTCTGTTAATATCGCCCTTGCGGAAGGAACTATCTCATTCAAAGTCTTTTTACAGAACAATTCTGGCATATTCTTATTATTCTAATAATTGCGCGGCTTATAAATATAACGGCGTTATAAAAAGAAGTAAAAGCCGCAAAAATTTGCTATGCAATATAAACGTAGATAAAATGCCTTGTACGAAAAGTAATAACAAAGGAATAAATAAATGGATGTTGGTGTCAGAAGGAGACGAAGACTGGGCCAAGTTCTATAGTAAAAACCGCTTATAAAGGTAAAAATCTTGCCGGTTATTTACAATTTCGGGATGACAATAAATAATATACGGTAAAAAATCCGCCTTGGTTTTGTGGAGCAAACACTCCATAACAATTATACTGGGCAATGCGGAGATAACCAAAAACTTTAAATTATATTTCGGATTATTGTGGTCAGCATAAAAAAATTTATGATTTTGTCTTCCTTGCCTAGCTAAGGATGAGTGTCAGTTAGTCGTATAAAGCCTAAATCCGGATATGTTGCGGTTTATGGCAGTTTACTCTTTTGCCAAAGGATTCTAACGAAACTTTGACTTTAGTTATTTTTATAGGTTACACTTCCTAATTCTTATTTGTTTATTGAAAGTTAGAACTTGGTGATTACTTCCTTCACTTTTGTCTTATATTTTTTTATGTCGCTGAAATCGGAAGCCTGGCTAAACGCATCTTTATCGTTATTGATTGCATAGTCATGTACCAAAGCGTTCCTGAGTTTTCTTCTCGATTTTAAGTGGTCTACCATGTCGTCTCCAAGCTCTTTAGACAGTGCGGTAAGTATAGAAGTCTCTTCTCCCGCTACCCCTTTTTTAAAGGTTTTAAACAGCACTACGGCGATGTCCATCTCCATTTCGCTTATCAATTGCAATCCTCGTTCAACGTCCCATTTAAGGGTCTTTCCCGCCTTTTCGTAATCTGCGTAGCTTTTTGGGACTATTTTTTCCATTGTGGAAAGCGTCTCATCCAGCCTAGCTAGCTTTTCTTCGATTCTGTTCTTTGCGATGGCATCCATATCAATCTAAGGCTATCTGCTCCATATAAAGCGGCTTAAAATCCGACCAGTCCCTGGCGATTTTGTTCGAAAACTTTTGCAGCGATTCCATATCGGATACGTACAATACTTTCCCCTCCTCGAGCACTCTCGACGCCACGTTAAGAGGTAAACTATTTAGGATAGAAACATCAAATATGTCTGATACCCAGTATTCTGAGGCTTTTTTTATGCCAGCCTTTATGGGTTCCTTGAGCAGCAATGCGATATCGACGTCCCTAAAATCTTTTTCTTGTCTTGCGTAACTCCCAAAAAGAATAATCGCTATGATCTCGCTGTCCAGTCGCGCCTTTTTTACGACATTATCGATTCCATTTAAGATCTCTGAGCTCTTGTTTACCCAAGCAAATATGGCTTCGGTTAGGGCAGCCCCCATGCTTTTTCCTTGTTCTGCGGCGGTGGCTTTCAATTTTCTGAATGCCGTTTCATCGATATTTTTTATGCTCACGTTCATAAGTATAACAAGTTATACTAGTATTTAAAGTTTCTAAGACATAAAAAATCGCGGCTTCAAAGACGATTTACTATAGTATCATGCACGGTGCCGGCAAAATAAAGTTACCTCTTATGCACTATGGCGGCTTCATCGATAGAATACATTATCAATCCATCATGCGTCTTCGTTAGTCAAGTCGCATTTTAAGAGGGCCTTTAATCCGATTCCGACAGCGTTTTTATAAAATAGTCTATGAACTCTTCTGCCTTCACTTTTATTCCAACGGACGCATTCGGTTTCGCTTCTTTCTCATGTATCCCGCCCCTTCTCTCTGCTATCGACATGCCGTGGGTATGTACGCCGTCCGTTTCTACCACTATATCCATGTCTTTCGTCTCGACAAAATCGTTGTTTATTGCATATCCTACTGTCAACGCGTCTGGCAACGGATTCCCTTCCAGACCTAAAACGTTTATGTAAAATTTTTGGTAGTATTTTATAAGCCTTACAGCTAGTTTAGCGGTCTTGCTGTCTCCAAACCTGGACAAGTCAGATGGCTTTAGTATAGCGCGCTGGGTAATGTCCCGGGGTATAATCACTTTTTTCACAGCGGTGTGTAAAACCGCTTCTGCCGCGTAAGGATCGCAGAAAAAATTGAACTCGGCTACCCGTGTTACGCTCCCCGGTTCGGTTATAGCCGCGCCCATTATTATCAAAGTTTTCAGCTTCTTCATTATCTCTGGTTTCTTTTTGAAAGCGAGTATTATGTTTGTCAATGGGCCGGTGTTTATTATCGTGTCAATCCTGCCAGATTCTAGGTTGTGGATTATAAAATCTTCTGCGCTTTCCGGCACAGATAGCGATTTATGTGGAAGCACTATGTCTGCAAAACCGTTTTCTCCATGTACATAATCTGCTTTTACCCGCTTGCCTTCGGTCGGTTTGCCCGCTCCTTCCGCTACGGGTATGTTGGCACCGAGGTATTCAAGCAGCGCCAAAGCGTTATCCGTGGTCTTTTCTACCGAGGTATTGCCAAAGGTCGTCGTTATTCCCGCGATGTCCAATTTTTTAGATCTGACAGCCAGCATTATAGCTAAGGAATCGTCTATGCCCGGGTCACAATTTATTATAACTGATTTCATGCAATCACTTTTTTTTATTTAGATTAAAAAATTAACTAGCATTCTAAAATGCCTTGCTTCTTCGCCACTGTTTGGATTGTTTCGATTACGCCAATGTTAAAATTTATCCCGAAAAGATTTAGGTAGGCAGAATATTTAGATTCTGAACTCACTTCTCTTATAAGTGCACTGTTAAGGTATTTGCGCATTTCGTCGTAGGGCATGTTTTCTGTGATAAGCCGTCTTTCCAAAGACTTGTAAAGCATGGACTTGAATTTAGCCCTAACCGTGCTTATGTCAGCAGCGTAGCCTTTCATTAATACTAGAGAGAGCCCTCTCTTCGCATCATCAAGCGATTCTTCCAATATAGACAAATACTTTTCTGTCATAAAAAGATTATTAGACTCGAGATAATATATAAGTCTTTTTGCAATGCGGAAGCGCGTGCAATGCGATTAATTTAGGTTTCTCTGCAAGATTGACGGCATCACTTCGTCCGGTGGCTCTCCTCTCATTATCTTTCAACGCAGCTCGGAACGCAGAAGCCATTTGGAAGAGCACCCGTTTACCAGAGTTTTAGCTTGTATGAGATCAGACCGAATAAAATGAACAAAACTGCCATAGACAGACCAGCTGCAAAGCTTACATACGACAAAACAACCATAACAAAAGCAAGCACGAGAAAGACGACGGACACTATCGCGTTATGGTAAGCCAGGAAAGCCCCATCAAATTTGTGGTAAGGTATAAGGTTGATAAAGGTATATGTCGCTAGAAAGGCTCCTCCAACGAACAGAGGCTGTAAAGAGTACCTGGACCCGAGATAAAAGAACACGACTGCGATTACTAGAAACGCCATAGACGAAAACGTGGCTATGTGCCATTTTTCATTCACGGTGACTTCTCCTTTCTTAAGCCCCGCCAGAGTCTTCGATCTTGTGTAATTCTGTGTGTTCAGTATAGGCACTACAAACGGGACTCCGAATACAGATATGAACAGAGTAGCTACCGCGGAAAATATTAAACCACTTATCCAAATCTTATTGTCCAAATCTACGTCATATCTCTCTGCGACCAATCTTTTTACAAAAAACGTCACCAAGGTGACGGCTAGTATAGAGACAGCATATAGGGTATAATTCGGTCTATAGGCATAAAATATCGAGGCTAGCACAAATAAGACCGCGACGAAAACTAAAAGAAAAACAAACTGCCCTGCCTGACCGCGGTTCTCTTTCTTGATCATCGCCGCTTTTGATGTCGACTTAGGATCTTTTGCTTCGGCCGGCATATCTACGGTCCCTTATTCTTGCTTAACCTATAGTGCAAGTAAACCAGCAATGCCATCGCACCGCCAAGTATTGCTATATACCCGGCATCCGCAAGAAAGCCAGAAAGCGCGTTTGGATTAGGCTGTGGCTGGTAAAATATCTGTTCGTCTACCGGTTTATCGTTCTGCCCAAGATAGAAAACGTTTACCTGTAGGAGCTGGCTATTTGGTATGTTTATCTGCGCTTTTGTGGTATTAGGCTCGACGATATAAGATTTAGTGTAATAAAAGTCGTTTCCGTCTATGTTGACAATGAATTGAAAAGTCACATTGACCGCGAGGTTGTCTCCATTTTTTATGTCTACGGAATATAAGCTTGCGTTTCCTTTACCCGCAATGACGTTATTCGCAGAAAATGACAGGTTTATCACGGGTGCAAACAATGTTGTGATATAATTATCTCTCATCGTATAATTATTATACCCGGCGATAAAAGAAAAATTAAGCAGAGGACTGAAGCCGCTTTTAAGCGTGATATTCATCGGCATTTTAAACGCCTGGCCAGGCGCAAGCGAAAAAAGCTGGGTATAATGAGTGATGTTAAAGTATACTCCCGTTACGACCGGCAAAGCCCAATCGAAATTAAGTGGCGTGTTCCCGCTGTCTAGTACCTCTAAGGACAGTACGGCAGAATCGTTGACTATAAACGTACGGTTCGAGTAGGTTGGAAAATCAAAGGCGGGGTGTGGGAGTATCAAAGTCGTAGTATTCGAATTTATCCTGGAGAAAAGAGTAGAGAACTTGATGCTCGAGTTGTAATCTCCGGCCAAGCTGTTCGTTATATTGTATTTTGCCGTCTCGTAATGTTGATCGTTCGCGGGTATGAACCCGGTCTTTACGGACACGTTATTTAAATATATATTGTAAGTTATGTTTTCAGGGAAGGTGGCTGAAATGTTAAAAAAAAGGTTCTGATTTATCTTAAGTGTGCCGTTCATAGCGGTAAAGGATGCCCCTATAGAAACCGCATTTACAGAATTTAATGCCATAAGCAGCAGAAACAGACCCGCTAACGCGATTGGCACAGACAAAAGTCTTTTCATTTAATCTAATCGCTCCTTTAAAATATAAAGCTGAATTAACCGCCATGGCTACTCATCGCAATGATTGGGAGAAGACGCGGCGTTACTCTTATAAATCTATAATTTACTGGGACTTTTTGTCGGGATTCATAAATTCTTAGTAATAAGCTGTTTAAGCGCTTTAATTTTCTTGATTAAAAGATTTGATACATCGACAGAAAATCCTTCGCCGTAATAATCTACTCTTCGTTTATAGCCGTTCCGCTTACAACCTAAAGATCTAGACTTGTGGGCATTTGAATACTAGAATTACAACCGATACTTAAACATTGTAATTACCTGATTCAAGATTAAGTTTTAATTCTAGAACCATTATAATTTAAATGGCTATAAACAATTTTATAGTGCTATTTGTATTTCTGGTCGTGAGCGGTCTTGGACTGATTGCCCTACTATATATAGAGAATTTGCTTAGCCCAAAGATAAAACCGACCGGCATGGGAAGAGCACTGGTAGAATCCGCTGAAAGGCCTTTCGCAGGCTCAAGACTCGTAGGTTTCCAGTACTATCTTTACGCAATCGTATTCGTTATAATTGAAGCGCTCTTGGTGTTTCTTTTCTTGTGGGGGCAAAACGCCATGCCGCTTGGTGCCGTGATCTTTATAGGCGTGGGGATTGCCCTTGTCTACATGATACTTTTGGTAAGATACGTAATAGACCAGGCAAATGAGGTTATGCAATAGCTATGCCAGACAAAATAGGGCCAAATGATTTTTCTTATCCCGGCCTAGGAGAAATAATATTCATGAGGACGGAGAAGTTTATACAAAGCGTAATGAATTGGGGGAGAAGCCACTCACTCTGGCCTTTGACATTTGGCACAAAATGTTGCGCAATGGAGATGATACCGTTTGGCGCAACCAAGATAGACGCAGACAGGACCGGCACGCTTTTCGTAGGCGACTCGCCGAGACAGGCAGACTTGGTGTTGTGCAGCGGGACCATCTCCAAAAAGATGGCCAGAAGACTTTTGAACGCATATGAACAGATGCCTTCGCCGAAGTATGTAATCGCTGTCGGGGCTTGCAATATCAGCGGTGGCCTCTTCCATGACAGTTATAACAGCATAGAGGGGATAGACAGGATAATGCCTGTGGACGTCTATATACCGGGCTGCCCACCCAGGCCAGAGATGTTCATGGACTCCGTGCTAGTCCTCCAGAAACTGATAAAAGAAAACAAGATAAAACGGTACCAGGATGGAATCTTCAGACACGATAAAGGGTAGGTTCCCGACGCTGTTGAGCGACGTCCCGAGCACTAACAAGAATGAGACGGTGATATTGCTTAACGACAAATCCAAGCTAAAAACCGTAGTCGGCGAAATAAAAAACCATTTTGACATCCTCTTCATGCTGATGGTCGTCGACAAGCCGCCTAAAGTCTTTGAGATGAACTATGTCTTCACAAACTATTCCAAAAACGATATACTTACGCTTCGGGTAAACATAGACCGCAACAAGCCAAGCGTAGACTCCATTTCTAATCTCCTTGGGTCTGCGGACTGGGAAGAACGGGAAGTCTATGATATGTTCGGAATAAGCTTCAAAGGCCATAAAGATTTAAGGAGGATACTTTTGCCGGAGGACTGGCCTGGCAGGCCGCTAAGGAAAGACTTCCAAGTCACGGACGAAGTGAGGAACTGGACGGGACTTGATCTAAAATTCTAAAATGGAAAATGAAAACATGAACAAGATAACGATAAACATCGGCCCAGTGCACCCTTCCACTCACGGCGTATTAAAGTTCGTTGTAGAGATAGACCAGGACACTATAAAAAAGGTAGAACCGGAGATAGGCTTCGTGCATCGCGGCGTGGAGAAGATGGCGGAGATGAAATACTTTAACAGTTTCATGCCGATAGCCGACAAGCTGGATTATATATCCGCCCTTAACTGGGAAGTGCTTTACGCCACGACAATAGAAAATGCCCTAGGCATAACGGTACCGCCACGTGCTGTCTACATAAGGACGTTGATGTGCGAGATGCAGAGGATGATGAGTCACCTGCTTTTCCTTGCACACGTCGGCGAGGATCTTGGAAACACCACCTTGTTCATGTGGGGATTCAGGGAGCGGGAACTTTTGATGGACCTCACTGAAGAAGTAAGTGGCGGGAGGCTTGCGCCGATGTACGTTTCGATAGGCGGCCTATACTACGACCTACCAGAAGGATTTTCTGAGAAACTCCTCTCGACCCTTAGCGTCATAGAAAGCAAGGTAAAAAACGAGTACAGAGCAATGTCATATGAGAACGGCCTTTTCAAGATGCGGACAGTCGGTGTCGGGATAATAAGCAGGGAGCAGATACTGAAATACGGGATAACCGGCCCGAATATAAGGGCTTCTGGGATAAAAAGAGACCTCAGAAAAGACGAGCCATATCTCGCCTATGACAAGATAGATTTTGACGTCGTGACAGAAAAAGCCGGCGATGCGTACGCAAGGTTTATGGTGCGGGTAAACGAGATACTAGAATCTATAAGGATGATAAGACAGGTAATCAAAGACATGCCTACCGGAGACGTAAAAGTAAAAGTCCCTTGGATATTTAAGATCCCTCCCAAATACACATTCGTAAGACAGGAAACCCCCCGTGGGGAAGCAGCCATGTATCTTGTCACAAACGACGATCAGAAACCATATCGGCTCAAGATAAGGGCGCCGTCGTTTTACACTCTACAGGCGGTAAAGGAGCTTTTTGTAGGGAGTAAGGTCGCCGACCTCGTCGCGATATTGGGCAGCCTTGACCCAGTGCCAGGAGAAATAGACAGGTAGATCAAAATATGATATATGATTTTTTCTACGGCGTTTTAAATGCACATTTTTCTTCCTTGCTTTCCGGGATAGGTGCCTGGTTTATCGTGTTCATGATCGGTGGGCTGATAACGATTAACGTCCCTATCTTCCTTGGCTGGGTAGATAGGAAACTTTCCGGTAGGATACAAGCCAGGTATGGTCCTGTATACACTGGCCCATTCGGTCTTTTGCAAAACGTAGCCGACGTCATAAAATTAATGGGTAAACGGTTTATAACGAATCAAGTCATCGATCCGTTGATCTATAACATCGTCCCTATAGCGATTGCGATGCTCGGTTTTCTTATGGTCTTCATAATACCGTGGGGTAACGCAGGCCTTACGTTGCTGTTTATACCGTATAACTTGCTGTTCATTTACATAGCTCTCGCAGTTTCTCCGCTTCTCGTGCTACTGGCGGGATGGGGCGAGAATAACAAATATGCCATGCTTGGCGGCTTTCGTGGTGCCGCGCAGATAACTACGTACGAACTTTCGCTACTTATAGTATTCATAAGCGTTGCCATGCTTGCCGGCAGCTACGACATAAGCACCATCGTATCGGCGCAGAGCGGCATGTGGTATGTAGTCTATCTCCCGATAACCCTTGTGGTCTTTGGCATCTCCTCCCTGGCGGTCATAGAGCGCGGGCCGTTCGACATACCGGAGGCGACGCAGGAACTGCAGGCAGGCTGGAAAATAGAATATAGCGGCATAAGATACGGCCTGTTCTTCATAGCCGAATACGTAAGGCTTTTGGTGATATCAATGCTTATAGTTTATCTTTTCTTCGGCGGGTGGAACGGTCCTCTTCTTCCTGATTACGCGTGGTTTTGGATAAAGACCATAATAGTCACTTTTTTTATGATGTCGCTTAGGTGGGTGTTCAACAGGCCGAGGATAGACCAGCTGATAAAAATCGGGTTCAACTGGCTGCTTCCTCTTGCGGTGATCAATCTATTAATCGTCGGGGCGGTGATATTTTTCTGACATGAGTGCGAAAGAGACATTAAAAGCGATTTTCTATTCTGTAAGGAACGTAGTCAAAAAGCCCGTTACAAAGATGTACCCGGACGTACCGATGCCCATATCAAAACGAAGCCGCGGGATGCTTAGTCTAGACCTTGATGACTGCATCGGGTGCGAGCTATGCTATAAAATATGCCCAGCAGACGCTATAAGAATGCAAAAATTGGATGTCCATTTCGCCCATAACGCCAGAGATGAAGCGCCCGCCATAGACTTCAATAAATGCATATTTTGCGGTCTTTGCAGCGAGATATGCCCTCCGCAAGTATTGCATCATACCCATAAGTATGATATTTCGACGGAAAATCGCTCTGAGCTCGTGTTTTCGCCATTTCAGCTAAAAGATGTCTTTCTGGAGCTTGTGGCAAAAAAACCAGAGGAATATGAGAAGCACGAGATAGCAAAGATTGTTGATGCCAAACAGGCGCCGTCATCCGCCAACCAACAGCCGCCCGTCCAAACACCGGAAGAAAACAAGAAGAGTTGAAGTGGATTTTGGTTTATTATATGCCAGTTAATCTAGAAAAACGGCTTTGTAAGTGAAATTATTTATGGATAGTTTGTTGTAAAAGGATTTGATACGAGTACTTTTCCGGTGTTTGTCCCTACAAAGTCCTTTGCCGTCCCATTCAAAGGCCACCAAGAAACTATCCCTGCCCCCGGCAACGGCGCTCCGCCTACGTCTTCGCCAGCTAAGCGGGTAGCTTGAGTAAAAGTCAATCCACCGTCGTATATCTGTATATTTGCTACATAAATCGAAAATGGCCTTACGGCAGGCTGGGTAGTCCCCAAAAACAGGGATAGGTTCCCGGATTGGCTTCCCGGGGAACAGCTCGCATTACCGTACATCACACCATTTCCATAAATTGAACAATAGTGGCCTGTATCTACTAGGACTACGTTCCACCACGTCCCTGTTTGATTTGGAAATCTGTAGCCGTCTGTAAAACCGGGGCCGGGCGACTGCACCCAAAAGACGCCGTGGCAATCGAAAAGCGCGCTTCCAAGATCGCCAGGGACGCTGTAGAAATCCAAGTAATCACTGACACACGATGGATCCATAGCTAGACTAGCATTTGAAACCTCATTAAACCAAAAAGAAACGGTAAACGGGTTAGACGGGATGCTGTGGTTAAAAAAGGTCACGAATGTCGTACCGGAGGGCGACAAGGAGGATGGATTAGCAGCCATAAAAAGCACCGCGCCCGGTAAATTAGTAGAAGATACTGTCCCAGAAGCCGCCCCGCTTGAGAAATATGGCCCTGCAAATGTCTGGCCGGGTTCGGTGTATGTCACGGTCGAAGTAAAAGAATATTTCGCTCCTGCATTTGTGCCACATACATTAGGGACGTAAAATATGTATGTTCCCTGCGGAGAGATGGTCTGGTTTGGTCTGGTCGTCGAGGTGGC
>DAHXLI010000033.1 GCA_027366075.1 Candidatus Parvarchaeota archaeon | reverse complement strand
TAGAAGAACTATCTATAAGTAGTTAATTATGAAGGGAATAAGATATGGTAATGGATATAAAACGTTCCTGTATTTGGCGCCTTTAGCCGCAATGCCGATATTCAGTAAATGGTACAGGCAGACTAAACTTGAGGATTTCTATGGATTATTATACAATTCAGATGATACCTTGCTTTCAGCCATTTCCTTGCACATTAACGAAAAGTATTCTATAAGTAAAAACGGCTACGAAAGCATTTGCCTTGTGCCTTTCCAGAAGAACGACACGTCAAAAGTCAAAAATACACATAAAGTGCAGTCTGGTCGACAGCAATTACTCGACGAAATACTCTAACGCACAGACCGTATATCCAAGTATTTATATTTGTGCTGTTTTATTCATAAGATGAGAAGAGCATCTCCAATTACATTCTCAGATTGGGTAAAAAGGGCCTCGCTGATTGCTGGTATAATAGCACTGGTGGTAGGTCTTGTAATAGTAATCTTTCCAACTCTAGCGTTATTGTTGGTAGTTTACCTTGTGGGCCTGGCGCTGATACTTATAGGAGTGGAAAGAATAATCTTCGCGTTTTCGAGGAAATTGAGGTAAATCTATGCTTTACAAACCTGGCATATGCAACATAGGCAAAAATGAGATAAGGAAACGCTATGCGCTAGGTGCGAGCGGCTTTATCTTAACGGCGATACTTTTCTACTTGCTTTATGTCTACAATTTTTCTACACTTTGGTTTGTCGTTCTAGTCTTTCCTATGTATTTAGGTTTTGAAGGACTTTACCAGGGATACTTCCATTTCTGTGCGGGTTTTGGCATGAGCGGGAGATACGACTTTCGTGGCACAAGGAACGAACAAGGGCGGGTAAAGAATAAAAAACAGCACATGCAAGACCTCGTAAGATCTATGTGGATACATGTTTACTCTGTCTGGTCGGCAGTCTTTGTTACAATAGTTATCGTGTTTTTGCAGGTAATTTTCTTCTGATTCTTAAAGACCTAAAAATACGTTTATTTCCATATGACTCTGAATTTTAAGTCTTAAATATCAAATATAGCATTTACCAGATGATAGAAAACCTCGAAAAAGTCTAAAGACGCCGATGTGTCCAAGCACTATGGCGTAATTAAATAATTATTTCTTACCGATATATCTTCCTCGCGGCTTCAAGATAAGCAGCTGCGCTCCAAAGCTGCTCATTGCTTCCAAGCGGTTTCCCGGATGAAGGGTCGTACCATTCATTAAACCCTTCTAGTCTTTCCAGTTTCCGTAACTCTTCCTTGGCGAAGTCGCTGTGTCCCATCTTGTCCAATGCTAGGACAGCGCGGTAGGCTGCAAAAGACCATATCGTTCCGTACTGGTCGCATTCCGGGACCTTTGTCTTTTTCCCAGCGGGTCTTTCGTCGATAAGTAGCATGTTTCTTATCCCGTATTTCGTTGTCGATTTCTTGAACATTTCAAAAAGTTTACCGTAACGTTCTTTTTCAACTATGCCCCATTCAACCGCAAGTGCCGTGCCGAGCACATCAAAGTCCCTGCCCCCTTTGCTGGAGACATAATACTCCCCGTTCCAGAACTCATCGTTTATTCTGTTTTTTAAATCCCCTGCCTTAATTTCTTCCCCCATTAAGGTGTATATACGGTAAAGCAGGCACTGGTTTGAAAGAAGCGCTTTGTCTCTTAATTCTGGCATGAGATCACGCCAGTCACAACCGATAATCAACCCGTCTTTTCGGTTTTTCTCTATATACCTTAAAGCCGTTTTTAAATTAGCGGCCAAATCTGACGTTAAATTTTTGTCATTAGAACGGTTTGCGAATTCGTATGTAGCGAGCACCGCGTGTGGCGTTGGATCGGCTACGTGAAAAAGACTGTTCAATACCGCTTCTAGGCCGCTAAGGGTTTTCGGAAGGGATTTTGCTCGTCCTAGTTTCAGAGAATTACCAAACCATGCTATAAAGTCTTCGATGAAAAGTACCGGCGCTTTCCCGCTAGGTCTTTGTTTGCTCCATATCTTTTTAAGAGCCGTCTTTACGCTAGTTCTATATCCCGCCTCTAAAAGCCCTTCTAGGCAATAGGAGAGGTCTCTGGTCCAGTATTCGTACTTATAAAGGCCCGTGCTTGCATAGAATCCCAAGTCGCTTCTGCAGGAGTCTATTATAGCTTTTGCGGCATTAAGCCGCCCATTCTGGCCTATTTTTAGAGATAGATTTGTCATACTCTTAAACTCTACCTTACAGTCTTATGAGATGAGAATAGATATAAATAACCGTAAATAAAGGACTTTTAATTTATATGCACTAAATTGCATCGAGACAAAAGATATTAAAATTGACAGACTATAAGCATTACTATGAAAAAGAAGGCCAAAAAGAAAGTCGAAGCGAAGAAAGAAGTTCTAAAAGTAGAAGATGAGGTCGACGTCTTAGACGAGCCAACGGATGATGAATCATTAGAGGAGGAAGAGGAAGAAGACGGAAGGATCGACAATACCGAATCTGATGACAATTATGTCGCGTGATATTATATCAATAGTAAACAAACAATCTGGAAGGATGTCGCTTAAAACTTCGCACGGAGAGGCAGAACTTCTTTATAAGATAAAAGGCAAGATAATGGTAATTTATCACACCTTTACGCCAGTTGAAGACAGGGGTTATGGGGCGGCAGCAGAGCTGGCAGAGGAGGCATTTGCTTTCGCTAAGAAGAAAGGCCTTAAAGTTAAGCCAGACTGCCCTTACATCGTGCACTTCATAAGAGAACATGCGGAATACGCGCTAGAACTGGTATAAGTTCAGAAGCGGATAAAATTTACAATGGCATTCACACTAAATTTCTGCGAAGAATGCAATGGGAAAGCTTGGAAATGCGCATCTTGTGATAAGCCTATCGAAGAAGGAGAGGAGGTATTATGCATTTCGTTTCCATGGGCAGATAGCAACTTTCATATCCACCGCGATTGCGCCAAGGACAGCTCGATAAGGGACGCAACCCCCGAAGAAAAGCGGGATAACCGCATAGACTACGAATCCAAAATAAAACTCTTTTGATTCTGAAATCCGACAACGCTTATATTGTTAAAATGAGACCACTAGAGATGGACGAGTACTACCCTTCAAAATTAACTCTAAAAAATCTATTCATAAATTCTGTAAGAAATTTTGGAGACAGGGAGATTCTTTATGCGAATAAGGAAAGATATTCTTACGAAAAATTCTTCAAACGCGTCAAGGGACTTGCGGCCGGTTTAGAAAAATTAGGTGTGAAGAAGGGGGATATCGTCGCTGTACTAGACTGGGATACGGATCGCTATTTGGAAGCGTATTTTGCGGTCCCTATGCTCGGGGCCATTTTGCACACGGTGAATATACGTTATCCGCCGGAACTAATATATTATACGATGAATCACGCAGGCGACAAATATGTGATCGTAAGAGACGAGTTCGTACCTATAATAGAGCCGAATAAAGACCTTTTTAATTTTATAAAAGGATGGATAATATACAACGAAGATAAAGGGGAGGTAAAGAGCTCTTTAAGTCCATTTTACAATTATGAAGACTTAATCTTGGATAAGGAATACGAATTTCCAGATATTGATGAGGACACTATCGCAACCATATTTTACACTTCAGGTACTACGGGTATGCCAAAAGGCGTGACGTTTACGCATAGAAACTTAGTACTTCACGCGCTAGCCGTTTCCGCAGTCGTGCATTCACCGCCGCTTAATCTTACGGATAAAGATGTATTCCTCACTGCAGTCCCCTTGTTCCACGTACATCAGTGGGGCATGCCATACGCTGGACTTTTAGCAGGGAACAAATACATTCTTGCCGGTAAATATGATGTAGACACCATCCTCGAACTCATAAAAAATGAGAAGGTCACGTTTTCCGCTATGGTCCCCGTAATACTAAACATGATACTAAGCTCGCCGAAAATAACGCAGTACAAAGACTATCTAAAGAATTGGAAGGTCATAATAGGCGGCGCAGCGCTCCAGAAGGGACTTGCAACCCGAGCCAAAGAATTGGGTATAACCGTAATCGGCGGTTATGGTCTTTCAGAAACCGGACCAGTGATTTCTATAGCCACGTTTAGCGACTATGTCGCAAACTTGCCTGAAGACCAAAAAGACGAGTTTCGTTTGAGTGCCGGGTTGCCGATGCCTTTGGTTGAAGTCAAAATAGTAAATAAAGACATGAAAGAATTACCTCGGGACGGAAAGAGCGTAGGAGAGATAGTTGTACGGTCGCCTTGGCTTACAAGAGAATATTACAAAGAGCCGGAAAGAACGCCCGAATTATGGCACGGCGGCTGGTTGCATACGGATGACCTTGGTGTGGTAGATACTCACGGTTATATCCACATAGTCGACAGGGAAAAAGACGCCGTAAAAAGCGGTGGAGAATTCATCCCCACACTTGTTATAGAAAACGCCATAAGCGATAACGAAAAGGTAAGTGAGGTAGCAGTAGTCGGCATGCCGAGCGAGAAATGGGGCGAAAGACCCGTTGCGTTTATAGTAAAAAGGGGCGAAGTTGTCGATAAGGATATATTCGACCATCTGCAGAAATACTTGCAGACAGGCAGGATACAAAAATGGTGGATACCCGACAAGATAATCTTCACAGAGTCACTTCCTAAAACAAGCACAGGGAAAGTCGATAAGAAGGAATTAAGAAATCACATTTAACATTTATTAACGTCGCCGTATTAGTATTATTATGGTTTCACACGATGCTATGAAGGGTCTAATAGATAGATTCAATTCTAAAGACGATCTTAAAAATGACGGAAAAGCTTGGAACCCGCTTAAATTTCAATTTAAACCTTCCGATGGTGCGGCTTATTATATACAATTTAATGAGGATGGTTCTATTTCCCTGAACGAAGGTGAGGTTCCTGATGCTAAAACTACTTTCGTAGCGGTCGATCAGGTATTAGAAGATGTTTTAAATGGAAAACTAGATGGAGTAAGAGCATTTCTCTTTGGTAAACTTAAAGTTTCTGGAGACCTGTCCTCAGCACAAAAATTAGTTGCCTTATTGAAGCGCGCAGGATGAGGCTTATTTAATGGAAATAAAAAAAATAGCCATCATTGGGTCCGGTGAAATGGGTCACGGCATAGCGGAGGTTTTTTCCCTAGCCGGTTACGGCGTAAACCTAATAGACATTAACCAAGACATCCTTAATACTGCACTAAGTAGCATAACTGATAGTCTAGATAAATTCGTAAAAAAAGGAACAATAACACAGGATTACGCCGAACAAACAAAAAAACGAATAACAACGCTTACTGACATTCCAATTGGCGTAAAAGATGCCGACTTAGTAATAGAAGCCGTTCCTGAAAAATTAGACCTAAAAACAAAAATATTTAAACAACTGGGAGACTTTGCGAAATCCGATGCAATACTCGGGTCAAATACCTCAAATATAAGGATAACCGAAATAGCCAAGGACGTAAAAAATCCGGAAAGGATCGTAGGAATTCATTTTTTCAACCCACCAGTCCTTCTAAAACTTGTAGAAATAGTAAAAGGCGAAAAAACTAGCGATGAAACGATGTCTTCCATTTATGCATTGCTGCAAAAAATCGGTAGAACTCCAATAAAAGTAAATAAGGATACCCCAGGATTTATTGTAAACAGGATAAATGCCCCAGAGATGCTATTTTTCGGGCTGCTTGCAGATGGAGGCGCCGTAAAACCCGAAGAGGTAGACGCTTTCATAAGGTCGCAGGGGATGTTGATGGGGCCTTACGAATTATTCGACTTTATCGGGATAGACGTGATTTATGGTTCACTACTTTATTTTTCAAAAGAAATTTCGCCAGAATTCTCAAAAGTAAAAGTGTATGCCGATCTTGTAAATAAAAATATGCTAGGTAAAAAGACTGGCCACGGTTTTTATGACTGGGGCACGGGTCGACCGACCATAATAGATTCTGCAAAGCCCACCGACAAAGTCTCGCTCATGGACGTATTCGCTTTGGAGATAAACGAAGCCGTAAAGCTGATAGAATCCGGCGTAGCCACGCCGGAAGACATAGAAACCTCTGTAAAATTAGGTATGAACAGACCTTTTGGCCCGATATCTGTAGCGAAGAGCTTAACTAACGAGGAAGTGAAAACTAGGCTGGAAAACCTTACTAAAACTTTCAACTGCCAGATCTTCGCACCTGCTGAAAGCATAAAACAGGGAAAGATGAGAGAAGCTGTCGAAGGCAGGCTCGCTATCTCGAAAAGTTTGGTCGGGACAGTCGAACAGGTCGCACCACAAGGCAAATTCAAAAATCTAACATTAGAGAAAACAAAAGATAAAGTTACTACAATATCTTTAAACAGGCCTAAATTGAACCTTGTCAGCATCGACTTATTAGACGAGCTTAATTCAGCTATAGAGTCATTGTGGAATGATGATGATACTAGAGTTATTCTTGTAACCGGGAAGGGGGGCACTTTCTCAGCGGGCGCAGACCTTTCGACCTATTTTGCAAACGAAGGCCAGTTCATAGAATTCTCTAAGAAAGGACAGAGTATACTGAACAAATTTTCTGAGATACCTAAGATAACAATAGCAGTTCTAGATGGATATGTACTCGGAGGGGGCTTGGAGCTCGCATTAGCTTGCGATATACGCCTTTCGACAAGCACAGCGTCAATTGGGTTTCCAGAAGTCTTAAGAGGGCTTATACCTGCGTGGGGTGGATCACAAAGGCTTCCGAAATTGGTAGGTACCTCAGTAGCTTCTAGAATGATACTAACCGGAGAGAGAATAACAGGAAAAGAAGCGTTTGAGGTCGGACTTGTTTCAAAGCTATTTGATACCGATATCGCATCCGCTGCAATAGAATATGCTAAGGAAATTTCTGTTAACTCTGCGCCAGTGGCAGCTTCTCTTGCAAAAGTTCTTATAAATAAAGGCGCAGAAAATCCGTTGGAAGCCGGATTTGATATGGAATCTATGGCAGCAGGCATAGTTTTCAATACAGATGACCTAAAAGAAGGCCTACTTTCTTTTATGCAGAAAAGAAAACCTGAATTTAAAGGAAAATAAAATGGATGCGTACGTAGTCGACTATCTCAGAACGGCTTTTTCAAGATCTAGGCCAAAGGAGCCAGAAAGAGATGTCTTTAATTCAATAAGAATGGATGACGCCCTGGCTTTGCTTATCAAAAGCTTATTAGAAAAAAATAAAATTGATCCAAATGATATTGGAGACGTTATAACCGGTTGTTCTATGCAAGCCGGAGAAAATTGGCTTTATGGTGGAAGACATCCGGTTCTATTGGCTGGACTTCCTACTTCCGTACCGGGATTAGCTATGGATAGGGCTTGCTCTTCGTCAATGATGTCGATAACTACCGGCGCAATGGAGATAATGACTGGGAATTCAGACGTCATACTTGCTGGCGGTCTTGAACATATGACCCACGTTCCGATGTCAGATAATCCTATGATATCTCCAAATTATAAATTGCTTTTGAGACCTGAATATACAAAGTATAATATGGCAGTAGGTTATAATATGGGACTTACCGCCGAAAAATTAGCTGAAGAGACCGGCATAACAAAAGACTGGATGGACCAATTTTCTCTTAAAAGTCACGTGCTTGCCGCTAAGGCGCAGAAAGACGGATGGTTTAAAAATGAGATACTACCTATCGAAGTAGAATTCAATGGACAGAAGCTCATAATAGATTCAGACCAGAGCGTACGCGTCGACACTACTCTAGATCAAATTAAAGCATTGCCACCAGCCTTTAAACAAAACGGGATTATAACCAGTGGTAATTCTTCCCCCCTGAACGCAGGTGCATCGCTCGTAATGTTAATGTCAGAGAAAGCTTTAAAGAAATACGGTTTGAAGCCTTTAGCAAAGATAAGGTCCGTCGCTTGGGTAGGAGTTGATCCGGAAGTAATGGGTAAAGGTCCCGTACCTGCAAGCAGAAAAGCTTTGGAAAAAGCAGGTCTGAAGGTGGAAGAAGTTGACTATTGGGAAATAAACGAAGCATTTGCAGTCGTACCAATCTATGCTATAAAAGAATTAGGGATAGATGCTCAAAAAGTAAACATACATGGTGGAGCGATAGCGATAGGTCATCCATTAGGAGCAAGTGGCGCAAGATTAGTTGGTACGCTTGCTAGAACCTTACAAGATACTAAGAAAAAGATTGGAGTTGCTACTCTCTGTGTCGGGGGCGGACAAGGTTTTGCTATAGTACTTGAGAGAATCTAATTTTTTGTATTAAACAACTTTAGTTTTCATGACACTTATTATTTCTTGAATTTTCGAGTTACTGAGTTCTCTTAAAATCGTTTCACCTAAGCCACTGATTAAGCCATTTATTTCAGTATCAGCATTCCAAGTGACGCTAGTTACCTTTTCTGTCTTTTTTGATAGTTTAAGCGAGAGCAGTAAGCGCATTGAACTTGCTGTGCCAGATCCATCAATTGTTATAGATATCGAGTCTGGCGGTGATGGCGTTATCTTACATTTTGCGTCGAAATTACCATTTACTGGGCCAATCCTTAACGTCAAGATAGTTTCGAACGTTGTGGTATCCAAGAAATTTGCCTCTTTTAAGTCCGCTACACAACTGCTCAATTTTTTAGGATCCGTTAGGAAAGCAAAACTGTTTGATAGATTAGTGGTTAAGTCAAAAGAACCATTTAGATTTATTCGCATATCCTTAGTAAGCTCTAAATCCCTTGCCTAATACGTGTTGTGCTATCCTTAGTTCCATTATCTCGTCTGTGCCTTCGTATATCCTTGTAACTCTCGAATCACAGTAATGTCTTCCAACCGGCGACAAAAGCGAGTATCCGAACCCCCCGAATACTTGCACCGCTCTATCTGCCGATTCCCAAGCCGCTCTCGATGCTATTTTTTTAGCCAAAGCGCTTCTTTGGTTAAGTTCACTTATCAATTCACTGTCCTGCGTCTTGTTGTATTCTATAGCCCTTAGAGCAGTTATATAAGTCGGCCACCTTGCCTTCTCGAAGTTCTGTGCAATTTCAGCTATATGCTCCTGTATTAGTTGGTGCTTACCTATCTCCTTGCCGAATTGTATGCGTTCTCTTGCTCTAGCGACCGCTTGATTAAGGCAGTCCTGTACAACGCCTGTGCAAGCTGAAGCGACGCCTAATCTCCCGTTAAGTATAGATGAATAAGCTACATACATTCCACCTCCCAATGTCCCCAAAACATTCTCTTCTGGTACTTCTAAGTCCTTGAAGCTTAGCATAGCGGTGTCTGAAGTGAAAAGACCTATCTTTTCTTTTAGTTTCATATCTACATTAAAGCCGTTCTTGTCTGTGTCTACTAGAAAAGCAGACATTTCGGTCGGAGTATCCTTCGATCTTGCAAAGACTATCACTGCATTAGCGATTGAGCCATTAGATATAAAATACTTTGAGCCGTTTATTACAAAATTGTTTCCTTTCTTTTCATATTGTGTCTTCAATGACATTGGGTCACTGCCTGCCTCTGGTTCTGTAAGGCCAAAAGCCATTATTATATCACCAGCCGTAGCGCGCCTAAGATAACGTTCTTTCTGATCGTCGCTGCCCCACATCTGAACTGCCATCTGGGCGAGGCCCAGGTTAGCGCCAAAAAAGGTAGAAAAGCCAAGGCCTACCTGGCCGAATCTCTCACCGGCAAGTACGCTTATCATAGGGTTTGCGCCCAAGCCGCCGTATTTTTTGTCTATGGTAAGACCTAGAATGCCATGTTTTTTAGCTATTTTTGGAGCGTCTTCATTTACCTCCCTCTTCAGATAGTGATCAAACTCTGAGACGGCCAATTCTTCCGAAGCTGCATCAATCTTTTCAAGTATCTGTAATTCCTCTTTAGAAAAATCATAAATAGTTTTTATTAATTCTATAGAGTCAGAAAATGACTTCTCCATAAAATTACTTATGCGTCGCTATTATTTAACCGTTTAACACTTATTTTTAAATTGCGGTTATCAAACAAATATTTGTTGTGGTCTGCTTTGAATCGAACTGTAGCATCCGCAGGAATTTATTAGAACGAAACGAAGAACCAGGTGCCTTTTGCGACTGCGCATTTTGCTCCCTCTCCGTCGAATATCTGCATATCTGCGAAAGATAAGGATTTACCTACCTTTGTAACTCTGCCTTCTACAGTTACAGGGCCATTTTTTATTGGTCTCAAGAATGAAATATTTAGATCAATAGTTACCTGATTTTTGCGTTGGTTTAAAGTCAGTACTGCGCACCCTCCCGCGGCATCTGCAAGAGATGAAATCACGCCCCCATTCAATATCTCCCCAGATCTAGTAAGTTCGTGTTTGAAATCGACAGACAACTTGCAATAACCTTCTTTTAGTTCAAGTATCTTTATACCGAGATATTTTAAAAAAGGGTCGTTTTCTATGATCTGCTTTATAATATCTTTCTCCATAAGACTTATTGATACAAACGCTAATAAACCCTCGTTTCGCAAAAAGCTTTAAATTTGAGGCAGGGCATAAACATATATGAAAAACAGAGGCAAAGCGCTTAGAATTGCTGGTCTTCTGATAGGGTTAAGCATAATATACTTCATAATTGCGATGATGCTAGCCGAAGCACTTTATCCTGGCTATAGTATTTCAAATAACTACATAAGCGACCTTGGAGTAGGTCCTTCTGCGCTTCTTTTCAATGCTTCGATTATTTTCTTAGGAGCATTCTTGCTGATAGGCGCGTATTTCTATGAACTGGGCTCAAAACAAAAGGTTCTCTCAACTTTGATAGCAATTGCAGGAGTCGCAGCCATCTGCGTAGGCGTATTCAATGAAAACTTTGGCGTAATACACGTCATAGTTTCAGCAATCGTATTTATTTTCGGCGGAATCGCGGCACTCTACTTCGCTGCCAGAGAGAAAAGCGTTATAAGATATCCATCTCTTGTTTTGGGGCTTACCGGTCTTTCTGCGACTGTACTTTTGGAAGCTACCGTCTATCTGGGTATCGGTCCGGGCGGGATGGAAAGGTTGATAGTTTACCCAATCCTATTATGGGGCGTTCTTTTCGCAGGGAAATTATTAGCAAATTAGATGTAAAGCAAAGCTAGCGAAGTTAAACGATTAAAAGCTTAGGCGACGTAACACCATTATGCTGCAGAAATTTCAAGATAAAAAACCTCTAATCCTCCCTTCCGTATATATAGCAGACAGCGCTGAGTTGGTAGGTGAGATAAAGATAGGGGAGGACTCCAGTGTTTGGAACCGTGCAGTTCTCAGGGGCGATATGAACTATATAGAAATAGGAAAGAATACTAGCGTGCAGGACGGAAGTATAATACACGGCACCCTCTTAAAATATCCAACAATAATCGGAGACAACGTATCTATAGGTCATGGGGCGATAGTCCATGGATGCATCGTAGGCAATAACTGCATAATAGGGATGGGTGCCATAATTTTAGAGGGGGCGGAAATTGGGAATTGGTGTATAATAGGGGCGGGAACTGTAGTGCCAGAAAAAACAAAAATACCCGATGAGAGTTTGGTTCTCGGCGTGCCGGGAAAAGTAGTCAAAAAAATCGATGAAGTCCATAAACAGAGAATAATCCAAAATTGGCAGAACTATGTGGAGTTAAAGAACGCTTATCTCAGAGAAACGAGGAAATAAATTAACTAAAAAGTCTTTATAATCACAAGTTTCTTTAGGTTTAGATGCTAACTGAAAAGCTTACTAAACGGCAGAAAACCATCCTTCTCTCTGCGACGGTGTTATATTTTGTTGTCGGCTTTTTTCTAATAGTTTTATTTATAGGCTCTGTTGTGGGTTATAACGCAGCAGGGCTGTTGGCATTGGCTTATCTAGGTCTTGGCTGGTATTTCCTTATAAAACAGAATGGACTATTTGACATTATGAAAATCAAGCACGATTGACATAGAAAAGTTAGTTTATTTTGCACCGCCTTCGAGGCGTTTTATTACTTTTTCCGCAGCGGGATAAGGATCGGCAGCTTGGAGAACGCGTTCTCAAGCCATTTTGGTTTTTCCCTGCCAAGATGGTCTACGCGTTCGGAGAATATTTCATTGGTTATCCTTAGAGCCCCCATGTCGAATCGGTATTTTCTGAACTCGCTTCGTTTACGCTTTTTTCGTGTAATATTATAGCTTGTACTAACTCATCTATGCCTTTCCAGGATATTGTACTAGTTTTTACTACGCTTCGTTTCCTATTTTCTGCGGGTTCGGTGGAGATAAAATATCTTATATCTCTTTCTGCTTTATCTGCGTCGGAGAGATCGACCTTTTTTTATGACAAATACGTTACTTATCTCCATAAGGCCGGCTTTAGCTGCCTGTATCTCATCTCCGAGGCCCGGTGTAAGGACTAAGACTATCGTCGATGCGATGTTTAATATATCAACATCAGATTGTCCTGAACCGACTGGTTCGACTATCACGTAATCATATCCAGCACTGAACAGAACGAGTATCTAGTTCATTACGGCTATAGCTATACCACCCTTTGCGCCGCGACTTGCCATGCTTCTCATAAATATTTTATCGTCGCTCAAAGAATCTTGCATCCTTATTCTATTACCTAGAAAAGCGCCGCTGGTAAAGGGGCTTGAAGCGTCTATCGCGATAACGCCTAATTTATGCCCCGCGACGGCCAACTTTGGCGCTATCATGGCTATCAAGGAGCTCTTTCCGCAGCCGGGTGGACCTACGATTCCGACCACTCTCGCTTCCTTTTTTGGATTGTATAAGGGTTTTATTATTTCAGCGAAGGTTTCTGGGGCGCTTTCTGCGACGGTAATGGCTCGCGATATGCTTTGCCAGTCGCCCTTTTTTTATATCGGCAATCAACCTTTCTATTTCGTTTTTTGGCCCGTTCCCCATTTTTCTTCTGTCCCTTTTCCAAGGTAGCTAGGCCACGTCCATACCATGGAAAAGCTTCTTTGATTTAGATAAAAATCAAAGCTGTAAATTTAAACATCCCAGAAGTTATTTAAATAAAGATATTCATTCAATTTGATTCTTGTCATGGAAACCATAACTAAAGAAGCTAAGAAGGCTTTTGTCCCAGAGAAAAAGTACGATATAAAATACGCTTATAGGATCTTACTATTACTGGCGATACTAGCAGCTTTTGTCATGTACGTTGATATAATGTTGACGCCTTCTCTGCCAGTAATAGGTGAACAGTATGGTGTCGACGCCGCAACAGCCAGCCTAATTATTTCTTTATATCTCGTTTTTGGTACCGCCATAATGCCAGTGATAGGAAAGCTCGGAGACATATACGGCAAAAAAAGAATGATTATCTACGTACTTATTGCCTATTCTGCTATGGTGGCCATAACGTCATTTACATCTAACTTTACAACGCTTCTTATTTCAAGGACGTTTCAGGGGATAGGTCTTAGTATATTTCCGCTTGCATTCAGCATGATCCGAGAGGAATTTCCGATGGATCTCATCCCTCGCGCACAGGGGCTTCTTGCCGGGATGTTCGGCGGTGGCATAGCTCTCGGTCTCCCACTCGGGGCGTACATAGCAAATTCATATGGGTGGCAGGCGAATTATCATATAGCATTGCCATTCATAGTTGCATTAACTATCCTAATATTCTTTGTGGCCAAAGAATCAGTTTATAGAAATCTAAAAGCTAAACTTGACTATATCGGCGCGATATGGCTTGGAGCCGCGCTTTCGATGATGGTCTTCGGCATATCTGAGGGGTCTAATTGGGGCTGGACTTCGTTCTGGGTCTTGTTAATGACGATAGGCGGTGCGTTATTGATAGTACCATTGATTTATGTAGAAAAGCACAGAGAGCAACCAATACTTAACACTAAGTTACTAAGCAAAAAGAATGTCCTTATAGCAAACTTTATCGCTATAATGTCCAGTACCTCCATGTACCTGGCTTTTATATCTATAGCATATCGTCTGGAAACGCCGGCCCCAGGCGGTTTTGGATTCGATATATTAACGACAGGTCTTTATCTGGTCCCGCTTGCTATCGCGATGTTAGCAGTTGGCTATCCGATAGGTGTACTGATATCAAGATACGGGGTCAAACGCTTCTTATTAATAGGTTCTATAGTGGCCGTTGTTGGTTTCTTACTTTTGGCTACGGCTAACCAAGCAATCCAGATAGCAGAATATCTTACCATAGCCGCTGCAGGACTAGGTATAATGATGGTGTCTGCGCAGAATCTACTTGTGCTTTCAGTCGATCCGAATGAGATGGGCCTTGCTACCTCGCTTAACAGTGTTTTCAGAAATCTTGGAGCAAGCCTTGGCGTTCCAGTAGCCGGGTCTTTGATATCGACTTTTGTAGCTAGCTATATAGTAAGCGGCGTTTCCGTTTCCTTTCCAACGACGGCAGCATTCCAATACTGTTATTACATCGCTGCGGCCGGCTTTATCGCCGTTTTCTTTATCTCGTTCCTAGCTGACGAAGTGATTAAAAGAACTGGCGGGATAAAACTTATAAATCCTAAAAATACACCCAAAGTTTAATATAGCGTACTTTTAAGAAAAATACAGGTTTGTTTGTATAAAAGTTATTTATTGCGATAATTTCTATGATCTAAATGGGTTTAGACCAGCGCCTGCGCTTCTTTTCTAGGAAAAAATCTCCGATAAGAACTCTTGATTATTTGATAAACGTAGACGGGTACCGCTCATATTGGAGGGACTGGGATATAGCCAGAGAATTCATATCCAACGCGGTCGATGCTGAAGAAGGCGACTGGGGAAAAGTTTCTATAAAAACCTCAGGCAATTCGCTTGAAATATACAACAAGAGTCGTTCACTCGAAATAAAAGACCTTTATTTCGGCAACAGTTCGCAGGGAAAAGGAATTGATAAGGGTTACATAGGCAGGTTTACTGAAGGAATGAAAATAGCAATCGCCGCAGCAGCAAGAAGCGGCTATTCCATGACTATAAGTTTCGGCCATTATACTGCAAAACCCTCGGTCAATGTACAGGACGGCTTACGTGCATTAAGAATAAATATAGAAAAATCCGAAACGCCGATAAACGGCACTTTAGTGAAAATAGACGGCATAAAAAACGTAGCGGATATTCTAAAAGAAAAAATAATAATGCCGAACGACAAGCGCATAATCACGAGTATACAGTCCAGCATTCAGGCTTTAGACGCTAAGGGAATCTTCGTCGGCGGGATGTACGTTTGCGATAACGACGGCTATGCGTGGGGTTACAATTTTAGTCCTTGGCTTATACGAATGTCTGAAGGACGGAATATCATAGACACAAATGATATACAGCATAATTTGGGGGCATTGGTGCAATACGCAGAAAACAAGACTTACTGGAGAGGACTATTCAATCATATGAAGGCTGGACAGCGGATTAAGGAAGGTGACATCTGGCCGTTTATATTTGATATGTCTCCTATAGTGAAAAAAACTATCTCGGAAGCATGGAAGGAGGTTTTTGGGACGAATGCCGTAGTCGAGGATGAACTAGCTAGGGAAGTCTCGTATCGCGGTGGTAAGATAGTGAAAAAATGCCAGCTTTTAGAAATTCTAGCAAAGTCCAAAGCGGTGCAAGATTCAACCGAATTCATAAGAGAATACGAACAAGTTCCTGCATCGTTTTTAAGCCTACAAGAGCTATCCGAGAAAGAGCTCTTGGCTTATGACGTAATCAGCAGTATTGTCTTAAGATACGCGCCGGCATACAAACTTGAGATATTCATGGCATTGGGAAAAGAGAGGGAAAATGAAAGTGGCTTCTGCAGTTACAAAAAGAAAGTTATAGCCATAAACAGGGAACAATTAAAAAGCAGTCAAAACATAGTAGACACGCTTCTAGAGGAGCTTACCCACGCAATCTACAACACTACAGACATGTCCAGAAAACACGCCGATTGCATGCGTCTGCTCGCCACACAGATGCTCTTTGATGATAAGGCTCGTGATTATATTTCTAGACTTAACTGGATTTATGGCTGCGTGGATGCCGTCGCCTCTAAAAGCACGCGATAGTCAAATTCTTATAGAATTAAGACGAACGGTGTCTTTCTTGAGAAAGAAATAAGCTGCCCATAAAAAAACGAATATACATATAACATTTTTATAATATGAATATCTAGTTTTCTTAGATGGACGTCGATAGGATAATAACCGAATACAAGATAAATATTGGCCGTACAAAACCACTTGGTATATCCGGATTGCAAAAATCTACTAGGGTATTTAAGGTCAGTGAAGCCGCATTTATGGATAATCTATACATAATTGACACGCCAAGCGGCAAAGAGATTGCATGTCACCCCCATATAGTTGGTAAAGAATTAGATAAACTAGCGTTGTCAGCGGCGGGTGAGGCAGCACAGACTATATCCTCCATAATACTCACCAATAAAAAAGAAGACGATACGAGAATAGTTGTAGAAAATGTACTGAGAGCATCACAGGGATACAAATTGTTCCCAGCACTAAAAGCGCTTTTGCCAAGTAGACCGATACCGCAGCTTTTTATAAGGCCAAGATACGTCTCAAAATCGTACAGGAATCATGTTACCCGTGAACTGCAAGTTGTTTACAAAGATTTTTCTGAGCTCCCAAAAGATAAAAATATAGTCCTAATCAAGCCGGATACGGAAGCCACCGGTGCTTCGGGAGTCCTATCTGTAACAGAGGCTTTAAATGAAAGTAAGAAACGCGGCTCTAATATAACAGACGTGGTCCTATACGGTTTTATAGCGATTCCCGCGCTGAAGTTGCTCAAAAAGACAACGGATGAGCACGGCATAAAACTGCACGCTTTTGCTATTGGCAATATAAGCGAATTGGCTTCAAACAACTATGATATGACTTTATACGGTATTGATGAGAGTTATTTTTCGAAGCATGGCGAGATAAAAAAACTTGGCAGTATTGTGGACAAAAGCACGTTGGAGAACTATCTGCAGGAATTCATACCCGGTTGTGACCAGCCAGGAGATTGGTCCGATAGGCAGTCTAGAATATTTACCGGCCTTGGATATGAAACGGGGGATATAAAAGGCCACCTCACAAGAAGCATTAATCTAATAGAAAACCTTAGGAAAATATCAAAATATGAAGCGTGGCAGGACGCGATTGCGAGAAAAGAAATAACGAAACTCAGAAAGGTTTTGTCGACATATTGATTATATATGAAAATAGCGATAGGCACGAAGAACAAACTCAAGATCGATGCGGTCAAAAAAATCCTGGTGTTAGTATGGAAAAACTTTGAGATAGTCCCTTGCGAAGTTAGCTCCGGAGTCAGCGAAACGCCGCACTCAGACTCTGAAGCAATAAAAGGTGCGATGAACCGTGCACAAAATGCCCTTAAATTGACCAACGCAGATGTCGGGATAGGGGCGGAAGGAAACGTGACTTCAAATGAATATGGCATGTTCGTGCTTGGGTGGGTGGCTATAATCGACAAAAATGGGAAACACGGCATAGGTTCCAGCGGCGGCGTACTTATCCCTAAAACTTTGAGAAAGTACGTTGAAGAAGGCATGGGGCTGGCAGAAGCCACAAATAAAGTTACGTCTGCAAGCCAGGAAAAGATACGGCTTGAAAATGGAACCAACGGCATCCTGTCAAACGGTCTTTATGACAGGGCGCATGAGTTTGAAGACGCCACTCGTTGCGCACTGGCTGCCTTTGTTTCCCCTTTGTACGATTAATCATCTACTTCTAATCTGGAAAAAAGCCTCTTCATGTCCTTTTTTGACACCCATCCGACTTCAAGATAATCCCTAAGGTACTTGTTGGCCGCGCCCAGTTTCTTTGCTTCGTTTATCACGAATTGATACGCTTCTATTTCGCACGGGTTATCGACATAACTCTCCAAGGACCACAGCTCCCCGCCCGCTTTTCTCTGCAGGATATGGCAAAGTTCGTGAAATATGTCGAGGTATACAACCTGTATCGGACTGGTCTTTAGATGATTTATGCCTATGACTACGCAATCCTCGCTGGAGATGATAGGTTTCCAATACTTTGTGCCAAGTGGCTTATTTGGCGCTACATACATGTAAACGTATTTAGATAAGATCAGTTTTATGGTGACACCGATGATGCATTCCCTCTGCTTTTTAGTCTTTGCCAGCTTTTTGAAAAGCGCCAGATTATCCAGGCCCGGGAAAACTTCGAGTAGAGGGTGGTCTCCAGCGCTTAGCGATTTGTCTATGGAGAATCCATCCGGAACATCAAAGCCTTTCATGAATAACATTTATAACTGTCTTAAGATATATTAGTTGCTAATAATATGGAACTAACCACAAAGGACGTAGAATACGAAAGCGACGGCGTGAAGATAAAATTATACCTTGCATATGATTCCTCCGCAAAAAACTGCTGGGTTTGATGATAGTGTACGGAATATTCGGCTTGAATGATCATACGTGAAGTGTTGCAAGAAGGTTCGCCGAAAAAGGTTATCATATCCGCAGGCAACCAATTTGTACAATCATCAGTAACGTACGCGATGATAATATTGGACGATGAAATGTTAAGAGAGATGGATGTTACGGCAGAATTTAGAAAAGGCGGCGCAACGGATCTTATAGCCGCAGAATCCTGCAAGAACGGATTAGGGGTTTAAAATTTCAGCGTTTCTTAAGCATTAAATAAAGCACTTACATACTGCGGATGCAGGGGTATCGGATTAAGAGACGGCATTTCCGAGATTATTCTATGTGCAAAACCCTTCGTTTTTTCCGCCAGATGCATGTAACCATTTTTCAGTTTGTCTGCTAGGTATGTGTAACCGCGGGAGGCTTTCTCTTTGACCGAAGCCAAAAATCTATCAATCCCGTCGGAGACCCGGGCGCCGACTCTGCCCACCCAAGCCTTGACTTTCGCGTAGTTTTTGTACAGGAGATAACCTCCCTGGACTGCAAAGTACACTCCCAGCGAAGCCATCCCCAAAACGTAACCCGTTAAGATTCCCGGGATAAACGAAGGCGAATTTATCAAATGTGCAAGCCCGCCCCACAAGGTGTGTTTGAACGCCGGTATCCTCCAGCCGTAATCCGCTTTCGGTAGTGGATACAGGGGTTTCTTTGCGGCTATAGTCGCAGAAGTGTAATCCGCTGTGACGGCGTTTGCCGGGACCGTAATTAGATTTGAGAGGTTTCTCTTTTTTGACCAGTTTTTATTGTATAGTATCCCTGCGCCGGCCCCGACACTGCCGCCTATAAGTGCAACTTGATAAAACTGGGTAGGTATGGGCAAAAGAAACTGCAAGGCCCTTGGCATGTATTTTCCAAGCCACTGCCCAGCCTTTATGAAATAAGAGTTCCAGCTCGTCGGGTGTAAGGCGTCATAAGCTCCCAAGCCAACGGCCGAAGCGCCGAATGCGGCCGCTTTCTTGCCGCCGCTCTTAAGATCCGACTGCGGCATTTTTACTTTTGCTGCCGTCGTATCGCCCGCCTCTTTGCTTACTATCGATTCGAGCTTTTCTTTCGTTGTCATACTGCACTTCACACCTTTAAAACGCCAAAATTTATAGTATTCCTTCGGTAATTATATTATATTCAGAGATTAGTACCAGTATATACGCTTTTTTTGTCTTCGTAGAGTATCTATTTCGCCCTAAATCAAGAGCCATTGCTTGGTCCTATGACTGGCAAATAACTTTTGCCTTCTGTCGTCGCACCGGAAAAATGACACCATGGCCGTTATCACAAGTAAGATAGCAGAGACATAGGTCACTGTCCTGGACCTGGTTATGGACGAATTTTCAACTAAATCAGCAAAGAATTTAAACATTTACCCAACCGATTCAATCTTTCTTCGCCGGTTTCTTTTATCCTAAGGATTTCTTTAAGAGCCATTCTATAGCATAAAAGAACTGATATTTATCCCTATCTCAGCTTCTAGCGCCCTTATCCGCGACAAGTAGCTTTTCGAATTCTTTGTGTTTTTCCAAGAACATTATTATGGCTGGGCAATCCGGCCTGACCTTTAACTTGCTTTTTTTGGCGAAATTAAACGCAGCGACTGTCA
>DAHXLI010000023.1 GCA_027366075.1 Candidatus Parvarchaeota archaeon | reverse complement strand
CGTCGTTCCTATCGAAGACGAAGGCGAGAATATGCCTAAGGAATATAATACCGCAGCTACGATCACGATGATCAGTATGGCCCAGCCATAGGTCATCATGTACTCCAATGCCGATTGGGACCTGCTCCCTTTTACGCTCCTAGGGGCGTGTGGTGTCATATAATTGTGTGTGTGAGTGTGTGAATATATATAATTTGACTATGCGCTTACTTCGCGGACTGGGATCAAAAAGATCTGGGAAGAGAAATAAATGGTTTACCGAAAAGTCAAAGGCACGGTCATATCTGGTCTATTATGTTCTTGGCCTGCGTTTTACTGACGTGTAAAACGTGGTTCCGGATTAAATGCTTTTATTGTTTCTGGTTATAATAATCCTATGTTCGATGTTATTACTATAGGTTCTGCGACTAAAGACGTATTCCTATTTACAAAGGACAGCAACTTAAAGCCAGGGATAAACAAGCATTTCCTAGAAATACCGCTGGATAAGAAGATAGAAGTCGAAAGGACTTTAGAATTTACCGGGGGCAGTGCAACGAACGCGGCGGCAACGTTCTCCAGATTCGGAAAGAAAGTCGCCGCAATAGCCAAGATAGGAAACGACTCTAACGGGAATTTTGTTATTAATGACCTGCAAAAATTAGGCATATCTTCGGATTATATCGTGAGGGGCGATGGAGAGACACCCTTCTCGAACGTGATCGTATCCGAAAATGGGCACATGATATTGCTCGTATACCGCGGAATCGAAAAAACGTTGAAAGTGGATGAATTAAATTTAGATTTAAAAACGAAGTGGCTGTACATAGGGCCGCTTGGCGGAGAAAGTTACAAAATACTACCAGACCTAATAAAGTACGCTAAAGAAAATGGCATCCGCGTAGTTTTGAATCCTGGTTCGAACGAATTGAACCTTAAGATAAAGAAAATGGAACCGATACTGAAAGACATAGATATAATAAGCATGAATGATGAAGAGGCGAGAAGGTTTGTCGGCTATGGTAACGATGTAAAGAACCTTATAAGGCTCGGAAAGTCGACCAAAGGAACCGCGATAATCACCCGTGGAGAGCGCGGGTCAATCGTACTTAACGAAAAGCATATATACGACTCGGAAGCTTTCAAGGTGAAACAAATAAACTTCGTCGGCGCTGGAGACGCCTTTTTATCTGGCTTTGTAAATGCACTGATAGACGAAAAGGACATATCGGACGCCATAACACTTGGGAGCTATAACGCCAGCAGCGTCGTAAAACATTATGGGGCAAAGGACGGCATAGTAAACGAATACCCCAAGCAAAAACCGAGGATAAGGAGGACGGAATATGAGAAAAAATGACTTCAAGACAAACGGGATATATCTTGCATACGATCATGGGATGGAACATGGACCGACTGATTTTAATGGAAACAGCGTTTCTCCCGCTTACGTCATAGACATAGCAAAAAAGGCAGAGGTAGACGCAATGGTACTGTTGAAAGGGGTGGCAAGGAATCATTACAAAAAAGGCATCGGGATCCCACTGATAGTAAAGCTAAACCAGAAGACGAGCCTATACGATGGCGAAGCTTTCTCGAGCCAAACATGCAGCGTCAAAGAAGCAATCTCGCTCGGCGCATCTGCGGTAGGCTACACGGTGTATGCAGGCAGCAAATACGAACATATCATGCTTAGAGAATTCGGCGGAATCGAGGAAGAGGCGCACAAGTACGGGCTTCCAGTGATCATGTGGTCATACCCGCGGGGAGAATCTGTAAAGGACGACCAATCGCCCGAAGTCGTCGCTTATGCCGCGAGAGTCGCGCTTGAAATGGGGGCGGATGTCGTCAAACTAAAATACCCAAACGACGAATCGAAGTTGAAGTGGGTCGTCGAAAGCGCTGGCTCGACAAAGGTGTTCCTTTCTGGCGGGAAGGCTGTAGATGACAAGACTTTTGAAAGCATAGTCGAAAAAGTAATAAAGGCAGGCTTCAGCGGTATCGCCGTAGGACGGAACGTATGGCAGAGCAACGATCCAATCGGGAGGATAAAGAGGATAAAGGAGATCATCGCATCATCGTGATAAGCCATAACATTATGAGCAAGAAAAAAGTATGCGTGGACATCGGCGGCACAAAGACCATATTTGCCGTGCTTGATGGTAGTCTAGGCACAAAAAACAGCGTCTACATAGATACCCCCGGTACGCTAAAGGAATTTTTATCCGTCTTACATAAAAACCTGGAAGCGCTCGAATCAGAATCGGACACGGCAAACATTTCGATCGCGGGCAGAGTCAACGAGGACGGCAAAGTGACATTCTGTCCGAACCTGCCGATAAACGGCATAAATTTAAAAACGGTGGTAAAAAAACACTTCAAGAAAGTCTACATAGACAACGATGCAAACTGCTTCGCGGTGTATGAGATATTTAAAGGCTTCTTAAAAGGCAAAAAGAACGGCATAATACTCGTCTGGGGTACTGGGGTCGGCGGATCCCTGGTCTTGTGTGAAAAGATATACCGCGGTGCTGGGCTAGCATCGGAAATGGGCCACATAAAGACGATGATAGAGCCCGGTACGGACACGGAGAGATTGATTGGCGGACGCTGGCTAAAGGAACGTTTTGGATATTCTGGTTTTGAAATGCACACTTTGGCGGAGGCGGGGGACGTTTTAGCCCTCTCCAAATTTAAGACTGTAGGAGAAATATTCGGTCGTTACCTTGCGTCCTTGACCTACTTACTGGACCCGGATATGGTCATCATCGGGGGAAGCTTTACTAAGTCGTGGAAGTTCATGAAAGATTCTATAAACCGCACGATAAAAACCGAGACCATCAGAAAAAGACTGGAAATAAAGACCACGACCGATGAATTTTATGTCATAAAGGGGTGTTACTTTTTGGATGAATATGCGAAGCTTGATAATAAATTATAAGGCGTACGCCGAAGGCATAGATAACGGCCTAGAGATAGCCGCCATCGCGAAAAAGATGGCAAAAAAAACGAAGGTCGACATAATAGTCGCGCCGCCACTGAGTCTCTTGCCTAGCACTTCGCGCGTGGTAAAAAGTTTCTCTCAGTCTATGGGATCGCTTGAACCAGGACCATTTACGGGCCACGTCACGTGGTACGAAATACAGAAAAGCGGGGCGTCTGGCACCTTGATAAACCATTCTGAGAATAGGATAAACATTGAAGAAATAAGCAGGACGGTCAACGTATGCAGGCGCGCCGGCCTACTTTCTGTCGTATGCGTACGGAACATGGATGAAGCGGCGGCAATCGTCGGTTTAAATCCTGATTTTATCGCGTACGAACCGCCGGAATTGATAGGAAGTAATATATCAGTTTCTACAGCCAAGCCGGAGACGGTGAGAGAGTTCTGTTCCTTTGTAAGAGCCAGGTCTAAATCTTTGCCCCTTGTAGGCGCCGGCATAAAAACTTCTGCTGATGTGGCTAAAAGCGTAGAACTCGGAAGTGATGGTATACTAGTCGCGTCCGGAGCGATAAAAGCCGATGACCTGGCCAAGGCTATATTTGATTTAGCTCGGCCGCTGTCTTAATCCAAACCATTTCTATATTATGCCTAGTAATGGCGGAACTTAAGTCGCTAGAATATAGCCTGGATCGCTTCCCGTCGTTACGTTCCTTATCACGCTTGTGCCGCTTATTATCGAAACGTAATCTAAGCCACCGTTTGGCACATAAACGTACCCAGTAGAGCTATCGTATGCCGGATTTTGAGGAAAATCGAATGCCCCACTTAGATTTGCTATTATATTCATACCAGAGAGAACATGGACTCTGCCGAGAGTCGATGAGCCGTTAATCTGTCCCGTTGATGAGTAAACCATCCCGGTTTTGGAATCGTAAACTTGATATGCACCCCAATTTCCGCCTAATATCGCTATGCATTTTAGATTGGTAGTCGTATTAGCTATACAAATATCTCCAGACGAGGCACCAAAGTACATTAGACCGTCCTGCACGTCGTATGCGCCGCCGAGTATGGCCAAACCAGAAGAGATATTCTTTACATTACGTGTCCCGGAGATTTCGGAAATAGCGGCGCTGCCCCAATCTGGGACATATACATCGCCATTGGACGGGTTTAAAAGCATGCCAGTTGGATTATTTAATGTCGCCGCACTGGCTATTATGCTTGTACCAGAAATTATGGATAATGATGATCCGCCGCTCGCCCCCACATACACGTACTGGTTGGACGGGTCATAAGTTGGCAATTCCGGAAACGCAAATCCAGTTATGTTTTGTATCACCGTGGTTCCACTTATGATAGAGGTCGTATTGGAATAGCGATTAGTCACATACACGTAACCATTTATCGGGTCATAAACGCAGCCATCTGGCTGAGATCCCGTACTTACGGTTGCTACCAAAGCTGTACCGTTTATTATCGAAACAGTACCGCTGTTATAATTCGCGACATAAATATAACCATTCGAGGGATCATAAGCAATTGCTACCGGATTGGCGCCGGTAGACACGTTATAAAGGGCCTGCAGCCCGCTTATCGCTGTAACGGTATTGGAATTCTGGTTGGCCACATACACGTCGGGTTTTACCGAAACGCTTAATCCTGCGGCTTGAGATTGCAATATGATTCTGCCTTGAGATACTGAAACGGAATTTAGGGCGTTGTTAATGCTGTATAGCATAGTTATGCTGGCGGTAACCGTATCACGGCTTCCGAAACCGCCCTTCAATATTTCACAGTCCGTGCTTTGTGTTGGGTTAAGAATATAATCCGTGCATGCGAAGGATGAATAATTGTCGCCGTTGTCTATCAAGTAAATGGAATCTATAGTCGCCTGATAACCTGCGTTGTTGATTATCTGGATTTCAAAAATGGATGCATTTGCGGTCGCGGCCGTTACAGATATGCCACTGAAGCCGGTTATCGTCGTCCCTATCGATGAAGAAGGGGAGAATATACCTAAGGAATATAAAACGCCCGCAACCATTACGATGATGAGTATCGCCCAGCCATAGGTCATCATGTACTCCAATGCCGATTGGGACCTGCTCCCCTTTACGCTCCTCGGGACGCGTGGTATCATATAAAATGTGTGTGCGTGCGTGTAAATATATATTTTATATCTGACTTTGCAGACTTAGATCAAAAAGACCTGCGACTAAGGAGAGGTAGAGGCTTTATGAAGAGGACGCTGGGAAGCTTGGATTTTCTTGTATTCGTTTAATGCCTTTAGTTTTCTTTTGGGGAAAGAATAAATAGTTTGCTGAAAACCCGCGCGAGTTAATTTAATCGCCGTTTGCTATTGCCTGCATGCATTCATTAAAGTAAGGACAGTACTTGCATTCCCACACCTTTTTTGTGTCAAAATAATATTCCGCCGGAGGAAGCTTTTTGTTCTTTAAATGATAATCCAAGTCCTTAAAACGCGTCATTGTCTTTTTGTGCAGGCCATTGTCGTAATCCACTCGAAACTGCCTTATCGCAAGATTCTTCTTGTCGGCATAAACCAACAGACCATAATCCGCTTGTTCAGCATTTAAGTACAGCATTATCTGCATGACATGTTTTGGGTCTGGTTCCTCTACGCGGCTTATGTCGCCTACCGACTTGGCTTCTATTATTATCTTCTTATTAGTTGCCCGGGTCACTACATAATCATCTATCCTTCCGTATATTGTAAAAGACGCGCCGTCTTCATTGTACTCTATTTTTATCGGTTTTTCTTCTTCAACCAGAGAAAATTCCTTAGAGTCCTTTAACGCCGCGGCCAAAAAAGAGTGCACATTATTTCCCAGTGCAAATATCCTCAGCGCGGCTCTTTCGGTCGGTTTTGGAAGTACGTAAGAATAGTAGCTGCGTCTTATGCACATACCTATTTCGCTTGGGTAATAAGCCCCTACTTTTTTTGGGCGCGATTCTTCGTTTAGGTATTCGTCTATTATCTCCCCTACGTCTATATCTATTATTTTATCCTCATCGTATGCCGAAAGCTTTTTATTTTCCATGCGGTATAGACTTAATAGCGCCGAAAAGAATTTAAAGATATACTTTCAATAAGAAGAATGGAAAAAATTAATTCATTCCTTGTCTTGGGTTTGGTATTTATCGCGCTTTTCGGGTTAATCTTCTTTTTTGTGGCTTCCGGGCTAACTTCTGCATGGGACACCGCCGTGTTCAAATTCATGAACGAGACGCTTAATGTAAGTAGTCTTAACTGGTTCTTCTTGGGGCTTTCCTACTTTGGTAGGGAATTCTTTTGGATACCTGTAGTAATATTACTCTGGGTTTTCGGTAAAAAGAACGGCAGAAAGGCTGCGCTCTTAATGGTTATCGTTTTTATAGCAATAATCATAATCGGAGAAAGCTTAAAGATGGGTTACTATAGAGTTAGACCTTACGCAGCTGTACATGGTGCGATA
>DAHXLI010000022.1 GCA_027366075.1 Candidatus Parvarchaeota archaeon | reverse complement strand
CGTCGTTCCTATCGAAGACGAAGGCGAGAATATGCCTAAGGAATATAATACCGCAGCTACGATCACGATGATCAGTATGGCCCAGCCATAGGTCATCATGTACTCCAATGCCGATTGGGACCTGCTCCCTTTTACGCTCCTCGGGGCGTGTGGTGTCATATAAAAATGTGTGTGTGCGTGTAAATTTATATATCTGACTTCGTGACCGGGATCAAAAAGCTTTAAGACGATCCCGGCAGGCTTGTTAAATTACGTAATAGCTTCAAAATGTAATAAATTTTGTATAGTCCAAAAGTATATATACTAATTACTATATATTACCTAATGAAAAATAAATACAACAAACAATTATTGACAAGCGAATCCGCGAAGAGCGCTTTAAAATCGATGAAGGGGTTGCTTGCCGAACGTTCGGCAAACACCGTGACCTTCAGCGATGTAATAACTGAATTCGTCGGAAAGACGGCAAAGTTCATGAGTTTATCGCCGCATATAAGGGGATATATAACAGCGTTCACTGATATAGTCTCAAAATATCCAAATGTATGTGGTGTAATGTTGTTCGGATCCGTGGCCAAAGGCACGTATAATAAGGACAGCGATATAGACATGCTCGTGGTGGTGGATAACGAGAAGATAAAGGTCTATGGTCTTGTAAATTCTGTGAAGACTCAGATCGAAGCCCTAAGAGAATCTTTTCTTAGGAGCGGATATCATCTAAGGATAAGTGTAACGGTGCTCGAGAAAGCTGAGTTAAAGAGTTTTAGACCGATATACTTCGACCTGTTATCCTATGGTATAATACTATACGAAAAGGGGCGCGTGCTTTCTGATTTTTTGGATGAAATCAGAGGCATTTGGCATGAGCGCCTCCTAACTGACAGAGGAGAAGTCATAAGATGGAAAACAAAACAAGGGCTGCAATAGAAGATTGTGAAAGGTGGCTGTCGACGGCAAAATCGAGCCAAGGGGACGGAAGTTAAGACATCGCGTTATACTCGGCAGAGATGGCCCTCGAAATAGCGATGAAAGCGCTTATGATCAGCGAAGGGATAGATTATCCCAAAAAACATGACATCATCGATTATTTTAAGATTGCAGTAGATTCAAAAGATATCACAAAGGAACTAAAAAATGAATCGGCGTCGATAATCAGCACATTTAGCGAATTATTGGACTTGAGAAACAGCGCAGGCTATAACCTCGGCACGTTAAAACTTGATGCGACGACGGCCTCGAAATCAAATGAATTAATAAGGCTCGTGGAAAGACACATAGCTTCGATAAAGAAAGCACTGAAGATCACAGGATAAACGACCGTCTGTGGCCGGGGTCTTTTTTCTTCGCGATGCCATGCTTCTAGAAAGACTTAGTAAAAAGAATCGATATAAGAAGAGGACTAGTGTTTGAAGTCATACGCTGGATTCTCTACTAAAAACCTATAAATCGTATTTGACCGGATCAAAGTTTATTGATTACGCCCTCTACCCTTTCGGCGGCTTCTCTCGGCTGTATTCCATATTTCTTAGAGATTGTCCCTATTATGAAATTTACTACGTTTTTGTTCTTCTTGTATCTTTCGACTATGCTTTTATCAGAACTTAGCATCTCTCGTATAGTTTCATCTATCTGCGTTTCTGAGAATTTCTTTATTTCTATTTTCTCGCCCGCTTTTATTTTTTTAAGAACTTCCTTAGTGATGTCTACCTTCTGCTCAGTCAATTTTAAGATCTCTTTGAAAATATCGCTGTTGACGGGTTCTCCGAATCTTTTCATTATTTCTAGTGAGGCTATTATGGTTTTGAAATCGAATTTATCCTCAAATTCGTTAATAAGGTTAAAGGCGCCCACATCAAACGCTATAAGCTCGAGTATCGTACTATAATTCGCCTTGTGCCGGACCGCAAAGTCTCTCGCTATTTTTGTTGGTATTCTCATTACATTCTCGGGAAGTTGCGAAGTATCGTATACTGTAAGGTCCGGTTCATAAATGAAACCGTATTCTTCCTCGCTTTCCTTTTTCCTTGAGGCTTTTGTAGTTCCTGAAGACGCATCAAAAGACCTAGTCTCTTTTTCGGGAACGCCGCCTTTTTTGATTATCGCACCTTGTCTAGAGATTTCATATTCGGCTGCGGCCACCAGGTTCTTTATCCCAGTAACATTTTTTATTTCGACTCTTTCTTCTGCCAAAGAAATGTTCAAATCGGTCTTTATCTCCTGATTTACATCTACGCCTTGGTAATAAAGTATCGTCCTTAAAGTAAATATCGCTTCCCTAAGTTCTTCCTCTGTCGCTATATCTGGTTCGGTGACTATCTCCACCAGCGGAATCCCAGAGCGATTAAAATCCAGGAGGGTATAACCTTCTGCCCTTGTTATCTGTGCCGGGTCTTCTTCCATCTGTATTCTCCTTATCCTGATTCTTTTTTTCTCCAGTTCTAGGAATCCTTCACTTCCTATTGATTCTGACAACTGTGTTATCTGAAAAGACTTTGGCAGGTCCGGATAGAAATAAACCTTTCTTATAAAAGAAATCTTTTCTTTGACGACGCAGTTAAGCGCGAGGGAGATAGATTTGGCCATCCTTACCGCCTCTTTGTTTAGGACCGGTCTAGAACCGGGAAAACCCGTGCATATGGGGCATATCTGTGAATTTGGTCCTTCTTCCCCGTTTGTAGAGTCGCTACAGAAGAGTTTTGTTTTTGTAGGAAGCGCGACGTGAACTTCTAATCCTATTTTCATAGAGCCCCGATGTCGTATTTGAACTTGTATTCGAACTTTCTTTCCCAGTTTTCAACGAAAGATATGACCGCATAGTCGTTGAAATGTTCGCCGATTATTTGCGCCCCTACTGGCATGCCGTCGAGATAATCATAAGGAAAGGAGATGTGTGGAAACCCGCATAAGTTTGGTGGGATGGTAAGCATATCGAGAGCATAATTTTGCACCGGCGAAAGTTTTTCTACGTCTTCTATTTTTGGCGTCGTTATCGACATTGTCGGCGATATCATGAAGCTTTCCCTTAGTATCCTGCGCATCTTTTCGCACAGCATGGCCCTCACTTTCAATGCCTTGACGTAATATCTGTTCTTGACGCTTGCGCCTCTGACGAACGTTCCTAGTATTATCCTTCTTTTAGCTTCAGAGCCGAATTGCATCCTAGCTTCTGTAAAGAAATCATTATATCTTTTTGAAAAATCTTTTACCTTGAAACCGTATTTGAACCCCGTATATCTTGCGAGATTTGTGGATGCTTCTGCGGTAGATATAATATAATAAGCTGGAATGG
>DAHXLI010000018.1 GCA_027366075.1 Candidatus Parvarchaeota archaeon | reverse complement strand
CTGCGACTACAGGCGATAAGAAAGTTATGGAAGGTTATGGAAAATTGTGGGCTAGAGACGCATTCTTTGCTTCGATAGGTTATAATATGCTTCAGGATGAAAAACTATTAGAGGTATCTAAACACACCTTGGATACTTTTGCAAAAGCCAGGAACATATTGGGTGCTATTCCCAACAATTACGACCAGCGAACCGGTGTAGCCGGTTATCATTTTGCTGGTTCGGTTGATGCATCGTCTTTGTATATAATAAGTCTAGCTAGCCTATATTATTTTACCAGAGACAAACGCCTTCTTAAAGAGGACTTAGACGCTGCGTTAGGTGCATATGTTTGGTTAAGATATCGAGACGTAAATGACACAATGCTGGTAAACAGCCCACCAACCGCAGAATGGATGGATACCATGATTAGAATATACGACCATACGCTTTACAATAACGTACTTTTCTATCTGGCAACAAATAGCATAAATTGGTTATGCGAAGAATCTGGGAAAGCGCTAAAAAGAGAATACAAAATAAATGAAGAAGATTTAAAGAAGCGTATTAATGAAGTGTTTTATCCGCTGAAAGAAAATCGACAAAAGATATTTTTGTATTGGAAACGGCTAGCAGAATCAAAAGCCTTTAACAAATTGAACGACATGGGTTTTTACTTGAATTTTATATCTCCAAACATTATAGATAGCCATTTTGATACTTTATCAAATACGCTCTGCGTATTGTCCGGTTTAGCAGATGATAATTTATCTAAACGCATACTCTCTTACATTGCCGATAAAAAACTGGATCAGCCCTATCCAGTGAAATCCCTCTATCCCCCTTATAAATACAATGAGAATTTTGTATTATCAAAAAAGATAAACGATACTATGCCAGTCTACTGGAATAGCACGGCTTATAATTATCACAACGGGGGAATATGGCCTTTCATCGGCGGATTCTATGAACTTGCATTGATTAAGTCGAATTCGAGCAAAAAAGACACTACTTTGCATAAATTAGCGGAACTTAACCAAGTAAGTCGTTATAGAAATGGTGTGGGTTTCAATGAATGGCTAAATGGAAAAAGTGGAAAACCAATCGGACAAGAAGGACACTCCTGGAATGCCGGTTTATATATTGCTGCCTATCTGTACGCCAAAGAAGGGAAGAATCCATTCGGCTTTTTAAATGCCTGAAGACGCTTTCTGTGAAAGTTCTGTCACTTTGATTTCCAGGTAAGAAATAGTATTCCACCGATAAGCGCGAGAATAAATCCTATCAAGAATCCCGCCAGTGCAAACATCCAACTAAGGATAGAACAGACGATTATAGTTATTCCTCCCCACAATTTATTTTTCTTGGGGTCGACATAAGCTAATACCGAAACTATTATTAAAACTATGCCTATAATCAAACCGACTACCGCAAACATACCGCCCTCTGTTGCGAGAGTGCCACTTTTAACAAGTGTGCCAATAATAGCTAAAAAGCTACCTACGAAAAAGTAGACTATACCTCCTAATAATATGAATACTCCTCCTATTAGTGAAAGAACAAATGCTGCAGTCGGTTTATCTGTCATTATAGTAATAACTTTTAACGGTATTTAAACTTTGTCGTTTGCAGATTTTGTAGTTTTACTCCTTACTCTGTAGTTTTACTGCCTATTAGACTACAACGTTTTTAGTACGAAAAGCTTTATATACTAGTTCTTCTCTAGAGTAGTAATTAAAATAAGGAGGTTTGAATGACTATGAAAGGAAAGACAATTGAAGGAAGGTTTAGAAGACTATCAGAAATACTATCCATAGGACCAAAGAAACCCGAAGAGCCGGTGAAAGGCTATAAGTTCGTTTCTCAAGACCTAATAAGTCGTTATGAAAACCTGGGATGGGAACTTAACAAGTGGAACGTCTACGACGGTAAAGTAAAGGTGGGAAATAGCGGATTTCATGCCTATCCAGATCTGTATTCCGCTTATTCGGATCAATCGCTTTTTACACTAGATGATCGCCTTTTTGAGGTGGAAGCACGCGGTGCCGTTTCAGGAAAAGCACTGTTCGCAGCAGGAGAGATGAGACCTGTCCGTGAGATAGACCTGAGAAAACTCTCCATAGATTTTGCAGCGAATTGCGCTGAGCACGTCATTCCTAATTATGAGAAAGCATTTCCTGAAGACGATAGACCACGAAAAGCTATAGAAGCTGCGGAGAACTATTTAAGAGACCCTTCTGAAGAAAATCTGCACGCTGCTAGGTCTGCTTGGTTTGATGCTAGGTCTGTTTCTTCTTTGTATGGTTATGCGTCTGCTGAGTCTGCTGTTGAGTCTGTTGGGTATGTTGCTAAGTCTGCGGATGAGTCTGCTGTTGAGTCTGTTTGGTATGTTATTGAGTCTGCTAATGCTGCTAATGCTACTCATGCTGCTAATGCTGCTAAGCTTGCTGCTTACGCTGCTGCTAAGTCCGCTGCTTGGTCTGCTAAAGAGAAAAAATGGCAGAAGGAGCTGCTTGAAGAGCTGGTCAAGAAATACTACCTAAAATGATCGTAAGATACTCTGCTTTTATTTGAGATCTTAGGACTGTTGCGGACTGAAACCTATAGACATCAAATAGACATATGATGTTTTTGGCAGGACTCCTGATTATATATTACTCAAAGGTGCGATCACTTTGTCTACTACGACATCAACTAAGCTTTCGGTACCTGCGGCCTTGATCGGTTCCGGCTGTGCCTGTCTCTTGCCGTCTCCTGATCGGTTATGCTTGTCTATGCACATCGGCAAAGTGCTTTTTGCCGGCGCAGTTGCCGGTTTGGCCTTTGCTTGCGTGCCATACTCCTTAGAAAATATGTCGCCCGCCACTTTCTCCATTACCGACAGTGCTTCGTTTATGTGGTTTTCTTCTACGATGAGAGGTGGCCTGAATCTTATCCCCCTCGAACCGGTCCTTAATACAAGAAGGCCATTGTCATAACACTGGCTGTAAAATTCCTCTCTAAGCGCTGGATTCGGAAGATCAAATGCGCACATAAGACCACGGCCTCTGGCATCCATTATCTGTCCAGGAAATTTATCCTGTAAGTCTTCTAAGCCTTTAAGGAATACTTTTCCCATCTTCGCTGCGTTATCGACGAGCTTGTCTTCTTCCATTATTTCTAAATAACGAGTCGCTCTTACCATGTCGGTAAGATTGCCGCCCCACGTCGAGTCTATCCTATTTGGCACTCTAAAGACGTGGTCGCGTATGTCTTCGAGTTTTGGCCCAGCCATTATGCCGCAAACCTGCGATTTCTTTCCGAATGCGAGTATGTCTGGCTTCACATCAAAGTGCTGATGGGCCCACCACTTGCCGGTTATCCCCATGCCGCTTTGTATCTCATCGACCACGAATAAAATATCGTTCTGTGCAGTGAGCTTCCTGACTGCCTGGAAATACTCTTTTCTGAAATGATTGTCTCCGCCCTCTCCTTGTATCGGCTCCATTATGAACGCTGCTATGTGATCGCCTTCAAGCGCTATCGCTTTCTGCATTTCATCAAGGCTTTGCTTCTCCAGCTCTTCCACTTTCTTTGTATTTTCTACGTTTAATGGAAAGGTTATCTTTGGGTTAGTGATCCTTGGCCAATTGAATCTAGGGAAGTACTGTACTTTTTTTATGCTGGATGTATTCGTCAGTGCCAGCGTATAACCGGATCTTCCATGAAATGCTTCTTTTAGATGCATGACTTTCTGGCCTCTTATGTCTTCTATGCCTTTGTTAAAATTCTTCTTTATTTTCCAGTCAAAAGCGGTTTTAAGCGCGTTTTCGACTGCCAGCGCGCCACCCTCTATAAAAAACAGGTATTTCATATAAGACGGTTCCGCGATCTTTGAGAATGCGTCGACGAATTCTGCCATTTCTACCGTAAGAACGTCACTATTTGTCGGTTTGTTTATCGCGACACGCATCAGTTTCTTAAGAAAATTTGGTTCGAACATCTTTGGGTGGTTCATTCCGATAGCTGAAGAAGCAAAAAACCCGAAGAAATCAAGGAATTTCCTGTCGGTTTTCGCGTCCAGAAGGTACATTCCCTTGCTTTTTTCTGTGTCTAATACAAAGTCGTATACGTCATTGATCATCCTCTTGCTGATAATCGCATGAACGTCTTTCGGTGATAACATGATTCTCCCCCTGCCCTTCCTTAAGCACGTCTATACTAAGCAGAAATTCTATATATGTGTTCAAGAGCTATATATAAACTCACTTTTCTATGCGAAAAATTGTTCTACCTTACATGAGAGTATGGTTATATTTATAGATGTGCTGGATACGCATAAAGAATAGCTGGATTTTGGCGTGCTGCGGGAAGACATAAATACCCTTCTGCCGGTAAATGCTCACTGCCATCCATTTGGATAAGCGCACAGATTTAAAGATTTGGCGATTGACAAAATCCAGTATCACTAACTGAAAATTTCCTTTTACAACGACTTGCGGCCTAATCTTTCTTGCGCTTTGGAAAAGGTACCGGTGGTCGTGGTTGTTTTGGTCCCATCATGTATGCCATAAGGTATTTAGATCGTTATAATATAAAAACCTGCGTTTAGGCGGCATGGATAAGGAAAATCTGCAAACCGGATAAATCTATATAACTCCGTGCTTAATATAATAAGAATGGACTTTAAGAGCCTGCACTTCCCGAATGCGCCAAAGATGATTACGACCCTGCCCGGACCGAAAGCAAAAAAGATATTGGCCATGCAAGCTTCTACGGAAGGCAACGCTGTTTACTACCCGAAGGTCCTTCCATTCGTGCCTGAAGAGGGGCGCGGAGCGACGATAAAAGACTCTGACGGCAACGTCTTCATAGATTTCTATGCCGGTGTATCTGTCCTTAATTTTGGCCATTCTAACCCAAAAATCTTGAAAAGCGCGACCGAGCAACTGAAAAAGCTGAGCCATTCCCTTGATTTTCCTACGGAAGCCAGGACTAATCTTTCTTGCGCTTTGGAAAAGGTACCGGTGGTCGTGGTTGTTTTGGTCCCATCA
>DAHXLI010000038.1 GCA_027366075.1 Candidatus Parvarchaeota archaeon | reverse complement strand
GGACGATTTTGTAGACTTCACCAGAAACGCGTTGGTCGGCAGAAAGACAAAGACGTCTTTGAAAGTCGGCGATTCTGTACTGACGAACACTATAGCAATAAGCACGAGAGGGATGATGAAGATAGGGCTTACGATGAGATCGCCCGGCTTGGGAAAGCAGGGCGGCAAGAAAAAAGAGGAAAGGGTAAAGGCTGAGAAGCCTAAGAGGGAATAATAATCATGTCATTAAAAGCGTGCAAAGTCTGCAGTTATCTAACGGAAGAGAAAAAATGTCCGATGTGCGGCGGGGACGAACTTTCGCTCAAGTGGAAAGGACAGGTGGTCATATCAAACCCGGAAAAATCAGAGACCGCCAAGAAACTCGGGATAACCAAACCCGGCAAGTACGCACTTTCAGTGGCTTAAAATGGAATTAAAAGTTATCTCAAAATCGAACGACAAGTACTTCGACAGGACGCTGATAACTTTTAGCTTAAAGACAGAATCAAAAGAAACCGTAAAAATCGACGATGTCAAAAAGAAACTAGCCGAGCAATTCCCAGAAGGCTTCTTGATAATTTACACTTTAAAAAATGTATACGGTTCGCGAGAGATAAACGGAACCGCACATGTTTACAAAGATGAAGAAAGCGCCAAGAAGGTGCTGCAAAAATTTATCCTGAAGAAGAATGGTGTAATATATGCCGAAAAGCAAAAAGAAGAAAAGGGAACCAAGTAACGTCTGGGAACTGTATAAAGGTGGCGCAACCGCCAAAAACAAGAGTTGTCCAAAATGTGGTTCTGGCGTTTTCTTGGCAGAACATGGCAATAGAGAAAGCTGTGGAAAGTGCGGTTACACCGTTTTCAAAAGTAAAAAATAGCCCTCCCTCTCTCAGGTTTTAATGCACTTGAATATTATCGTTGGCGGGATCATCCCAACTAATTTTCTACGATAGCCTTTGCCCCAAACTTTGTCGCGCGGATCAAAAGGTTCTACTATTTTTACAAGTCTTAGCCCGCCGTTTATTATACTATCGCTTATGTCGCTTATTTTTCTTCTGTACATAAAGAACTTATGTTTACTCCCATCTGGCCAAGTCTCTTCTTCTTTTGTTAGTCCAGTCTTTTGATAACTATCAGATAGCGTCATGTCGTTTGGCTCTATCAAAAGATAAAAGGGATGCTCGATGCTAAACACAAAAATTCCGTTTTTCTTCAATATTCTTTTCACTTCCGTAAAAATTTTGCTTAAGTCCTCGGCATGCTGCAGCGCAAGAACAGAAATTACGATGTCATAAGAATTACTTCTAAATATTTTTAGATTAGAAAATGAATTTTTTATGAACTTTACTTTCACAGAATTCTCATTTGCAAGCTTGGCTGCATATTCTAACTGATTCACTGAGATATCTATCCCGGTGCAAATCGCGCCTTTTTTCGTTAGAGAAATTGCGCACTGACCTCCGCCGCAACCCAGTTCGAGCACGATCTTTCCTTTAACGTTCCCCAAAAGACGTAATTTTTCTTCTGTAGATCCGAATGGTCCGTAGTGCACGGTGTCCAGCTTGTCGTCAGCTATCTCTTTTTGGTAGTATTCTGATGCCTCGTCCCACCAGCGCGCTATTTCTTTTTCTATCATATCCCTATCACTTTGACTTAAGACTAAAAATATAAAGTTAAATTTAATCGGACGTTATTGATAGACTATGTACGTATTGGGAATAGAGAGTACAGCGCATACTTTTGGAGTAGGTATAATAAAGGACGGCGAGGTGCTGGCGAATGAGAGGGACGTTTATAAGCCTAAGGCAGGTGGGATAATACCGAGCGAAGCCGCTCTTCATCATTATGAACTTGGGCCAGCTATACTAAAACGTGCGCTGGACAAAGCGAAAGTATCTCTTGATCAAATCGATTTATTCGCATTTTCTCAAGGACCTGGCCTTCTGCCCTGTCTTAAAGTAGGGTACCAAATGATAAAATTCCTAGCAGACAAGTATGATAAAAAGATAATCGGAGTAAATCACTGTGTCGCCCACATAGAGATAGCTAGAAAAGTCACTGGCCTAAATGACCCAGTCATGCTTTACGTAAGCGGTGGGAATACCCAAGTTATAACCTACGAAAATGGCAAATATGTCGTTTTCGGGGAAACTCAAGATATAGGGATAGGTAATCTTTTAGACAAGACCGGCCGAAGGCTCGGGATTCCTTTTCCTGCTGGCCCCAAGATAGAAGAACTAGCAAAGCTGGGTAAAAACTACATAAAATTACCGTATGTGATAAAAGGCATGGACGTAAGTTTTTCTGGCATAGAAACTTTTGTTTCGCAGATGATTGAAAAGCACCAGGTAGAAGACATATGTTTTTCGCTACAAGAAACCGTCTTTGCGATGCTTATGGAAGCAAGCGAAAGGGCTATGGCTTACTGCAAAAAAGACAGTCTAATAATAGCTGGCGGCGTTGCGGCAAACGCGCGTTTAAACGAGATGGGAAAGATAATGTGCGATGAACGCAATGCGAGATTTGAGTTTATGAAAAAGGAATACGCAGGAGACAACGGCGCTATGATCGCGTATACCGGTTATTTGATGCGTGATTACGCTCAGGATGATCTAAGCCCCAAGCCAGATTTTAGAACAGATGCTGTGGAGATAAAATACAGGTAATATGCCGATAAACGCCCCACAGGAATATTACGACCTTGAACTCAAGTACAGTCGGGAGAAAAACCTAGACGAAAGGAAGAAAATCCTGCAACAGATGATGCGCGTCTTGCCAAAGCACAAAGGCACGGATAAGGCCTTCGCTTTTCTGAAGAGGAAGATGTCCCTATTAAAAAAAGAAATGAGCTACTCGCCGCAGGTCCATAAAACGATTTCTATCCGGAAACGCTGGCCAAGGGTATGCCTTGTCGGCTACGAACCCGAGTCGATACTAAAGAAATTCAATCTTACTAAGGTGGCTACCATATATCACGGGATCATCAGGATAAGTGACATGAAGATACAGCTTCTTTTGGTGCCAAACTTCGAAAAATATAAGGAGTTCGTCAATTCAAGCGAAGTCGTGATATCGAACAATAAGATAGAAGACGTGAAGGTTTTTGAGGTGGTCGCTGAGTCACCCGATGTAGACTCATCGATAAAAAGCTATGGGATAATAGGCGTGTACACGGAAAAATCAGACGAAGCCGTCCCGATAATGAAAGGAGATACTGTATACGATCTCGCGAAGACGCTCGGACTAAAAACTGGGAAAGACGGCTATGCTGTAGTCTATGGTAAGAACCTAAAATTTCAGGGGCAGCGAGTGGGCTTAAAATACAAACTGAATGACGGGGATAGGGTGTCAGTCAAAGCATGAAAATAATAGCGCGCGGCGCGGAAGCGATCATTTACGAAGACGACGACGAGATAATAAAATATAGAGAGCGAAAAAAGTATCGGCTGCCTGAAATAGACGCCCCCATGCGGAAAAGCAGGACTAAGCGGGAATTTACGGCGTTGTCTGCCTGCCACCGCGCAGGTCTAAATGTCCCCAAACCGGTAAAGATCTCCGCCGAAGGGGACAAACTTTACATGGAAAAAATAGAAGGGGAACAGTTTGATTCTGCGTTCTCCGTCGAAAAAATGTCTGACGTTGGGGTGCTGCTTGCCGCGATAAGCAAGCTCGGGATAGTGCACGGAGACCTGACGACTGCAAACATACTTGTAAAGAGGGGGCAAGTCTACCTGATAGACTTCGGACTAAGTTATTTCTCCAAAAAAGACGAAGATCGCGCTACGGATCTCTTCCTGTTCAAGAACGCGCTGAAATCCAGGCATCCAGACGACGCAAAAAAAGCCTACAAGCTATTTATCGAGGCTTATGAGGCGGCTATGGGAAAAGAATTTAAAGGGATAGAGACACATCTTAAAGATATAGAACGTAGAGGAAGATATCATGAAAACGGTTAAAATAAAAAGCAAATTTGTGCCGCACTGGCTCAACTATACGCCAGAAGAAGTAGAAAAGATGATACTCAACAAGTACCAAAAAGGCATGACTAAGTCACAGATAGGCCTGGCCCTGCGCGACCAGTATGGGATACCTTCCGTAAAGGACCTCACAAAAAGCAATATCGGAAAGATACTAAAAAGCAGAGAGATAAAAGAAGAGCTGCCCGAAGATCTGATAGCACTCTATAAAAAAGCCGTAAAATTACATATGCACCTAGAAAAGGAAAGAAAAGACAAAGCTTCGAAAAGAAGCCTAGTAGTACTTGAGAACAGAATAAAAAGACTGATAAATTATTACAAATACAGGAAAACCCTGCCCATAGCCTACGCATATAGCCTTGAAAATGCGAGACTGGTGGTCAAGTTATGAATGAAAATAACTCCTGGTTCAAAGTCGTTATCCCTCATCTCGATAATTTCACGGCGGGCGAAATATTCGGGACCGAGGAAAACGTTATCGGCAGAAAAGTGTCATGCAGCGCGTCCGAACTTAAGGAGATAAAATCGCGGATGGGCTACAGACTGGTCTTCAAAGTCGTCTCGGTATCGGAATCCGAATGCAAGGCAGATTTGGAATCGCTCATGCTTTCGAGAGAACAAGTCGGAAGACTCGTTAGACATAATGTGTCGAAGATGGATGTTGTCATACCTGTAACAATAGAGGGAAAACCTTATGCTGTAAAAGTTCTTTGCGCAATAAACAAGGCCGAGAATAAATACAAAAAGGCCGTCAAGAGAGAGATAAAAGATTTTGTTGAAGCTGAAGTAAAGGGCGCAAAGTTAAAAGACGTTTTCACGGACGCGATGACCAACAAGACGCAGAATAAATTGCATGAGAAGCTCGAAAAAATATACCCTACGAGAGTAGCCGAGATAAGAGCTATAACGCCTAGATCTTAAAGTTTAGATTCTGCCCTAGCATATTTTATAACTGAACGATTAATCTTTTAACGTCTGCTTTAAAGCATTTTGGGGCTATTTTCTTCTAAAATATTGTACGCTTTCTTATTCATTTTATAATCGTCTTCCGTATTTCATTTAAGAATCACATTATTTTAATTCCTTTTATAAAACCGAAATATTAATGGACTCGGCGGGATTCGGACCCACAGTCTCTTCCAATCTGGATTTATTGCCATGGAAGCGCGTTGCCAATTGCGCCACGAGCCCATTGTATGAGAATAGTAGTTTATTATTATAATAAAAGGCTATTGTGAGTTTGTAAAGACAACTTTTCTAAATGGATATTAGCTGATTTAATTTGTATTTCTTATTTTCATCAGAGCTACCGGATCAAAGTGAACTGCCCCAAGCTTCCGCCCCATCTTACGAAATGGGAATCCTCGGCGGGCTTGTTAAACTTCCTAAAGAATAAGTTATTTCTTATAATCTTCAGAGTCTACGAACTCGCCGCCCCTTCCTTTCTTATCCCCAGATTTCCAGCGAAAAATCGTTTTGCCGCCTTTGTCTACTTCTATTCTTTTGCCCCTTAAGTCAAGATCTTTAAGTTTAGTGGTCCCTTTTCCTGATCCGTTCCAAAACCCCGTTTTTTCTTTGGCGGGTTGCGTCCATTCTTTTATTGGATCTTTATCGGATTTTTGGGCCGAAGGCGGCAGCCATCCCTTTATAGGGCCGCGGTTTGACCTTGGTGCCGACGGCGGCAAATGCCCGAATGAATTCACTATGTTTTTATGCCGAAAATCTTTTTCGCTCTTGTCTTCTTCTTTAGGCCTTCCGTGTGCGAAAATCCACCATATCAGGGCCCCGAGAAACACTAATCCATAAAATATCAGAGAAAGCGGGCTTAACAAAAATGCGGCGGCGCCAGGCACGAAGAAGAATATTATCAGGCCTAAGATAAATATCGGTATTATCGCCTTCAACCCCGTATGTGTTGTAGATCTGAAAGCCCTTATCAAAAGCACTATTATCCCTATCACTAACGCGCTGATTATTATCAACGGCAATATGTTTTCTACGTTTACTCGCGTCAATTGATTTATCGAATTCGATACGGACGGGTTATTTACAAGTATCACGTAGAATAGCGTCAGCAAAAGGAGCACGCCGATCACTTTAGAGAAGGACATCCCTCTCCTTGTAGGTATCAAAAGCACTATCAACAATATCGCCATTATCGCCGTGACTATAGAGATGTTAAGAAAAAGCTGTATGTAGGACGGGGTCGTATAAAGGAATACGAACACTATCGCGGCAAAAACAAGTGCTATAGCCGCCGCACCTCCACCGAGAGTTGTCCTCTGGAGCAGTTGGTAAAATATGACGAAGATTACGAGAGCGAAAAGCGCCGCATATATGGGCGTGTTCGACGAATTGATGGTAAACGCCCCGAGAAAGCCGTTAGTTACGGTAGTGCTAACGGTTCCGGTGTCCAGAGCATTTACGGATGGTATGAGTACAGGAATAGCGAAAAGACCGAGCAGCCATGCCAGTTTTGGCATAATCCGTAACATAATAACTATTGAACGCGATGGATATTTAATGATTTAGAACTTAGCCGAGGAAAGGTTTATTATTATATATCTTTATATAAAATTATAACAATCTAAGTTATGAAAGAAGAAGATTTGGTGCTTAAGGGTAAAAATAAGAAGCTCATAATAAAGCGTTCTGAAGAGGCGCCTTCTGAGGAAGAAACGCTTTCACAGACTGAATTTGAGGACATGACTTGCCCCAACTGCAGTAAAAAGAAGGTGATTTCCTGGATGGAACAGACCCGAGCTTCTGATGAACCCCCGACAAGATTCTATAAATGTCTTAACTGTAACCATACTTGGCGTGAATACAGCTGAGATAAAAATTCATGGAAGAAGTCGAACTAGTGATAATAGGCGC
>DAHXLI010000024.1 GCA_027366075.1 Candidatus Parvarchaeota archaeon | reverse complement strand
GCTATGGTTTTCTGTTCGCCATAGACATGAAGTTCTCTTACAAGACTTTCGGATGACCCGTCTTGGACTCTCAACCTGATAAAGCCTATTATCGCATCGTTCGCTGTGTCATCAATGCTGAGAAATATTTCATCCCCTCTTGAAGCCCGATAATCCTCTCTTTTCATTCGTATTGTCGTCTTTTTTGTCAGCTGCGAGTGCCCTATCTCCCGGCTCCGTATATCGTTCGCTTTTTTACCGATCTCTCGTATCCTATCAGAAACGAGCTGTCTTAGGTTTGTGACTTTAACGCCGTCTTCTATCAAGTTGGATGGTATGTCTCTTTCTACCCTCATTATACGTAGCCATCTTGGCGCGGAAACTTCTGCTTCAGCAATCAAAGTTATTATATCCTCTAGCGGATAGACTGAGTGCTTGCCGTCTTTCCATAAGTTGTACAAGCCTGTGCCCTTTATCACGAGCGTCGGGTATATCTTTATAGCGTCTGGCTTTAAACTCTCATCTTCGTAGATTGCACTTATCGTCCCTTTGTCTTTATCTATATCGGAGAAGGGGAGGTTAAGCATTACATGATAATCTACTTTGTATGCATTATTTCTCAATAGTTTCGACGCAGATCTGACGTCCCCGATGGTGTGCCCGCGATTGTTTTTCTTGAGTACGTCGTCATAGACGCTTTGCACGCCCATCTCTACGCGGGTCACGCCATATTCTAACAGCTGTTTTACATCTCCTAGGTTGCATCTCTCTGGTTTAGTTTCTATGGCAAAAGTAACACATCGTACAGCTGCGGTTTCGTTTATCTTTTTCTGTTCCTGCAAAGAACCGTGTCTATCGTTCTTATTTTGCGGAAAATCGTTCATCGCACGATAGATATTTGTTATAAAGTCGTCTCTGTAAAGCTTAGGCAGTGTCGTAAAAGTCCCGCCTATCGCGATGATCTCTATTTTCTGTGGTTCGTAGCCCATAAAAAGATAATGTTTCAGTCTTGCCTGCACCTGATCATAAGGGTCATAATTATTGGCTTTTGCTCTCCGCGCGGCCGGTTCAAAACCGGTATACGCTTGTGGCGTATTGACGCGTGTGCCCCCTGGACAGAAAATGCATACTCCGTGTGGGCAATCAAAAGGTTTTGTCATTAAAGCTACCACCGTCACGCCAGAAAGCGTCCTTACTGGTTTTGATTTTAGGATCTCTGAGAATTTTGAGATATACGCTTTATCTAAGTTTGAAAGTATTTCGCCATTTTTTGGTATTTCGGCGGTACTCAGCGATTCGCATATCCTTCTCTTTTCCGATAGCAGCGTTCTCTTGTCCATTATCCTGCCTTCTTCCAGTGCCGACTTGAACAAAGGTAAAAACGCCCCGATTGATTTTTCCATTTTATGCCTGATTTTAGACTCTAAACGATATAAGATTAAATATGCGTGAGGATATTAAATTTTATGGACTCAAAAGGCCAGTTCGTTACTATCGTATTCGCTGTCCTTTTAATAACCGTTATAATCGCCATTTTCAGCCTAGAATATAGCAACTTGGTTTCTAATCAGAATCTAAACTTGCAGCAAAGCGATTTGATTTCTTCTAATTCTCTCGCATATAACTTAGTGTACCAGTACTCTTTCATGCAGAGTCTTGGGCCTTCTTCCCAAGCCGATTCATTTATACTGTCGTCTCTCCCCGCCATCGAAAAAGAAGTCGCCGGTTCTTACAGCATAAATTTCAGCTCCGGAGTCACGGTAAGCGATAGTTCTGGAAGTATCTCTTCTGTACCGGCACTTGTGATCGATCTCGCTAACCAACAATCCAGCGCCACCGCGTCGCCATTCCAGCAGATGATAATAGTAAACTCATCCGAGTATTCCGGTTATGAAGCAACAAATCTTCAAAATATACAATTTTCTTATTCAAACGGCACTATAATCCCTTCATGGCTTGAGTCGGGCAACCTTGCAGATTTTAACGGATACACGAGCCGCATAGTGCTGCCACAGACCGTAAACTATTCGATTGGTAAAGCGACCATTACTGGTTGGGTCGAAGTATCCGGCTTCACGAGCAGCAACGGTGTCCAGGAATGGTGGACAAATGGAGCTGGAAGCCCAGCTATCGGCTTGCAGTCATACCCGAATACTTACCCGAACCCCACTTCAACATCATTTACTTTTTTTGTGCATAATTCTACTGGTGAAGGAAGTGGTTGCGGCAGCGCGTCCATACCGCTGAATACCGTATATTTCGTCGCCGAAGTGATTGACTTAAACAACGCCACGATGTATGTTGACGGTAAGCTGTCCTGCACCTTTACGTTTAATGGCGCTGAAGTCGGGAACGTATCTCTTCCTGTGATCGGATCTTACAGTTCGGGATCCGCTGGCGCCGGTGACGTAATGGATGGCGTGATCGCGAATGTGCAGGCTTACAACACGCCATTGACTAGCTCACAGGTGGCTTCCCTGTATAGAGAAGGAGAAGACGGTTCTCCGATAACCACTGCAAAGGGTTGGTGGCCCCTTGATGGGAACGCAAACGATTACAGCGGCCATGGATATAATGGAGTCATAGACAACGTTTCGTTTTCTGGGCCTGGCTCGGCGAGCACAGACACCACATACTGGCTTAGGGTAGGTTCGATAGCAGCAAAGTCGAAGCTGGCCGTAGACATGAATTTTTATCCTACCCAACAAAAAATGTTCAATAACATCAACACAGGCGAGGCCCCGCAATTCTCTCAGATATACGGGGAATATTTCGATGCGAAAAATGTCTTTACAGACGCTTGGTTGTTTAACCAGAGCAGCTTACCAACTGGGTGGAGCGGCAGCGATTACGCAACGAACTCCAGCGGGCTGTGGATATTTCCAAACGGTGGATTATCCTACTCTATTGCTTCTACTAACCAAGGGACTTTTATTTTAGACGAAGCCGATTGGCTCAATTCGACTTCGCCTACCGGTGGGGCTCAGTCCATGTACAAAGGATTTTATGGAAGCGGAGCTTTTGTGTCCGGGCAGTTAACTTGGAGCACTAGAGACCAAGCGCAAGCGGAATATATCGGGGCGGGAAATACAACTACTCTCGCTTACACATATGATCCATACATCTTAAGAAATACGATGGAGGTGGTCTCAATCTCCGATGTCGGTGACAAAACTTATTTGACTGTCAATAATGCCGGCCTTGATACGATCAGCGTATCTAATATGCCGAGTGTGACCAGCATACAGTTTAACGCGCAATCTGAGACGTCTACAAATTGCCAGATCTTATATGCCTTGTACTCTTCAAGCACCCCTACGAATGATGTTATGCCTTCGGTTAGTTTCGGCGCCGTCCAATAAAATTTAGGATTATATGTACCGAGAGAAATAGGAAGACTTGGTTGCACATCTTACGACTTAAATGGTTGTATCCCAAATATCGATTTATAACGAAACTATCGCCGATGTAGGTAGGGCCGGTTGTGACAGAACAGTACGGATAAACAAAACTGGTTCTTTAGGACTTTATGTATGGGCCGGCGGGCCAGGTGGTTCGAGTGGGGTATTATCTTCGGCACACGTTAGTGAAAATCAATAGAATTTCTTAGTGTTTAATATGGAATCAAACAGGTTTGCAGTTTACATAAATGGCCAACTTTACGGTTATTCTACGCAAGGAACAGGGAACGGAATCGAAGGACCGTTTAGTAGCGGTTTTGCTGGGGCTACTAATTTTGAGATAGGAAACGTTGGAAATTGTGGCATACCTAATTAAATGGTTTCACTGGGCAAATAGAAGACGTTCGCATATATAATCGTGCGCTTACTGCACAGCAAATCCAGGACATTTATAATTACAATGCACCGATCTGATTGAAATAGCCTCTGGTGGGGATTGAACCCACAACCCCTTCATTACAAGTGAAGTGCTCTACCACTGAGCTACAGAGGCATACTTCCTATTGGTATCGCTTCTTAAATAATTTACGCGGATATATTAAATAAAGACACCATATTATTGTCATAACCCAAATGGAAGCCAAGTTCGTAGATATACACGCGCATCTAAGTGATAATAGATTCGAAGGCAAACTGGACTCGCTCGCAAAAGAACTTAAAGATTTTTTGGTCTTGAACGCTGGTGAAAAACTGACTGACAATGAGAAAATACTATTGGAATCAAAGAAACATCCAAATTTTCTCCCCTGTATAGGGCTACATCCAAATTTTATCTCTAGCGCAACCGAAGAAGACGTTTCAAAGAGTTTTGATTACATCGCAAAACACGTAAAAGAAGCGTTTGCAATCTCAGAAATAGGTCTTGATTATAGGGGAAAAGACGAACTTCAAATTTCATCGCAAAAAAGGATATTCACTGAACTTCTTGAGCTTGCGGAATTGGAAGGAAAAGTCTGTATAATACATAGTAGAAAAGCTATGGACGACTTGCTTAAAATTTTGTCTTCTTTTGAGGCAATCGTCATAATACACAATTTTGAGGGAAATCAAGCACAATACACAAAGGCCGTAGAGTCAAAAGCTTATGTGAGTATTTCAACCGGCTTTATCAAATTCAAGAGGGATAATCTGATTAAAAAAATGGCGCTTGATCGCATGTTTGTAGAAACTGATTCCCCAGTACTTAGTCCAGATAATGAGTTAAACACTCCGTTAAATATACCTAAAATATTAGATTATATATCCGCATTGCGTGGCATAAAACAAATAGAACTAAAAGAAAAAATATTTATGAATTTTAAGAAATTATTCTATGGATAACGTAACTTTACTTGGTACATCATCAGCGTTTCCGACAAAAAATAGGAACCACCCGTCTATATATTTTAATCTAGATGGTAAAAAAGTGCTTTTTGATTGCGGTGAAGGAACCCAAAGACAGATAAGAATAGCCGGTCTTAGCCCCGCTATAGACTATCTGTTTGTTACCCATTGGCATGGAGATCATTCTCTTGGGATCGGTGGCGTGATTCAAAGTCTTAACATGATGCGGAGAGCCGAACCTATAAAGATAACGGGGCCACTCGGCACGGACGCAAGCGTAAAGCACATTTTACAGACCTACAAATTCTACCCGCATCTGGAGATAAAATCACGTTCACTGAACCTAAAAAAGGAAACGCTTATAGAAAAAATAGGGAAATATTCGGTATACGGCATTAACGTAAAACATTCTGTTAAATGCTTAGGCTACAAACTTAAAGAAGAGGATACTTTTAACATAAAGCAAGAACTTTTGAAGAAGAAAGGGATAAAACCAGGGCCGTTCCTAAAGCTCCTAAAAAAAGGGAAAAACGTAAAATACAAAGAAAAACTTTTAAGGGCAAAAGAATTTACTTATTTTAAAAAGGGGACTTCGCTGGTTTATTTAACCGATTTGGTCTACGAAAAAAACCTTATAAAATTTGCAAAAGATGCCGACGTTTTGGTAATAGAAGCAACATTTTCGTCAGCCCTTCAGGACAAGGCGCACGGTTTTTATCACCTTACTATAAACGATGCATTAAAGATAGCTAAGCTGGCAAACGTAAAAAAAGTATATCTTGTCCACACAAGCCAAAGGTATGAAAATACAAAGTTAATCGGCTCAGAAATAAAAGATTTAAAAGAAAAACTACACTTGGCTGCCGAAGTCTTATTGCCTAATGACCTAGACAAGATCAGGATATGAGTTAGGGAAACAATAGTAACTTGTCCAAAGTGTAAGAAAACTTTTAGATGGCATTTTGTTCCAGGCGCTTCGGCAACCGCGATCAGACTCGCCATTATCACTACATGATGTGTCATAAATGCGTAGATTTGCGATATTTGAACTATCAAAAGGACTTAAACCTTCGGCTGTTAAGCTTCTAAGGTTATTTCAAATTTTTGTTGCTAGCCTTTTGGTCGCTTTTGGTATACTGATTACTTTAGCCGCGATTTATGTTGCTAACTTAGGATCGTCGTATCTGTCTGTTATTGCTGCAGTAATATACTTATTGGGAATTTTAATTATTCTTAGCCGATCGCCAAAAAAAAGAAATAATTTCTGAACAAAAAGTATTTAAATGCAAATCTTAAAAAGGCAATATGAATTCGCTTTCGGTAAGTGTTATAGGCCCATATAAGTCTGGCAAGTCTACGCTTGTAAATAAGTTACAACAAAGAAAAGGTGCGGAAGAGGACGTTTCGTTCTTTTCATTCAAATACGGGGGCAAAAATATAACGCTTATAGACACCCCGGGAGACATGGACGCCCCAACGATTATAGCTTCTGTACTTAGCATATCCGACGCCGTAGTATTTTGTATCTCATCAGACATAGGCATTAATTTTCAAGTGGGGGAGCTTGTTATACTTGCGAATACAATAGGAATAAAGCAGGGGCTGATATGCATCACCAAAGCCGATATATCTACGAGCGGCGAGGTCGATAAACTCGCTAAAAACTTGGCTTTATTGTTAAAAGGCACCGTAATGGAGAATTTTGAAGTCATGCCGGTGGATATAAACAGCGATCAAACAATAGCCGACATAAGAGCCAAGCTTTCTGCCCTAAATTACGATTCTAATAACATAAACAAACCATTCAAATTGCTTATAGATCACGCCTTTGAATCTAAAGGCCTTTCTATTGCCGTTGGCACTTTGGCTACCGGCAAATTAAGCGTGCACACCGAAGGGATTTTAGCGCCGCTACCCTTTACAAAAGATATATCGGTAAATGGCATACAAATTAATCAAGAAGAATCGCAGTCGGCAGAAGCTGGCGATAGGGTGGGGATAGCAATAAAAGGAATTTGGCCTTGGGACCTACCGCGAGGGGTAGAAGTAAGACAGCAAAAGAGCTTTAGAACCGTAAAAGATGGAAAGATAAAGATACACGTAAACAAGCTTTACAAACAGGAAATAAGAGATGGTGTAAAGTTGAACCTTATATGCAATTGGCAGACTCCGCAACTTTCGCTTACAAATATAACAAAAGAAGGTGAGACGATTATAGCTTCATTTGAAGCAGAAAAGGATTTTTGTTTTGATGGCGAAGACAAGTTGACGCTGATAAATAAAGACTTACCGATAAGAGTTTTAAGAGTGGTAGGAAAAGCCGAGATATTATAAGTTTAGAAAATTTAAATAGGCAAGATACTATAATAAGAAATTATGTCAGAATCGAGAGGCGGTTTAGAAGCCGTTTTAGGCAGCAATGAGATCGTTTCTCTTGTAAAACACACTCTTGAATCAAATATAATAAAAGCCGTATTTGAGTCGACTAGATTGATACGACCTCACAATAGCCAGACGGAGATGGACAGGTCGGTGCGCAATCTTTATGAGGAGATATCTGATCGATTACACTTTTTCGGCTTTAGCGTATACGACAAACATCTTTCAGCAAAAGATTTAGATGACATGTTCACCCGTCTAAAGGCGACATTTGATAAACGATATCTGCATGGCTGGCGGAGTCACACCGACGCGATAATTGGAGCTGCTTACTCTGCGGCAATGAGCGTATCAGACGAAGTCGAGTTTGATTCAGAATTTTTGCGTGCTGGAAATAAGGACACGCTCTACTACTCCACATTAACTTTGCCCGAGGGAAAGAGAATTACAACCAAAAAAAGTCAGGAGACGGTATGTTCAGTACTTTCTTCACAAGATGTGGCATACTCTAGCTTATCAGTAAATCAGCAGGGCGCTGTAGGTGATAAGAAATGACGGATAAACAGCGGACTCTTATAATGATAAAGCCCGATGCAGTTGAGAGAAAATTATCTGGCAAAATTCTGAATAGGTTTGAAGAAGCAGGATTTACAATCGTCAAATTACGGAAAGGTAGGTTATCGCAGGAGCTTGTAAAGAAACAATACAGAAGCACAGAAACTCAGCTTACTGGGATGGGCAAAAAAACAATAGAGTCTATGACCGTGGCTGGCAAAGCGCAAGAAATACAAACACTTTTCGGCACGATAGATCCTTACAAAATAGGAGAACAACTTATAGAATGGAATAGAAAGTTCATGAGTTCCTCCGATGTAATAGCAATGATACTCGAAAGAGAAAATGCCGTGCTTAAAGGTAGGGAGCTTATAGGCAAGACGGACCCGTCTATGGCAGTAAATGGCACGATAAGAGGAGATTTTGGAGAAGATTCTATTTTGAAAGCGAATCTAGAACGTAGAGCAACAAGGAACTTAGTGCACGCTTCAGATGAGGAGGGGGCTGTGATAGAAACGAAGCTCTTTGAAGAAGAATTTTTTAATTAATCTTTAGGCTCCCAATTTACCGTGCAGGCTTCTCCGCTTTTAAGAGCCATAGCAACCCTATAAATCTCTTTTGTGCTCCTGCCAATTTTATTATCAGAAACACAGAAATATCTAATCTTTAGATCTGGATCTATTATAAAGGTAGCTCGCCTATCATTTTTCTTTTCTTCGTTGAATACTCCGTAAGATTTTCCCAACTTTCCATCTGTATCAGATAGCAGAGGGAATTTTAGTTTAATGCCAAGACTTTCTTCCGAAAATTTTTTATGAACTTCTATAGAATCAACACTTATTCCCAAAAATTCGAAACCTTGGGAACTGAAGTTTTCGTGTTCTTTGTTAAGTTCTATAACTTCCATAGGACAAATCGGTGAAAGATCGGTTACGTAAAATAGAAGAATCTGCCATTTACCCGCATTGTCAGAAAGACTTACGTCCCTTTTACCGGAAGGACCATACGCTTTGCAGGAAAATCTAGGCGCGGCTTCTCCTATTGTTAGCATTAGAGTATTTTATCAACTTTTTATTTATACTTTTAATGCTCGATTCTTCAGAGTTAAAAGCTTAAAATATACGCATATAATCCATACTCTATAAAATACTAAAAGGTTTATTATGAGATCCCCGATTTGTGCGTTTCTTGGTCATGTAGACGCAGGCAAGACAAGTATAATGGATTCTATAAGGGATACCTTCTTTGCTTACCGAGAGACGGGTGGGTTGACCCAAAATATAGGTGCGACAGAAGTTCCTACGGAGCGCATAAATGAGATAGCTTCAGATTTACTTAAGAAATTCAATGTAGAAATAAAAACACCTAGTATAATATTCATAGATTCGCCGGGTCACGAAGCTTTCGTTACACTGAGGGAACGGGGCGCATCCATAGCAGACTTGGCGATTCTAACCGTTGACATCACTGAAGGGATACAAAATCAAACAATTGAATCAATTGAAATACTAAAATCTTATAAGACCCCCTTTCTTATTGCCCTCACAAAAATAGACACGGTACAAGGATATAGACAAGTTAAAGATGTTTCTTTCGTAGATTTACTTGAAAAAGAAGGGGTGACTTATAGCGAAAACTTGGACCAAAAGATATACGGATTAGTTTCCGAGATTTCTAATTATGGTTTTCAGGCAGAGAGGTATGATAGAATAAAAGATTTTACGAAAGAAGTGGCTATAATTCCGGTTTCTTCGGTAAACAATATAGGCATAAAGGACTTGATAGTCATGATAATAGGTTTAAGCCAAAGGTATATCGCTTTGGAAAAATCTACAGGTAGTCAGGCAGCTATCATAGAAGAGAAGGTTGTTAAGGGCATGGGTACCGTCTACGATGCCATAGTATACTCTGGAGAGATAAAGATAGGCGATAAGATAATAATGCAGACTAAAGACGCTACTGCAGAAAGCAAAATAAAAGCTATCATGAAACTAATCCCGCTAGAAGAGAGCAGAGAAAACTTTGGCAAGTACGAGAGTATAAAATCGGCTTCAGCCGCAACACCAATAAGACTTATAGTGCAAGACCCTCTAGCGATGATAGGCACTTCTATATCAGTTTTTAAAAATCAGAGTGAAAAAGAAAATATAATCTCAGAAATAAATAACTCCAATGTTGGCTATAACGACGATTTAGCCAGAGGCATAGTCGTCTGCGCGGATTCGATAGGTAGCATAGACGCTATAAAGAAAATCGGAGCTACAAACGGTATAGAAATAGGAAAAACAAAGATAGGCGAACCTTCAAAAAACGATATAACGACCGCAAGACTGAATAATAATGTAATATTATGCTTTAATGTACCGATCCAAAGACAAACAGAAATACTTGCGAAGTCAGAAGCCGTCACTATAATAAACACCAATTCTATATACGAACTTTTTGAAAGATATTCTACATTTATACAGGATGTAAACAAAAGACGTTTTGAAGCACGCACTGCCAATCTAAGACTCCCGGCAAAGGTCCAGATCGAAGCAACGAAGAAGCAGGAGACGCTGACGTTTCCTCCGCATACGCTGGCGGGATGGCTGCGGGAGTGGCTGGAGACGTACCCGGACAAGGTGATGTTTGGGACGGATGGGTATCCGATGTCGGAGGCGATGGGATGGGAGGAGACGACGTGGATTGCGACGCGGAATGGGCGCGAGGCGCTGGGGCTGGCGCTGAGCGGCATGCTGCGGGATGGCGAGGTCAGCCGCGCGCGTGCGGATGCGATTGCGGAGGAGGTGCTGCGCGGGACGGCGGCGTCGCTGTATGGGATTCAGCTGTGAACTGATGCTGCGGCTGGCCGATTCAGGAGATCCGTGGTCGAGCCGGAGTATTCCGTCAGCAGCGAGGCACCAGGCGACGAGCGGGTGATATCCGGGTTTAGCCTGGAAGTCCGCGAAATCCGCGACCAAGGGGA
>DAHXLI010000016.1 GCA_027366075.1 Candidatus Parvarchaeota archaeon | reverse complement strand
TATCTCAGCTTCTAGCGCCCTTATCCGCGACAAGTAGCTTTTCGAATTCTTTGTGTTTTTCCAAGAACATTATTATGGCTGGGCAATCCGGCCTGACCTTTAACTTGCTTTTTTTGGCGAAATTAAACGCAGCGACTGTCAGCTTCTCAACGACGCCGTTTCCTTCGTCCTTATCTGGCGTGAAGGTGCGGTATATCCTAAGCGACGTATTGTTCCTGTTTATGTAAAGAAGCTCCGATTCGCCGTTCGGCGTACTAGCAGAAAATTTTCCTGCGGTGTGCATAACTTTCATAATCAAGACCTAGGTGATATGCCGTGTTGCTGCATGAAGCGAGAACGGCTGTAGAACTAACCAATCACTACTCCTTATGAAGACACCGAGTATATAAGGATGCTAAAGACCGTTTCCACTCTCGGCATGTGCCTGCGATAAAGCCTATAAAAGAGCGAAAAAAGATAAAATCGTATGGTTGAAGATAACTATCACAACGAGGAAAAAATAACCGCCGAGAAACTTATCAGCGTCGCGGGGGTCCTAGGTGGACTCGCCTTTACCGCCCTCGTTTTCGTCCTACAGGCTACTTCAACGTTTGAAAAACCCTCTTGGGGGTACTTAGGGGCGGTCTACTTCACTATCCTAACTAGTGCCATAGCAGTCGTCAGCATACTGTTCATATTATCCTGCGCCTTGGCGATACCCATAGTATCCGGCAGACGTTCTCCGAAGAACCTGTTGTGGAAGTTTCAAGGAGACATATATACAGTTGCGCTATTAGCGTTATTGTCCATACTGCCTATCCTGTTGATTGCGGTTGATTGGACCGCGGCGCTTATCGCTGGCGTAATGGAACTGCTATTAGCCATCATCATCTACTCTCTTTCAGGAACTAATATCTTTTATACATACGAAAAATAAACCATCAAACAATGCGCGTGGAAAGTTCATCGGCAAGAACAAAACTGAGCGCCGAAGAACGGCATTTATGCTCTTTTTCCTGCTGTTGGTTATTGTTATAGGAATAATCTTTGTGTACACCGGGCTTGGCCAGGCAGCTTCTCTCGTTTCCACTCTTCCCTTAAACGTCACGGGCGAGATCAATACGGCGAACGCTTATGGATTCGATTTCAATTCGATGGTGTTCCTCTCCGGCTCATCTTCTATGTGCAAGCTGGTACAGATAAGCCCATGTGAAAATAACATCCCGAATCAGTTCGCCTGCATAAACACGAACTATTATCAAACATACCTTAATCAGAAACAAGCGTTATCGGGACAGCCCGCAATATGTTCGACCTTTTTAATGATGGGGGCTATCTCCTGCGTTAGTCTGGACGGCTACTGCGAAGTCGCTGACAACGAGTCGATTGGATGATTTTGTCTTTAGCCAAAATTTTGCCGAACAAAGAATAGCCTAAAAACGTTAAATGCATCGATTGTCTTGTTTTTTTATAAAGATTTTATGCCTCTAGACAATCTGTGGACAAAACTCCAGCCAACCAAGATGAACCGAGCCCCTCGCATTACGCAGGCCACCGTATAATATTGCTTCCGGCTAGAATATTTATTTTTGGGCGAGTTGAGAAATTCTTTCTGATCTTAAATACCTGCTAACAAAGTATTTAACATGGCGGGTTGTAGAAGTTAAATGCAATTTGTGATGATGACTGGGGTCAATTAAAATAATTATGAAAACTTTAGACCAGATAATTCAGGATTTTGAACAAGAAGATATAGAAGGAGAAGGCACCGCCTTTTCCGCCTCTGGCGCCATAACTTCCGATTTTGATACAATATATATGTCACGTATACAAACAGACCCCGCTGCGTTTTCTCAAACTGAATTTAATGGGTCTCTTTACGAAGTCGAATTCGATGACCAATATAAACCGGTGCAGTTTTCTACCACGTGGCTTAGAACGCACAACATGACCCAAAACATGTCAGATCCTACCATCAAGGATTTTCTTCTCGGCTTGCTTTCCAGTGACCCAAGGTGGGTGTTTTATAACTACAAGGCGAATATACAAAAATTGAGCAATAACCTTTATACTGTGAAAATAGACAACAAAACGACTCCCAGCGGCGCTATGATATCGAGGAACGTGGAGTTCCACATCAACGACAAAGACTTTTTGGAAAAGATAAGGATGGTCCAGTCTAGTACTGGTCCGTATAACGTTAGCAAGGATATTTATTCGCAGGAAGTGAAATTCTTATATCCATACAGTTACGACCAGGACGACGATGACGACCAAAACTCTACGTCATCCTCAAATGACGACGATAAAGATGATAATGATATAGTAAATTCATCGATCCCAGATTTGGGATTTTAGGCTGTTTAGTATTGCTTGATGCGGTTCTTTTCTACCAAAAAATACGTTATAAGACCTTTGAACTGATGTTCTTGCTTAAGCTTGTCCAGCACGTCAGCCCTGTCGTCAAATATAAGGGCCCTTTCATAATCTGTAAACGTATTTTGGATCTCTGCTACTTTCCAGTCTTTATCACTTCGAGTCTTTTCTTGGCCAAGCACGGCATCTGCCCTGAGAATCAGCCTTGGGCTTTGTGCGGGATAAATCCTATTCAGGGCTCTTTTAGTATGTTCCCTAAGGTCCTCCCCCCTTGCGCTTATCACATAAACATCGTGACCCCGATGCTGCAGATCGATGTATCTAGCTATTGCGTAAAAGTTCGGCTCCAAAGCGGCGTCGTATTTGGTGAATGCGGTACTGTACACTTTAACCTTATGCTCTTCTGGCAGACTCCTTATCTGGTCTCTTGAGAGCTCCGTGCCCATAACCTCCATCGCCGCAAGTCGCACACTTTTAGAGATGAAAAACAACGTCTCGTCAAAATCGAATATGACCAAAGTCTTTGTGTTTTCCTTTGCATGAGGGGACAAAAGCGGTCTTAGCTCACTTAGATCCAATTCGCGTCTAGACATAAGTTTGATTTTTCCTGTGTTCTTTTATACTTTATTAGTTTTTACGTCTTGATAAAGTAAATCCTTTTTGGTAATCGGGGAGATCCGCTAAAGAAGGGAGGACGACAATAAGAAATTAATACTATGGCGTGCTATAACTAGTTATGGCT
>DAHXLI010000015.1 GCA_027366075.1 Candidatus Parvarchaeota archaeon | reverse complement strand
TGCCGCCGCGAAAGAGATGGCCGAAAAAGCCATCAGTGGCATACTAGCCAACGAATTCCACCCGAGCCCGGCGGAACACTGTCGAACGTGCGATTTTAAGAATATCTGTAAAGCCGGCGCAGAGTATCTGCTGAGGAACCCCGATAAACTGCATCAAAACGACAATCGTTAAAGCTTTTTAAGTATCGGGTGCGCATTCTTGTTGAGGTGCTTGATATGAAAGGATACGCTATCCCAATAGAGACAGAGACAAAAAAGAATGCCGATTTTCGCCGTGTGCTTTACACCGCGGAACATAGCCAACTCGTCCTTATGTCAGTAAATCCTGGCGATGAGTTGGGGATGGAAGTCCACAAGTCTTCAGATCAGTTCTTTAGATTTGAGGAAGGAGAAGGAAAAGTCATCATCGACGGCGTTGAGCACCCAGTCAAAGACGGCGTCGGAGTGGTCGTTCCAAGCGGCGCTTGGCACAACGTGATCAACACCTCAAAAACTTCGCATCTTAAGCTTTATACGATATATTCGCCGCCCCATCACAAAGACGGCACTGTCCACCACACGAAGGCAGACGCTTTGGCGAGCAAAGAACATTTCGGCGGGAAAACCTCCGAACAGGAATAAGAAAAAACTACGGGCTTTGAATATAAAAGACCCATTTAGATCATGTTAGACCCAGCAATATTCTTAGCAGCGATGGGGATAACTCTCCTTGAGATTTCCGAAGCCGCAGCGGTAGCCCTTGCCTTATATACAGAAGGTGGGCCCAAAGCATTTTTCTATGTCGGTCTTGGGGTGGCAGTAGTGCTTATAGTAGCCTTTTTAGTCGGCAACGCGATCGCATTATTACCAAGCTGGATTGTATATCTTATAGCCGCATTTCTTTTGCTTTACTTCGGGCTGAGGCTTACCAGAAGCGCAAGAAGGGCGGTTTTAAACTCTAGAAAGAAAGGAAAATTTGGCAAAGAAAAACTTGAAAAGGGATTATTTTACACGGGCTTCTCCGTCGGCGCCGTAGAAGCGTTCGAAGCGGCAATAGTCTTGGTAGCGCTTATCCCGCTAAACTACACCTATACGCTTTTGGGATTGATCACAGGTCTGGTCATAGTGGTGATAGGAACGGCACTTTTAAGGTCGCAAGTCAGAAAGATCAAACAGGCCAATATGAAAGTAGCGGTTTCCAGCTTATTGCTATCCTTTTCAGCGTTCTGGTTTTTAGAAGCTGCAGCCATCGGCATCTCCGATTTATACCTAGCGCCCATTTTCGCAGTCTTTTTCACGGGCGTCTATCTTTTTGCCCATAGAAAATAGGACCGTCTTACGAAAGGGAAATTCTTAACGGGCTTGTTATCTCTTAAGCGATTAATGCCGGTCCTAAATCTGCCCGCTTCCGAAATTTAATACTTATATTTTAACTACTTATAAATAGTAAAGTATTTATACTAGTTATTATCATATAATGTTCTATGAAAACAGGGCGAAAAAGGTCAACATGGTAGAAATGTCGTTTGTGTGGATGTTGGTAATGAATCATCTTCCGATGCCAGATATCAATTTCTGGAAAAACTTGATTTCTTTGAAGGCGCTACTTTAGGAGCGATGTGGGCATAGAAATTTATAAAAAACTGAGCCCAGAGAGATTCGAACTCCCGGCCTTCTCCGTGTAAGGGAGACGTCATAACCACTAGACCATGGGCTCTTAAACATACAGATTTTAGTATAACCGCTTTTTATATTTAAACTTTCTTTGTCATAAAATACGTATGGGCTCGTAGCTCAACCCGGTAAAGCAACTGGCTCTTAACCAGTTTATTGGGGGTTCAAATCCCCTCGAGCCCATAGTTTTTATTAAATATTTAAATCAAGATATTTACAATCTAATTTGTGGGAAAATACAAATCGATAGCAGATAAGACGGTGTGGCTTGCAGGAGTAAGGCATCTGAGTAAAAACGATGCCGTCCTTAAAAAGCTCATAAAAAAGATGGGGACAGAGAAAGTATGGGAAAATGCGAAAGAGTGGTGGGAGCCGGACCATTATGGATCTCTAGTAAAATCAATAATCTTTCAGCAGATCTCCGGAAGCGCAGGGGACTCGATTCTAAACAGATTCAAATTTTTGTATAACGGAAAATTACCGTCGCCTAAAGTTTTCTTAAAAACAAAAGAAAGGGCAGTGAGAAGTGCCGGTATATCTCCTCAAAAGTATTCTTATCTTAAAGACCTCTGCGAGCGCATACTCGACGGAAGGCTGGAGCTTAAAAAATTTGAGAAGATGGACGATTCTAGAATAATAGAAGAACTTGATGAGGTAAGAGGCATAGGAAGATGGACTGCTGAGATGTATCTGATCGGTACGCTACATAGGACAGACGTGTTCCCAGTCGACGACTTAGGCATAAGAAAGGCGGCACAGAAAGTCTATAAAATGCAAAAGCTGCCGGACGCGAGCAAACTGCTAAAGTTGTCCGAAGGCTGGCGTCCTTATCGGACTATAGCATCGATATATTTATGGAATAGTATGGATTAAGCTATTACATTTCACAAACGCGAGGAAGACATAAATACAAACGATTACTATCCTATCTATGAAGCATTTTCTGAATAAAATAGGGGGCGATAACGATAGAAGACTTAAATCCGTTTAAGATAGCGCAAGCACAGCTTGACGAGGCAGCAAAGTTGATGAACTTAGACCCCCAAGCGCAGAAACTCTTAAGGGAGCCAATGCAGACGGTAATAGTGAATATCCCCTTAAAAATGGACGACGGGAAAACAGAAGTTTTTACCGGTTTCAGGGTCCTTTATAACAACGCACGCGGCCCAGGCAAAGGAGGAATACGGTTCCATCCGCAAGAAACATTAGAGACCGTAAAAGCGCTTGGAGCCTGGATGACTTGGAAATGCGCCCTCGCAGGCATACAGTTTGGTGGTGCGAAGGGAGGAGTCATCTGTGACCCGAACAAGCTTTCTGCAGGGGAGTTGGAAAGGCTTTCCAGGGATTACATACGCGCAATAGGCAAATTCATAGGACCAAAGGTCGACGTACCAGCGCCGGACGTAAATACAAACGCACAGATAATGGCTTGGATGATGGACGAATACAGTAAGATGGTAGGCTACGATGAATTCAGCGTCATAACAGGAAAACCTCTGGAGATATGGGGATCAGAAGGAAGATACAATTCAACGGCTATGGGAGCAATGTATATACTTAGGGAAGCCGCAAAAAGAGCTGGTCTGAACTTAAAGGCGGCCAGGGTCGCTATACAAGGTTTCGGAAATGCCGGCAAGTTTGCCTTTGATTTGGTAACAAAACTATTTGGTTCTAATGTCGTAGCAGTCAGCGATGTTGGTGGAGGGGTCTATTCCGAAAACGGTTTGGATTACAACAAATTAGTCGCGGCGACAGAAAAAGGCGGGAGCGTAGCCGATTCGGGAGCAGGCTCCAAAATAACAAACGAGCAACTTCTTCAAACAGAGGTGGACATATTGATACCTGCAGCCATAGAAAACCAGATAACCGGCAGCAATGCGTCAAAGGTTAGGGCGAAAATGGTTTTGTTACCAAATCAAAGGCAAACTTGCCGGCATTTCCGAAACCTTGTATAGCGACCCTGGCC
>DAHXLI010000014.1 GCA_027366075.1 Candidatus Parvarchaeota archaeon | reverse complement strand
AGAACCCGTTTGCAATAAGTTTCAATACCATTACTCTCGCATTAAGCTGTTGGTTCTCCTTGTCCGCCTTCAGCTTCTGCTTGGCTTCTACCCTTAATCGTATAACTTCATCGACGGTCGATGGAATGAACCCCTGCCTTTCTTCCTTCAACTTAAAGACAATCTTTCCGTTTTCGAAGCTGCTTGTAGAGGGGCAGATGTTATGCGATACGATTATGCTCGGGTAAAGACTCCTGAAGTCTACGACTGCGACATCCTCATAAAGGCCTGGTTTCGGCTGGAAGACGAATGCCCCCACGTTTATTCTTCTTAGCCTTTCGTTGACTTCGAATTCGGAAGGCTTATTAGGTATGACTTCTCCCAGCTCAATGGCTTTTTTTATTATAAGGTGCTCAACCACTGCCCCAGTGGTCATCCGTGATATATCAGATATGGTCTGGCCAACTAGCTTGTTGAGTTCACCGAAAAGATTGTACATCCGTTCATATAATTTGAAAGTTATGTATGAGTCTTTTATACAATAAGTGCACAGAGAACTGGCGGTTTCTCTATTGGAGAAGACGTTGTCTACTTTAGTCCAGTCAAACTCTCCTTTCTTCTCCCCAAGCGTCTCTGCCGCGACTTCCTTAAGGCTTAAAACTTCAGTCTTAAGATTATATACCGCGTATATGTTGCGTATGAAATTTAGTATATCTATGTGAACGCTCCCGTTTATTTCTGATATTCTTCTCTTTTCTCCCTTTATCTTTATCTCAAATCCGCCAAAAAGCGGCTTTATCCCGAGTATATCTGCACGCTGTTTTATGTATGGCAGGTCAAACGTGTCCGAGTTGTAACCTATCAAGGTGTTGAAGCCGTTGTCTGACACGAACTTTGCAAACCGTAATATGACTTCCTTTTCGTCCTCGACTTTTTCTATGCCGTCTCCTTCGGCATCGAGCCATGTAAAACATTTATTTACATTATAATTTGAAAGAGATATCGCTAGAATCGGGTCCGCCTTAGCATCAGGGAAAGCCCTTTTAGAATAAGTTTCTATGTCAAACGCTATCGCTTTCAATGGCGGGTTTCCCGTCTCCGTACTGGCGATTTTCTTTATCCTGTCGCCATCGACGTTCACCTTTACTCTCGAAGACGTGCCTATACCTTTGTCTAGCAGGTATCTTTTGTAAAACGGGAGATCCGCATCATAGATCTTTACGTTCAATTGTCTGAGTTTTGGGACATCCTCCGGCAATTTAGTGAATACCTTTGATACTATTATTTTGTCCCCAAGCCTTAGTTTTTCGGTTTCTTCTATGCGCGCAACAAAAGACATGCCTTCTGTCATCTGCTTAACGCGTTCTTTGCTCGCGCTTATATAGCAGTATGGCTCAAAAGAATCATCATATAATATCTTCCGCTCGCCTTTCTCGGCGATGCCGAACAGCCTTACGACGGGTTTTCCGTCTATGACTATATAATCCGCGCCTATCGGGAAAATTTCCAATTCCACAAGTTATTAAGGATGGGCTTCAAAATATAACTTTAGATATTCAAGCGACTCGATATAATTATTTTGTCGTGACTGCTTTTGCCAAATTTTTGGGACGATCCGGGTTTATTCCCTTGAGTATAGACGTTTTGTAAGCAAGGAGCTGGAGGATTATTGACTGCGTCACAAAACCGAATGCTCCGCCGTTCTGTGCCCTTATGAACATGTCAAAAACATTTTCATTTTTGTCGGACACGCCTATTATGTTCCCGCCCCTCGCCTTTACTTCCTGAAGATTATACAGCGTGTCGTTCCTTGTGCTTTCCGATACCAGTGCTACGGCGTATGTCTTGTCCGATATCAGCGCCAAAGGTCCATGTTTGAAAGTGGCTGCGTCTATCGCCTCAGCATGTATATAGGATACCTCTTTTAGTTTGAGCGCGCCTTCTAATGCCATTATATAATCAGAATCTCTCCCTAGAAAGAAAACGTCCTCTAGTCCTTTTATCTTTTCCGCCGCTTTGTCTATGGCTGATAACACCGAAGGCACTAAAAGATTATACATGTTTATGTTCAGTAGCTTCAAATCGCGCAGTGCTTCTTCCTTTTTGCCTGCGGCGAACATCGCGATCAAAGTAACATATACGCTGGATAAAGTGAAAGATTTTGTAGAAGCCACGGCTTTCTCTGGTCCTGCGTCTATCGGGATAAATATGTCCACGTCCTTTGTCAAAGTGGACCCCTCAGAATTTATTATGCCAATTTTTTTATTCTTAGATATCAATGGCATGGCGTTGATTATGTCGGCGGTTTCGCCGCTTTGTGAGATTACGATAAAAACGTCGTCTTCTGATATTACATTCCTATATGTAATCAAGTCTTGTCCTTGTACCGCTGCGGATTTTATGCCGTTTTCTCTCAGGACTTTTGCGCCGAGCAGCGCAGTATGGTACGAAGTGCCGGCCCCTATTAGATATACTAATTTCGCGTTCTTTACTAGCTCAGCTGCCCTTGTAACATTGCCAAAATCCGCGCTTTCCAGGCTTTTCATCTGTGCGAGCTGTTCCATTATCTCCTTGATCATAAAATGTTCATAGTCTCCTTTCTCCGCGTGTTTGGCGGAAAGGTTCACTGTCGAAACGTCGTGATTAACATCTCTATTCATCAAGTTCGTTATGGTATAACCCCTCTTGCCCAACACCACCATGTCGCCATCTGACAGGTAGACCACCTTATTAGTGTGTCTTACAAACGACGGGACGTCGCTCGAAAGGAAATTGCCATTTTTTGCTATGCCCAACACCAACGGCGAACCTTTTTTTACCGCGATGAGGTCTTCGGATTGTTTGTCTAGGACGATGAACGAAGACGAGCCTTTTATCTGATTAAACGTGTCCTTTACGGCAGATTGTATATCTGAACCTCTGCTCAATTTTTCCTCTATTAAGTGGGATAGGACTTCCGTGTCCGTGTCCGATATAAACTTGTGCGTGCCCAAAGATTCTTTTAGTTCTGCCCAATTTTCTATTATTCCGTTGTGCGCTACTGCTATTCTATGCATGCAGTCGATCATCGGGTGCGCATTTTCAGTTTTTACGCCGCCGTGCGTGGCCCACCTCGTGTGGAATATCGCTTTGTTAGAGGAGAAGTTCTGTATTTTGTACTTATTTATTACGTCGTCTACCCTGCCTATGTCCTTCTTAATTATTATGCCGACCGGAGAATCGATTGCACAACCAAAGCTATCGTAACCCCTATACTCCAGGTTACGTATCCCTTCGAGAAGATAAGGGATTGCATCATCTTGCCCATTATAGGCTATTATACCGCACATAATTCAATAAAACAGAATTATTAAGATTACAGCTAGTATTTAAAGCTATATCGGTATTTTCGACCGCCCACCCCGCCGTGCGTCAATCGATAGCAAACGCTTTTATAATAAGGCATGCCTAATATACGTTTATGAAGACATTTATATTGAAAACCGATGAGGGCGGTTATTTTATAAACGACACTAAGCTCATAGACAACTTCGAGGATTTAAGGCCAGTTATAAACCAGACTTCAATCGATATATTAAAAGCCCTATCAAGGAAACCTGCGTCATTGGACGAAATCGCAAAAACTGCCAAGCTCGCAAAGAAAAAAACCGCAGATTTTATCAAATACCTTGAGAAAGCCGGATTGGTCGCAGTACAGAATAAAACCGCTAAAAGGGGCAACATATATAGGACCCTTACCAATTCTTTTGCATTTGAAATCTCCGATGCTAAAGTGAAATTAGCGATAAGGGATCAGACGATGGGCGACGAAGGCACCGCCAGGTTCTTCAGGAAATTCATAAAAGACGGCAAATTCGACGGATATATATGCGTCGGGTCGCCTGATCCGCATGGCGAGTACAAATCTATAGCCAGAGATACCCATTTCGCCCTTTACTTAGCAATGTTTCTGGGGCAATTCTGCGAGCTTCCGAAAGATTTCCCGATAGTGCTGGATACCGATGTGATCTCAAGAAACCTGTTTAAACAAAATCTAATCATCATCGGCGGCCCTGTGACAAACTTAGTGACTAGAGACGTGAACAACTTCTTGCCAATGAAATTCGAAAAAGCTGAGGGATGGGCGCTTAAAGACAGGGACGGCATACATAGCAGGGATTACGAAGGCGCGATAGAAAAGATAAAGAACCCGTTCGAAAAGACCAAGGATATAATAGTGCTTGGCGGGATAAGAAACATAGGCACCCTATCCTCGATACTTGCCACGACCCGATTTTCAAAACTTACTTTCAGGGGCTATAACGACGAGCCCATATGGAAGGTACTGGTAAGAGGATACGACATAGACGGCGACGGCGAAATAGATTCTGTAGAAACAGTAAGATGAGACGACTTTTCATTGCGATAGAATTACCGCCAGAGATACTAAACAAGATCGCGGCTTCCGTCACGAAAATTAAACCTAAAGTAAACGGCGCTTTTGTAAGGAAAGAAAAGCTGCATATAACGCTTCTTTTCATCGGAGACCCAAAACTTTCCGACGAAGACATAATAAACGTGGTAAAGGAACAGTCGATAGACCGGGATATTGAAATAAGCGGACTGGACGCTTTTCCAAGCTGGGGCAAACCAAGACTGCTCTTTATCGACGTGAAGACCAATCTTTCCGATGTCTACCGCGGGCTTTGTAAGAAACTTAATGTGCGGGAGGAAACTTCTTTTCGCCCGCACATCACTTTATGCAGAATCAAAGGGGACATGGCGGCAAAATTTGAGATCCAGACTCGTTTCGACGTAGATGAAAAATTCAGAGCTAAAAAATTAAGCTTATTCGACAGCAATTTTGAATCTTATAAAAAGCTTTATTAAGCTCCTTTCTCTCTAGTCATGAAGTATACGGCCACTGCCATCGCCGCTAAAGCCAGAAGAAGCGACATCACGTTCGGGGAAGTAAGCAACGAGATCACATATGCGCCGGTAATGTAGTTAAATGATTTGTTTACCGCGCCCTGATTATTATTCGTCGAATTGGAAGCGGAACTTGCCGTACCGCAATTAGATATGCACGTGCTGGATGAGACTGCCGGCGCACTGAGCTGTTGGCTCGCCGCCCCGTATGCTATCAGACCGAATATGAACATCATAAACACTATCAGCACCGGGACAAGTGTGCTTTTTCTCAGGTACGAGCCTATGCTTTCCTGAGGTATCGTAACCGTGCTGAACAAAAGCATGATAAGGAATAAAAATACCAGTATCGCTAGGACGTATGGAAGAAACGCTATTATGAAGTCAACGAAGAAAGCCGATGCTAGCGAAAGTATGGCGATGGATATCGCTATCAGCGCAGGTATATCGGGCTTGTTAAAGAACTTTGATTTCGATAATACTGCGTAAACCAGCGCGAATACCAGGACAAAAACCAGCAAATCAGATATTCCAAATATAGTCAAGCTTAATGCCATAGAGAGTGAGTGTTAAAAGTTAATCTTTTGAACTTGCACCTGAACCGCCAAAGATCCATGCTACTATCACTATTATCGCTATTGCGACTACCAGCAAACCTATATTTGAAGGGTTGCTAAAGAACGAAGATATGACGGAGCCTATCTGACTGCCGGATGATGCTATTCCACTGCTACCCCCGCTTGCTGCGCTCGCAGGCACGACTGCGTAAGAGAATAATCCCCCTGCGAAAAGGACTACTATCGCACCGACGAAAAGCCATTGTGCTGCTTTGCCTTGTTTAAGTTTATCATCGTATCCTGCTAATGATGCCACGATAAGTATAGCTACAAGTATCATCGCCGTGACTGCCAGCGTTGACGACATATACATTAGAATCGGACCTACCCATACCGCAGTGACTGCGAAGAAGGATATTATAAGGGCCGTCAGTGCTCTTGCGCCCTTATTTTCATTTCCTTGGAAAAAGCTTACTTTCTTCAGGACAGTATTAAGTATGGCAAGTACAAGCAGGAACGCCAACCAAAATTCTACAGGGTTAGTCACGTTAGCTGGAGTTATTACTGCTAGTGCGTTCTGAACAGACGTGTATAGCGATCCTGCATCCAATACCATACTATTTTATTTGGTGATTATAGTATTTATACCTTTTCCTAGTTATTTTCACTAAAAAGTAGAAGTATTTTATGTCACTTAGAAAGCAGATATCCGACGACTATCAAGAATATCAAAACCGCAACGTATGGTCCATAGTTGTACAGGCCGTTTATTATGGCCTGCTGACTGACGCCAGCAAACAAGAAATTGGATCCTACCAGAACCCATAGTATCAATATTATCGAGATTATCGCCGCCAGTACTATTATTATCTTCTTTCCGCTACGAGGGAATTCACTTCCCGACGTATCACCATAGACCATCGACGCAAGGACTAAAAGCATGAATATCACTATCGCAACGATGCCGGCTATCGGCAATATTATGTACGCCAGATTCAAGGTATAGCTGGTTGTCGCGAAAACTATCCCTAATACGAATGCTATTATGGATTCTACGTCCCTCTTCCCTTCGAACATCTTGCTTTTTTCAAGCACGCCATATACGATTGCAAAAACCAGAAGGAACGGGAAAAGGAAGGACCCAACGGTGGAATAGAGTAGCGAAACCGAAGGGGCGGTCGTCGTAAGCGGTGTAGTGTTACTTGAATTAGACACCGTCGAGTTGAATAATGCCGCCAACGCGTTAAACATATTATATCTTATTGGCTGTTCTATTTAAATATTGACTAGTTTATTATCTGCATGAAACATTCATTAAAGCCAGTGCTTTTTATTGTGACCGCATTTGCGGGCCTTTCTATCGGCATCACGATGCTTTCATTTATCCTTTACCAATATTTGACCCTAAACGCGAACACAGCCTTTGCGGTCTTATTGGGGCAGAGCGTCGTGAATGCGGAACAAACGAATTATATAGTGATAATGGTCGCGACTTTGCCTTTGATCTTCCTCAGCGCGTTCCTTATGTACCGAAGCGTCAAGAGACTAAGGCTCCGGATGAAAAGAGCCCGTAGATGAGCTCTTTTGCCTCGTTCTTTCCGTAGCCAGTAAACAGAAAGTCTCCGAACTTTGATATGAAAAGCGTCTTGTCACCTTTTCTGCAAAAGACCGCGCTTCCTCCATCCTTAGGCTCCGCCCCTTCAAGGCTTAAAACCAGCCTATCCAAGTCTATCGGCATCTGCAATGAGAACTTTATCCCGCCCCCACACATCTGTATAAAGCCATTATCAAGGCGATGTTCATAAGTGCGTCCAGAACAAGCCTCGCACTTTTCGTCCCTGTTTATCTTTACCGCGGATATAGAGAACGGATCTATGGAAAAACTTGTGAAAAGATTCTGGCCGGCCTTCGAGCCTAAAAAAGCGACTGCCTTCTCAAATATTAATTTTCCTGCCGTGGCCGCTGCTTCGGCCGATATCGTGCCGCAGCCTTCCGCGTCTTCCGGCCTTGAATTACGATATATACAGTTAAAACACGCCGCCTTCCAGTCGACTACGCAGCAGAAGCCGTTGTTCCCTCTTAAGGATGCGAACAACAGCGGGACTTTACGCTTAGAACACGCGTCGTTTATTATCAGCCTTGTGCGGACGTTATCGGTAGTATCTATGACGAGGTCTGCGTTTTTTACGACACCACCTATCCTAGATTCGCCTACGTAGAATGGCCCGCTGACGAACTTCGTCCTGCCGTTGGTCTTTTCCATAGCGGATTTTGCCGCGTCTGATTTATACTTTAGCTGCCGCGCGTCTTCCGCCGAATAAAGCGTCTGGTTCTTAAGATTTTCCTTGCTTACTATATCGCCGTCTACTACAGTCACAGAAGAAAAATCGACTTTTCCCACGTTTTCCAGCACCGCACATCCCAATGCGCCCGCCCCTATGACTACCAAATTAAATGTATTTAAATGCATATCCGCTTTATACCCTAATTGATAAATTATTAATATTTAATGAATATAGAAATTCAATGGAGGCATGAATGTACGAAATTGTCACTTTAAGAGATAAAATAAGGGTAGAACCGAAGTCTCTTGGAAAGAATTACAAGGAAGCCATCAACACGCTGATAAAGCAGAATTACGTCGGAAAAGTCATCGAAGACAAGATGCTTTTGGTCGGATTAATTTCCATAGAAAGCGTGGAAGACGGCCTGATAATACCAAATGACGCTTCTATATATTATGATACTACGTTCAAGATGCTTGCGTTCGTACCGTTGCTACACGAGACCACAAAAGGACAGATATCCAACATTAGCGAAATCGGCGCGATAATAAACATAGGACCTATAGACGGTCTCGCACACATATCACAGGCGATGGACGATTTTGTAGACTTCACCAGAAACGCGTTGGTCGGCAGAAAGACAAAGACGTCTTTGAAAGTCGGCGATTCTGTACTGACGAACACTATAGCAATAAGCACGAGAGGGATGATGAAGATAGGGCTTACGATGAGATC
>DAHXLI010000006.1 GCA_027366075.1 Candidatus Parvarchaeota archaeon | reverse complement strand
ACCGTGTACATCGGCAGATAACCACCAATTCCGGTTATAAATCCAAACAGGTCGGCAATAAGGCCAATCGTAATCCCGATTGCTATTATCGGGTAAGTGCCCTTGTCAATCCTGGAAGAGGGCCGTTTAGGAGCCCCCTGGCGCCAGGTGGACAGTCTAGCAAAATATTCCGACACGCACCAAGCGATGGCAAGTAAAAACGTCGCAACCACGGGGATGGAATGCGCTGCAAATAGGTTACCTAAGAATCCAAACATAAGTTTCCACCGACCATTTCAGCCACATTAAGGGTAAGTTCAGCACATTCTTTAGTCATAAATTTTATCGTTTCTCCTTATCCTTTTTGTGAGTCATCCCTTATTTACCTTTAATGTGGCCAAAAGTCCCCTAAATTTATTTACCAAGCCTTTTTTGTTTTCCCGAGAGTTTTTATGCACAAGTCTCTTATCTTCAAAGGCCAGCAGTTTAAGGACGCGGTCCTTATTTTTTACATACAAGCGGTTGTTAGGGTCAATAGATATGGCAGCGTCAAACTCCATAACGGCGTCTACGTATTTTCCAAGATTTTCTAACACATTCCCATTATTGTTATACGCCGCGGCATTTTTTGGGTCGAATCTTATGGCCATTTCATATTCTTTTGTCGCTTCTTCATACTTTCCGAGGGAAAATAAGGCAACCCCTCTGTCAAAATGAACTTTTCCGGTAGAAGTATCTCGTTTGGCTGACAGTTTTCTAGGCATACTATTATTTTCTTCTTTGCAACAATTTATTGGATTGATAAAAGCTTTCTACGCTCGACTTCGCCCACCAGCCTTCCAGTTCTGGATTTTCTATGAGATCGGGCTTGTGGAATGGCACCCTGCCAGGAGACAATGTCATGCTAAGTGGATGTACGCCTACTTTGTCCCGGATTTGTATTAGTTTGTCTCCTTTGAACCAAGTTCCTAACCTTATTAGGGATCTTCGTATTGCTATGTCCTGTAGGTGAGTACGATTTGTTTCTTGTACAGCGTAATCTAGCCCGCAGTTTACATTCGAAGGGGAATCATCGTATACTTCTGAAGCATCTGATACCAATTGTTTTAAAACGTCAGGGACTTTCCTTAAGAATTCAAAATACGCGTCCTCATAAAGCGTATAGGCACCAGATTCTCCTACATAAAAATCTTTTATTTTCCAGACGACTCGCCAGTTTCCCTTGCCGTATTTATCATCGCACTCCTTGCGTTTGTCGTTTCTTTTAGAGCCCAAGTATCCCGTTCTACCGATAGTTTCCCATCCAGAAAGAGTTTTTTCTACGCCGAAAAGTCTATGCTCTTCTCTTTTAAGATCTTGCTGTTGAAGCATACCTATTGTATCCTTTTTGATTCGTAACTCTGTTTAGTCGTTTCTGCGGTCATAGCGTCTAGTTTTATTTCTGTTATACCGACGGTTTTAAGAAAATATACACAACCTTCGCACGACCAGTAATGTCCTGCTAAGTATAAAGTAGCCTTCTTAAGTTTTTCAAGTTCATCTTTTGAAAAAGCGGAAAGTATCTCATCTTCTGAAACCTGTAGGTGGCTTGCAAATTTCTTTGTCTCATTTGATTCCCTTGGCGCCCTTATGTTAAGACATGCCATTCTTTCGGCATGTAGAGGCGCGCAGAGCTCATAACTGGTTCCTGTCTTGATATTTGACCTAGGGCAGGCTCTAAGTGTCTGACCATACTCACAGTCGGCTGGCGCACAGGAATTACATCCGATAGACAATATTCTGTACTTATTCAATGAAGGTTCATAGCGCGCTATTGCCGCGGCCGTACGGGTTTTAAGGCAGTTTGAATTAACAAGAGAGTCACGAACGTATTTTTTTATGTCGTCTTCTGTATCTACTAATATGATATCTTGTAGCACAGGTTGTGGTGTCATTCAATAATATAAAGTTAACCAGTTTATATACTTGTAAGACTAGATTAAAAAATCACCGAAATTGCAAATTAATTCGATTTATGCAAGACTATTTATTGCCTGGGCACAATTGTCATTTTATCATCGTGAGCAGGAAGCCCACGTGCTTTAGTGGCGGAAGGATGTCACATACGATATGCGGGAAGATAATAGACACAACCGGGATGAGCGCCAAGAGCAAATGTATTATCATCGGTTCTGGTTTTTCCCTCTTAGATTAGTTTTCTTTTTTATGATAATATTTGTCTTTCTTGCCGTTTTAAGCGGGATAGCAGGTTATTATAACGTCAGCACAGGGCTATTTATCGGAGTAGGCTGGATATTCTGGGTATTTGTACTTCTTTTCGTTATAAGCTTCATGCTAAGCGTCTTTTCCGGAGGCTTTTGGTACGGTGGCTATCCCGGAGTTGGCCGCGGAAGGCTAAGCAGGGGCGACTTTCGTTATAGGGATTGGGAAAACATGGCATTTAACCAGGCTAAAATGCGCCTTGCATCCGGCGAGATATCAGAAAAAGAATATAGAAATATAGTAAAACTGATAAAAAGTAAATAAGTCTCTTTATGGTACAAGAATACAAAATGTTCATCGATGGTGAATGGGTAAATTCTGAGAGCAAAGACTTTTTTGACGTAATAAATCCCGCAACCGAACAAGTAATCGCAAAAGTGTCAAAAGGCAATGTCAGAGACACGAAAACAGCAATCGATGCTGCAAGAAAAGCTTTCGATAACGGCTCGTGGTCAAAAAAGACCCCTGCTGAAAGAGCGCAGGCGCTGTGGCAGCTAGCTGAATTAGTCGAAAAGAACAAGGAAAAACTCGCTGCATTAGAGTCTACGAACGTGGGCAAGACCATAAAATACGCCCGAGACTCCGATCTTCCCTTTATAATAGATAATCTTAAATTTTTTGCAGGCGCCGCAAGGATGCTCGAAGGAAAATCAGCAAATGAATATTCTGGCATAGGCACAAGCATAACAAAGAGAGAACCAGTTGGCGTCGTAGGCGCCATAATCCCTTGGAATTATCCCCTTTATATTGCTATATGGAAAATAGCCCCCGCACTAGCAGCAGGAAACACTTTGGTAGTAAAACCGGCAAGTAAGACACCTCTGACCCTTTTGGAATTTGCAAAACTCGCAGAGACGGTTCTTCCTAAAGGCGTACTGAATATAGTGACTGGCCCAGGTGAAGTAGTGGGAGAGGAGATGGCTTTGAATAATAAGGTAGATATGATTGCACTAACCGGCGACACAGTTACTGGGAAAGAAATAATGAGCATGGCCTCTAGAAACGTAAAAAGAGTGCAGTTGGAGTTAGGCGGTAAGGCGCCGTTCGTGGTCCTTCCAGATGCTTCCATAGAAGCTGCAACAGAAGGCGCGGTGGTATCGGCCTTTTGGAATAACGCGCAGGACTGCACAGCTACTACAAGAGTTTACGTTCACGAGTCGATTTATGACAAGTTTTTGGAAGTTCTTGTCAAAAAAGTAAAAAAGATAAGATTAGGCGACCCTCTAGATGAGAAGATTGATATGGGCCCATTGATTTCAGAATCGCAACGCGAGCGCGTAGAAGAGTTTGTCAAATCTGGTATAAGCCAAGGCGCAAAGCTGCTGTGTGGCGGGCACAGGCCAAAGGACCCAAAGAAGGGGTTTTTCTTTGAGCCGACAGTATTTGCAGACGTTGGACAGAATATGAAGATATGTCAGGAAGAGATATTTGGCCCGGTGTTGTCCGTGTCGAAATATTCTTCAGTGGACGAAGCGATAGAAAAGTCTAACGACGTTATCTATGGTCTAGCGGCGTCGGTTTGGGGCAAAGATATAACTACACTTATGAAAGTGGCAAACTCGCTTAAGTTCGGCACCGTATGGATAAATGAACACGGAGTATTAGTTTCTGAAATGCCGCACGGCGGGTTTAAGCAGAGCGGTTTTGGTAAAGATCTTTCTATGTACGCTCTCGAAGACTTTACACAGATAAAGCATATTTACATCGATGAGACTGGCCTCGTAAGAAAACCATGGTACTATACGGTATATGGAGACAAAGAATGAAAATAAACTCTGTAAACCCCTCGGATAATAAGGTAAACAAAAGTTTTACAATCTTACTCGCATTCCGAAAAAGACCTAAGCAAAACTATTTCAGCATTTAAGAACGCGCTAAAGAAAGCTGCCGAAACCACATATAATATTGCCCCGTACAATAGCTCTGAAAGTGGCAGCGAATAACTCGTATAACTATCAAATGACATCTTTCTTAGAAATAGATGAAGCGGCCATTATATGCAATTTTTATAGCTTAAGACCCAGAGATGCGTAGTTCGTCTTAAACATATTATTTTCTTGCTATCCAGACTTTCATGTCTCTCTTTCCAAGTTCTTTGAAAAGAATCTCTGAATTTAAAGCTATCTCTGGTGGGACGACGCCGGCATGTTTTACATCGCCTCTTTCAATCATTTGAGCAATTATAGACGGGGCCACACCGGTATTCCAAGAGCCAGCAGGTATGTTCCATTTCTTATTTGTAAAGCTTTCGCAATACACCACAAGTTTCTTTTTCTTGCCTTTAGATTTTCCAAGCAGTTCAACACGCAAAAATTCTAAATCATTTATCTTTATGTCTAGTGCAGGCACGAATCTGTCCATGAGCCTCACTACAAATTTCTTTGGCGACACCGACTGCCCGTCTGCAAGTTTTACTTGTTCATCCGACGCGAAACCGGCGTCTAAAAGAAATCTTACCTTGCTTACAAGGCCCAGGTCAAAACCGCCACGGAAACTGCAATTCTTTAGCCCAAAACTGCGCGGCAACGTCGCTATCTCCGAATGCAGAGTATAGAAACAAGAAGCGCCGTTTAGCGGGTCGGGGAAAGTTATTTTTTCAGCCCCGCTGAGGGGTTCCACGAATTCGATTTTTCCGTTGCGAAGTACCGCGGGTTTTTCTCCAAACTCATCAAAAAGCGTCTGTATTGAATAAGGAAGGACTATAGGTGTGTTATATTTGGTATAATCCTTGTCCGCAAAACTGACATATATATCGGTTACTTTATCAAATTTCCTCGCACCGAAAGCGGCAAGGACATTCATTATCCCAGGAGAAGAACCGCAACCCGGTATAGCTAATAAGTCCTGGCCCCTAAAAACTTTATCAAGTTCTAGCTGTTTTAGTGTCGTATGGAACAAACCGCCAAGATCTATGTAATTTGCATGAGCTTCTAGACACGCAAGCATCACATCAAGGTTAAAATAATAATTTACAGCATTTATCACGATGCTCGCACCAGAGTCTCTTATTGCTTTGACAAGATTTTTATGGTCTTTAACGTTTACAGAAACGAGCCTCACCTTTCTTTTAGGATATCTCTCTGCCAAGGTTTTTGCCCGTCCAATCTCCAAGTCAGCAAATGTTAACTCACCTTCATAAGTTTCTAGTAGGTCTGTCCCAGTCACGCAGCCCATCTCTCCGCAGCCGAGCAGGAATATCCCCATAAAACTATTCACACATCCGCAAATAAATAGATAATAGGATTTTTTGGGAGATTGGTGTTGAATTAAGCGGCTTTGGCGCCCGGTGGCATATCTTTAGAAATCAAGTAAACATCGCTTTCTTTTATTCTACCATCGTTTTCTAGCGTTGCGGAGGCGGACTTTGCAGGGCCGTCCACGGTTTTTTTCTCGGCAGGGGCGCCTTGGCTCTTTGTTTCATCTAGTTTCTTTGAAGCGGCAGGCAACGCAAGCCTTATAGGTGTCGAAGAAGCTGGAGATGCGACCAGTTTTGAAGATCCGTGCGCCTTGCCGAAGAGTTCTGTCGCTACCTTTTCCATAATCGAAAGCGCGTCGTTTATATGATTTTCTTCGACGATAAGAGCAGGTCTAAATCTTATGCCGCTCGCGCCAGTCCTTAAAACCAAGAGCTTCTTATCATAACATCTATTGTAGAATTCCTCTCTGAGCGCAGGGCTTTTTAGGTCAAATGCGCACATGAGACCGCGCCCCCGTGCGTTTAATATATCATCTGGAAATTTATCCTGAAGTCCTTCAAGGCCTTTCAGGAATATCTTGCCTATCTTTGCTGCGTTATCTACGAGCTTTTCTTCATTTATTATTTCGAGATATTTTGTCGCCCTGACCATATCCGTCAGATTTCCGCCCCAGGTAGAATCTATCCTGTTAGGGACCCTAAAAACGTGGTCGTTTATGTCTTCGAGCTTGTGGCCAGCCATTATGCCACATACCTGCATCTTCTTCCCGAACGCGATTATGTCAGGTCTTATGTCAAAGTGCTGGTGGGCCCACCACTTGCCGGTTATCCCTACACCTGTCTGTATCTCGTCCAATATGAAAAGGATGTCGTTCTCTGCGGTTATTTTTCTTACCGCCTGCAAGTATTCCTTTCTGAAGTGGTTGTCGCCGCCTTCTCCTTGTATGGGCTCCATTATCAATCCAGCTATTTGGTCGCCCTCCTGCGCTATCGCCTTTTGTATCTCTTCTATGCTCTGCTTCTCAAGCTCTTCTGCTTTCTTTGTGTTCTCTGCGTTTAATGGGAAGGTTATCTTTGGATTCGAAACCCTTGGCCAGCTGAACCTTGGAAAATATTGTACCTTTTTTATGCTTGCAGTATTTGTTATAGCGAGTGTGTAGCCAGATCTCCCATGGAACGCTTCCGTAAGGTATATTACTTTCTGCCCGCGTATTTCCTGTATCCCCTTCGTAAAGTTCTTTCTTATCTTCCAGTCAAACGCAGTCTTAAGGGCGTTTTCTACGGCTAATGCGCCGCCCTCGATGAAGAAGAAGTATTTCATGTAAGACGGCGTTGCTATCCTGGAGAGAGTGTCGACGAATTCCGCCATTTCGACCGTTAAGATATCGCTGTTCGTAGGTTTATTTATTGATGCGCGCTGCAGTTTTTTAAGAAAACCAGGCTCGAACATCTTTGGGTGATTCATCCCTATTGCAGAAGAAGCGAAAAAGCCGAAGAAATCAAGGAATTTCCTGTCGCTTTTCGCGTCTTGCAGGTACATCCCCTTGCTTTTGTCAAGATCAAGGACGAAGTCAAAGACGTCGTTCATCATCCTTTTCTTGATTATGCCGTGGACATCGTTCGGCGTTATCATAAAATCACTTGTAAACCTCCTAGCTAAACTATAATAGGTCCAAATTCTATATATGCGTTCTAGGTGTATATATAAGTTTTTTCGAGTCGGGAAATTTTTAATCCTGTTATAAGAATAACTGAATACCTATGATACCACTCTGGATACTCTTGTAAAGAACTAAATATACCATAAATTATACGATTAATGGTCAGAACTATTGACTAGACACAGCTTTCGCTACCCTTGTCTTTAGCGGAAAAGCTTTGAAGTACCCGAAAGATCTAATGAGCGAAAATAAATGCGTAGGCGACATACGGGGCAGAGGGCCGTTTATAGGGGTAGAATTCGTAAAAGACAAAGACCCCATGGAAAGAAATCTGCGACAAGATCCAACTCGAATGTTTCAAAAATGGGCTCATCGTATGGCGTGCTGGGGCGTATGGAAACGTAATAAGGATAATACCGCCTTTGACGATCACAGACGAGTTGATGACAAAGGGACTTGATATCTTCTCAAAGGAAATCAAATCTAGCGAAAAATCTTTGCTATAAAGATTATTCTCGAGTTAAAACTTTTCAGTAGACAGATCGGCATTTAAATCCGGTTTAGAGATACAACCTATCAGTTAATAGAAAAAGTCAGTAGAACGTACTTCACGATGACACCTATCGCAGTACTCACCAGGCTCGCAGCTACCACAGCCGCATGCAGTATGTCCTTCGCATTGGCTGCATATAGTTATATTCTGATTGCTTCGGGTTATAAAGTTATGTCTGTAGTTATTTGTCGTTTCACGCGTGGCCCGCCTCGAAAACAGGGATATAAAATCTAAGCTTGTATAGCTATATACCGCTTATAGTCGATAAATACGGCTCGGTAATAAAGCGTAAAGAGAGCATATTCCAGATAGTCAATAAAGACGAGAAAAAAGAATTCTCAGCAGACGTTATAAGTCAGATTATAATAAGTTCTGGAGCGTCAATCAGCTCTGGCGTTATAAAGCTTGCGATGGAGAAAGATATAGTCTATCTTAATAAATTTGGGACGTCGTATGCTAAGATTTATCTATGTAAATTGGGCAGCACTACATTGACTAGGCGCAAACAAGCAACGCAGTATTATTCTGAAGGGATAGCCGATGTAGTAAAAGAAATATAAAAGCTTTTAAAGCCAGCCTTCTTTTGTAATAAAGATAGCGTCCATAGGCCGGTGGCAAATCCCGTTCCCATTTCGAACACGGAAGATAATCGCCGGTGCGTCTTATCGGTATTCCGTAAAAGGGAGAAAGTAAGTTGATGCTATCACTTTTTTTATAATCCACTTGACTTTAAGATTTAAATACTCTTATGTCATAAATATTTTAATCTGATATGCAAGCTAACAAAATAACAATAAAGAACCCAAAAGCCCCCGTTAAAGCGGTTGCGGTCCAAGTAGGTGAGAGAAGAATAATTAGGATTGCAGATACCGATATAGATGGCAACAAGAAGCTAAGAGATGCTTTGAGATTGATAGGCGGTATAAGTTTTTCTTATGCTAACGCGATAATAAAAGTTCTAAACGTGGATGGCTCAAAAAAGCTTCAGGACCTGGATGAACAGTCCATGGATAAATTGAAAACCGTAATGAAAAACCCGCACGAAAGCGGGATACCAGCATGGATGTATAATTGGCGAAGGGATGAAACTACTGGTGCAAACATACACCTGATAGGAAATGATCTGAAGTCAAAGACTACCCTTCACATACAGACAATCAAAGGAACGCGGTCCTATAAAGGATACAGGCATTCTTTCAATTACAAACTGAGAGGACAGAGGGTCAAGTCTAGGGGAGCTAACTTCAAAGGACGTATCGGAAATACCCTTGGCGTTACGAAGAAAACTGCAGCAGCCCAGGCCGCGGCCGCAGCGCCAGAGAATAAGAAATAATTATGGGAACAAGCAAGAGACAATCCAAAAAATACAAACCGCCACTTAGAATATGGGACAAGACGAGGATAGAAAGAGATAAGGTCCTTAGGCAGAAATACGGCTTCAAGAATAAAAAAGAACTTTGGAAGGTAGAGTCCCTTCTTAGAAAAGCGAGAAAAAGAGCGAGGGATTTAGTAGGTCTTAAAACGCTTAACTTAGGTCAACAGGAAGAAAAAGAATTCATAAGAAAGCTTCATTCAATGGGTCTAGTTAAAGAGGATGCTTCAGTCGACGACGTTTTAGACCTCAAGTTAGAAGATTTTATGGATCGTAGGCTCCAGACAATGGTTCTTAAGAAAACGATGGCAAGGACAATAAGAGAAGCCAGACAGGTGATAACACACAGGCATGTAGAAGTCGACGGTAAAGTTATAGACACGCCGAGTTACATCGTAAAAAGAGACGAAGACGATAAGATAAACTTCATCCAGAAATCACCACTCTCATCGCCTAATCATCCTATGAAGGGGGGTTTAAAGGGCTCTGCTGAATAAACATGGAACGAGGACGAACAGGAATTGCGCATATTTATGCGACTATGAACAATACGATAATTCATGTGACGGATATAAGTAACGGGTATACTTTCGCGATAAAAAGCGGCGGCGCGCAGGTAAAAGCCGACAGGCTTGGGTCGTCACCGCGTGCTGCAATGGACGCAGCAAAGAAGATAGCAGAAGAAATAATCGCGAAGGGAGTAACGGGAGTCCACGTTAAGATACGCGCAGCAGGCGGGATAAAATCAAAGACTACAGGACCGGGCGCAAGACCTTCGGTAAAAGCACTGGAACGGGCAGGCATAAAGATTTTAAGTATAGAAAACGTTACACCAATACCGCACGACGGCTGTAAAAGAAAGGGGGGTAGGAAAGGAAGAAGAATGTAAAATGGAAGCGTCTATTATAAAATCGGAAGGAAAAACATCTACTTTGCTTTTGAGCGACTTCAAGCTCTCTTTAGTTAACGCATTGAGACGGGCTATAATAAACAGCGTGCAAACAATGGCGATAGAAGATCTTAATATCTACAAAAACACAAGCGGCATGTATGACGAGATACTCGCTTCTAGATTAGGGCTCATATCAATTAAAACTCCCTCGGCACTTGTAAAAAGCAAGAAGGAGATAAAGTTCAAACTAAAAGAGGCGGGCCCAAAAGCGGTGCACGCTTCTGATCTTATCTGCGAAGATGAAGACATCGCGCCAGTTTATCCAGACACTCTGATCATAAATTTAAACGAGGGCGAGACTATAGACCTTGAGGCGACAGCAGGCTTCGGGAACGGCCAGGAGCACATAAAGTTTTCGCCAGCGCACGCGTTCTATCATTTTTATCCATCCATAACTATAAAGAAAGGCGATGTAAAAGGTGCCGTAAGGATAGCGGCGTTATGCCCAGTAGACATACTCGATGGACAAGGCGATAAGCTTGCTGTAAAAAAAGGGAAGTTGCAGGACTGCATCCTTTGCAAAGCATGTGAAGATTTTGCAGGACCAGACAATATAAAAATAGTTTCTGACCAAGATAAGATAGTCTTTGAGATAGAGAACTGGGGTCAGCTCGACACCAAAGAGATTCTTGAACAGGCTTTCAAAAGCCTAGAAGACGAAGTTAAAGAGATAGAAAAAAAGGTTTAATTAACAGAAACCATACCATTCCATGAAACGTAAGGGATTTGCTGACTATAAGTTTAGTCACTTCGGATCCGTTTTATTTCTGGTCTTAATATTTATTTTTATTGCGACTATAGCTATTTTAGGGACGCTGTACGTCTCTGGCATACTTAATGTAAACAACAGCTTTGTGCGTACTTTTTCGGTGTCAAGCGCATCTTGTAATGCTAGCGGCACGTTCGTGGGCATAACAAATGATTTAAACCAGGATATGGTGGTATCCGAAGCTCTTTTAGAGACCGCAAACCAGAGTATCCTGCTTGTTCCAGTCGTGGGCAATTATATATTGCCGGCGAAAGGGACCACAGAATTTTATTCAAATTCTTACTATTGCCCATCTTTTGATACATTATCAAGCGTAGATATAATGGTACGTTTTAGTTCTTCTAGCACCGCGGTTTATACCTTCGGACCAAATTATTTGGATTCGTTGCTGGCAAATGTCGGTAATATATCCGTAAGCACTAGATAATAATACTAAACATCAGAAGATCTTTTTTGGTTTAATCTTGTATAAGATTATCTTTTAGGTAGCCCTTTGCCTTTAGGTCCCCCCAAGAATTCTTGTCGTATTTGTAGAGGACGTCCGCCTTCTTCTCATGTTCGACCGCCCAAGGCTTTACTATCACAATGTCGCCTTCGCCGACCCATAAATATCTGCTAAGGCTGCCCTTTACTTGGCATAACCTTATCTTATTATCCGAGCATTTAACGTACATCCTTCCAAAACCAAGTAATTGGGTGACGTAACCTAGTAATTCATCTTTTTTAGGGTACCTAAACGTAGG
>DAHXLI010000005.1 GCA_027366075.1 Candidatus Parvarchaeota archaeon | reverse complement strand
ACCCGCATAGAAATAAAGAAGAACACCAAAGAAATCGCAGCGACTATGCCCGTATTAAACAGTAAGTTAGGCACATTCCCAAACAGCATTATCGCGTTCATGCCATTTATAACGTAGTAAAGTGGTAGGAATTTTGCGATTTCCTGCAGATAAGTCGGCATCGATGAAACTGGGAAAAACGTACCTGCCAAAAACATCATCGGAAAGGTTATTACGTTGCCTATTATCGCGGCGGTCTCTTCATTCTTTGAGATTGAGCCTGCGACTATGCCAAGCGAGATGAACCCAAAGACCCCAAAGAATACGATTGGCAATATATATATATTGAACGTTATACCGGCGCCGAATACTAGGTCTCCTACACTTATCATCAGGACGATCGCCACTACTGCCATTATCGCATTCCACATGAATTTTGAGACCATCCACTCGCCTTTAGTCAGGGGAGTGAGCGAAAGCTGCCTGAATATTTTTTCTTTCTTGTAGGAACTTACTATGTTTGTCATAGAAAACATGCCTGTGGTCAGCACAGAAAAACCTATCAAGCCAGGTATAAGGTAATTTATGTAGCCGACCGCCGCCGTGGAAACTGGGTTTACTGAGGCATGTATAATCGGTGTGGCATTGGCGATCTTAAAATTAAAACTTTGTATCACCAGATTAACCGCCTGTTCTGCGGCTTGGGCGCTAGATTGACTCGGATTATAGTAAAAAGACATGTTCACATTTTGGCTAGAAGTTACTTCTTGAGCAAAGTTCGCCGGTATGACCAGCGCCGCATCTACAGAATTCTGGTTTATGTAAGTCTGTATGTTGACATTTGGCGGGACGGAGGTTATAGTTACTAGACCGGTACTGTTAAGCGCCGAAACGAAACTCAAAGATATTGCTGAACCGTTATTTAGATTTTGAATCGACAACGGCACTTTAGTGCTCCCTCCAGAGAATATCGCACCGAAGACTAGCAAAAATATTATCGGAAACAGAATGGTAAAGAATAAAGCGGAGCGTGTCCTAAGAAAGTTTCTGGAGTATACTACAAAATCCGCTTTTATGTTTGCTGGCCTCATTTTAATCTTTCTCCTTGGTCCCTACCAAGTCTAAAAATACGTCTTCCAAAGTTTCGTTGCTTATTTTTAGATTAGACCATTTTTTCCCGCTTTTTTCCAACGCTCTTACCATTTTAACTATGTCTTTTTCTGAATTAAAAATGACGGTAAATTTTCCAGATTCGTATTTGGTTTTTATCCCTTTTATTTTCCTAAAGATTTTAAGCAGGCTGGCCTCTCCGTCTACGCTTAGTCTCATACCGGTCCCATATTTTTTGATTATTTCGTGGGGCGTACCCTCTGCCATTATTTTGCCGCTGTTTATTATAGCTACCCTGTCCGCCAGCTCTTCTGCTTCTTCAAGATAATGAGTCGTCAATAATATCGTCCTTTTCTCTGATTTTAGTTTTCTTATCACTTCCCATATGTTCCTTCGTGCCTGTGGATCTAACCCCGTCGTCGGTTCGTCCAAAAACAGGATCTCCGGATCGTTTGAAAGTGCGAGGCAAAGGCCCACCTTTTGTTTTTGCCCACCGGATAAGTCAGTAAATATCACGTTAGAGACGTTCGTAAGGTTTGTCATTTTTATAAGTTCCTTGGACCTGTTTGGAACATTAAACAGCGTGGAGTAATAAGCTATCGCTTCTTTCGGGGTTATTTTCTCTATGAAATTAAAACCCTGTGGGATTATGCCTTCTCTCCTACGAAGCTCATGCACATTTTTTATCGGATCTAGCCCGAGGATTTTTATGCTGCCGGAATCCGGAGTCCTTATGCCTTCGAGCATTTCGACTGTCGTCGTCTTGCCTGCGCCATTGGGGCCGAGCAGGCTGAAGACCTCGCCTTTCCTTATTTTAAGATTGAGCCCCGCAACGGCCTTTATTTTTCCATAGGACTTGACTAAATTTTTGACTTCAATCGCGGGTGTTTCGTTATTATCGGGCTTTTCCATGCAATTTTTCTTAACCATTTAAAAGTTTCCAGGAAAGGATTATGCTTATTGCGCTCATGCAGCCTGAGTAAGTAGCTATTTTTCTCTTCTCTGAACCACTTAGTTCGACAAGTTCTAGCAATTCTGCTATTCTTTTTTTTGCGGCACTCCTTAGTATCCCATACAGATCTGCCGGCAAAAGAATGTTGTCATATCCAGTAAGGTCTTCGTCGGCCGTGTATTCCTGTGGCACCACACCTATCGAGGCTCTGACTTCCGACGCGTTCTTTTTTATGCTGTAGCCTAAAATTTTGGCGTCGCCCTCTGTTGGAGATATCGAGGTCGTAAGCATCTTTATTGTCGTTGTCTTACCGGCGCCGTTCGGACCGAGAAATCCAAATGTTTCACCTTCTTTTACGTCAAAAGAGACTCCGTCTACCGCCCTTACGTTTCCATTAAAAATCTTTGACAGATTCTTTACTTTTATTATGTCCATAATTTTCTAAATCTTTTTAAGTTTTTCCACTAACTTTTTTAATTGCGCCTTTGTACTTGGATTTTTATTTATATCTTCTGATTTCTCCGTAAGATATTCTACTTCGTTTTCCATATCATTTAAAGTATTATCTATGGTGTTTGTGGCCTGCGGCCGCATAAACTTTTTCCATGGAAACCAGGAATTATTTATAAGCTCCCTACCTTTATCCGTTATTTTATAATATTTTTTACCGTCCTGCACTTTAAGTTTAAGGCTACCGTCCGATACCAGCGTACTAAGAAGCGGGTATATGCTCCCCGGCGAAGGCTTCCAGAACCCCATGGAGGACTGTTCCATCTTATCTATGAGCATTGCGCCTGTCGATTCTTGCTTTTCTAGCAAAGAAAGCAACCAAAATTTTAATCCAAATTCTCTATGGCCATGGTGTATGCCCCCAATTTTGTCAAACATATCGAAAACCGATATCGTTTTTAGATATTTATTGTATAAATACCTTCACGTTGGCTCCCTTGCTCGGGACATTTACTTCGCAAACCTGATGTAAATCCTACGGTACAGCAATAACACTGATACAATCAGGACCGCTACTGTTGCCAAATATACGTATAGAAACGGATAAGCCGCTGCACCTCTATCAATGCTGGTGCCTATCGAGATCGTTAAAATCAGACCTAGGAAGCCTATCACAGCCACCACCAGCGCATGCACGGTAAATATCATTCTGAACACGCTGCTCTGTCTGCCAGTGTCTTTTTGTCCTCCGATACGATAGAACAATGAAGGAAGATTCATAAGATACGGATATCTTTCAAATAACGTATACCTGTATCGAATTATCAAAAGTAGCAACGCTGAAACGCAGGTAAATACGAAAGGCACTATGAAAAGAGTGACCTTGCCGGTGATCCCAAAATAATAAACTCCTGCAAACCAGGTAAACAGAATAAGAAGCAACCCTACAGCGATAAGTATCTTGGCTATGTCTTCCAGTCCGTATTTCTTAAGCGCTCTCCCGGCCATCAATAGATTAGTTTGACAAAGTATTTATGTATTTGCCAGTGCGTGACTTGTCGCCAAAATAGTTATAAATACGTATTTGCTGAAGTACAAGTCTTACCGCTGGAACAGATTGCGCATGCCAAGGAGAAAGACGATCGAAAGAGTTTGGTATAGGATAATGTCTCTGGAAAAGATTAGAGGTGCGCACTAATTATAAATAAAATGAAAGTATTTATATTGGTAAGAATATCTTACTTATATGAAAACAGAGGAATTGGAATTAACTAAAGTTAGCTCAAAGGGCCAGATTGTTCTGCCAAAAGACATAAGAAGAAAGTTAAAAATAATCAAAGGAACCGCGATTGCGGTATCGATAACGGACGGGTTGATAGTATTAAAACTCTTGGAATCTAAACTCTTAAAAGACGATTTAGAAACTTTAAAACAAGTTAAAAACGCGTGGGAAGAAGTCGAAGCTGGCAAAGTGAAAACTGCGTCCGCAAAGGAATTCTTAAAAGATTTAAAGGGCTGGTAGAACTTATCGGAGACTACGATGCAAGTATCCCGCACAGATAAATTTGAGATTGAAGTCAAGAAGATAAGAGACTCTTCATTAAAAGAAAAGATTAAAAAACAAATCGAAAAGGTCGTAAATGATCCAAATGTAGGTAAGCCTCTAAGATTCCAATATAAGGGAGAAAGAACCGTTTACGTAAAACCCTATAGGCTGATATATTCTTGGGACGGAAAAGAATTGACTTTTTTACGTTTTGAACACAGAGAAAAAGAAGTTTACTAGTAACTGGAGCATATTACGAATGCCAAGGAGAAAGACTGTAGAACAAGAGTTCATAGAACGGAACGTAAGTAAGCAAAGAATGAAGGGAGAAGACAATTAAACTACGGTATTGTCCGCTTCTTTATAGCGTGATGATTTTTAACTTTTAATTGGATGGCGTTTTATTATCTTATCTAGCTGAGATAAACTCCAAACGAGCCAGACAGACATTGGCTTATTCAAGGCACGTATGCGCACGCTTATGGACCTATCTAAATATAAATAATAAACTACAAAGTATCTTTTATATGATAACTCAAAAAGAAAAGAAAATGACCTTGCATGGTTGGGTCGAAAACTCGAGAAACCTTGGCAGCCTTATATTTCTTAATGTACGCGATATAAATGGGACTTATCAAGTAACTCTATCTAAAGAGCGGAATAAAGAACTTTTCGATTTGGCGAAAGGAATCAGAAATGAATCTGTCGTAGAGGTATACGGAGAAAGAAAAGAAAACCCTAAAGCTGTTAATGGATACGAAATAATCCCAGAAGTTTTGAACGTACTTACAGAAGCCGAACAACCGGTGCCTCTGAACCTAAACAAAAACGTGGAATCGTCTCTGGACAAAGACCTAAACTACCGTTTTTTGAGCCTTAGAAAAGAAAAGAATGCGGCTACATTCAAGATACAAAGCACGGTTAGTAATAGCGTTGTCAGGTTCTTCGAGAGCGCCGGTTTTTACCAGATACACTCCTCAAAAATCGTTTCGCAAGCAACCGAGGGCGGAGCGAATGTTTTTCCAGTCGTATATTTTGACAGGACCGCTTACCTTGCGCAGTCGCCCCAGTTCTACAAGCAGATGATGATGGCCGCGGGATTCGAAAAAGTTTTCGAAATCGGTCCGGTGTTTAGAGCCGAACCGCACCACGACTCTAGACACCTTTGTGAATACACTAGCGTAGATATCGAGATGAGCTTCATAAAATCGTACGAAGACGTGATGGAGACAATGGAAAACATGATGACGGCTATATTCAGAGACGTAGAAAAGACTAATCGGGGGGATCTTAAAACGTTCGGTGTAAAGTTAGAAACCCCAAAAACTCCTTTCCCAAGAATTACGATGAAACAAGCCGCCGAGATACTCAAAGGCTATGGAAAGGTCGTAATAGATGATGTTGATCCTGAAGGAGAAAGAGTGCTTGGCAAATATGTCAAAGAAAAATACGGAAGCGACCTCTTTTTCCTGACGGAATTCCCTTGGAGTGTCGCACAGTTCTATCACATGAGAAAGCCTGAGAACAGGGAAGTCACGTTCCGAGCCGATCTGGTATACAAGGGACTAGAGATAACCACATTGGCCCAAAGAGAACACAGATACAAAGTCCTTATAGAACAAACCAAGGAGAAGGGCCTGGACGCAGAACAGTTTGGTTTCTATCTTGATTTCTTCAGATATGGTGTCCCGCCACATGGGGGTTCTGGAACTGGTTTGGAGAGAATAGTAAAGCAGATGCTCGATCTCGAAAATGTAGCCGAAGCGACTCTTCTGCCTCGAACACCGGATAGAGTTACGCCTTAGCGGACATTAAGAATATGGTGCTCTTCTTTGATTGGGTCTTTCTCCCACGGTCTTTTATATTGTAAAGTAACGTGTGCATCACAGCATTTCGTCGGCATAAGTTCAAATTTAGTGTGCATGCCCCCGCCGATACTATTTTTTGAGACGTCTAAATGTGCGACTGCCTGTAATGTTAATTCTTTAGAATCATAGACTATTCTTACTTCGTAGCCGGCCGTAGGATGATATATTTCGGAAATCAATTCGACGGTGGCATTTACCTGCGCAGCTATTGTTTTGTCTAGAAGATTGGGCGTTCAGCGCATCGATGGTGCGTTAAAAGGATACGTCGGCTCTGGA
>DAHXLI010000010.1 GCA_027366075.1 Candidatus Parvarchaeota archaeon | reverse complement strand
GAATAAGTGACCTGAACGCCATCGGTTAATTTTTCTTTGAGTTCTTCTGGAACGGTGGTCTCAAAAACGTCGTATGTCTCCATGTCCATGATCTGCGCTTTGTCTCCAGTTACGCTTATCACCTGTCCCGTCCTCTTCTCTATAATCGGTATCTTTGCCCTGTCCTCGGCCGACATTATGAAGACCCTCTTTTTATCGTCTAACAGTCCTACGGCCTCTATCCTAGCTTTGGCATGGCCGTGTTTTCCGGGCGCGCTTAGGCTTATGTCGGTCACTTTGCAGAGAAATTGGTCGTCAACAAGGATAGAATCGCCTTTTCTTAATTCGTTTATCCCGACTTGTTTGAATTCCATGAGAACAATCTAGTTATAATTTTTTAATATAAATGCTTTGTGCTGCAGAATTATCGCGTGGCCCAATTAAGTTTATTACGAATAGCATCAAGTTTCTTCCAGCTGCTGTGAGTCTTCCTATACTTTATGTTAGGCTCGTAAAGCTTGTCTAGGTTTAATAGTATGTTCTCATAACTTTTACCAGAAGTGACTTCAATCTGTTCCTTATTAACGACATAGATCGGTTTTCTTTGTGAGAACGAGAAGCCAAAGTCCATAATGCTCCCGCGCGAGCCCTTAGAATAGAACAGGTGTACCTCGTCCGCCCACATTATCGCATCAAGGTTCTCTGATATTATGTTGTAGCCTATAGGGTCCTTTTGATTTGTGTCCCTGTGTGGATAATGTACGTCATATCCTGCGCCTTCTATCACCTCTATGTACATCATCATTTCAGCTTTTTGGTCTTCAGAAGCGTTAGCGACAGGACATATAAGAAATACCTTTGGCATGCTATTGATTGTAATAAGTTATTTTTATAGTTTTCTTATTTTTGTCGAATAAGTCGCTTTTATTTAGTTTTAACTTTTAATTATTGCATGAAAGACGGTGCCTCCGATGCATATTATGGAAGAAAAGCCCTTAAGCTTTCTAAAAAATACGGCGGCAAAATAAAAATCGAACCAAATCTAAAGATAAGATCACTGTCAGATTTTTCTACGGTCTACACTCCCGGCGTCGCGGCGGTTTCGAATGCCATAAAAGCTGATGGAGCTGCGTCCTATGATCTAACCTGGCGTTGGAATACTATTTTTATAGTGACTAACGGCAGCCGCGTGCTCGGTCTGGGCGACATAGGCCCACTTGCTTCTTTGCCGGTAATGGAAGGAAAATCGCTTCTTTACAAGACATTGGGCGGTGTTAATGCGGTGCCTATACCGATAGATAGCGTGTCACCAGAAGATTTTGTTAAAGTCGTAAAATCGATCTCTGTAACTTCGGGAGGGATACATTTAGAGGACCTATCTTCTCCTTTTTGCTTTGACGTGCTCGAAAAACTTCAGAAAGAGCTAGTAGTCCCTGTATGGCATGATGACCAGCAGGGAACGGCTGCCGCTACTCTCGCAGGATTGATAAATTCCTTTAAAATCGTAGGCAAAGACCTTAAGGATTCGCGATTGATACTGGTCGGTTCGGGTGCTGCCAACCTGGCGCTGTTTAACATGCTGGGAGATTATGGGGCGGACCTAGGAAAAATCGTTTTAATAGATAGCAAAGGCGTACTTAGCAGAAAAAGACCTGACTTGGAACAAATGAAAGTCGAAAACATATGGAAACACGATGTCTTGCTAAGGTCAAATACTTCCGATTTGACAAAAATAGAAGACGCGTTTTGTGGGGCCGATGCTGTTATAGCATTCAGTCGACCCGGCCCGGGGATAATAGGAGCGAACTGGATACGTTCGATGGGCACTAAACCGATAGTTTTTGCGAATTCAAATCCGACACCAGAGATATTTCCAAGCGCGGCTAAAAGGGCTGGAGCGTACATAGTAGGAACGGGCAGGTCGGATTTTCCGAACCAGATAAACAATAGCCTGATATTCCCCGCACTTTTCAGAGGCGTGCTTGATTCTAGGGCAAAAAGAATCACTAACAGGACGGCGATAGTCGCTGCAGAAGCTCTAGCAGAGTTCGCAAGAAAGAATGGGATGAGCAAGAATTACATCGTGCCAAAAATGACTGAACGTGCGCTTTATCCCACGGTCGCCGCATCTGTTGCAGAATACTGCTGCTCTTCTGGGGATTCTTCACTAAAAGAAGGCTTCGGATACTTTTATAAGAAAGCCAAAAAAATAATAGGCTAGGTTATTTATATTTTTCTGAAAATCTGCGCTTTATTAAATCCTTCGCCTTAAGAACGTCTTCTGGCTTTTGTATCTCTATTCCCATATTCCCACCGGCCGCGTATTCGTGACCGCCACCGTCAAACAGCCTTGCAATTTCATTGCATTTTATATTCGGTCTCGAATCGGCTCTTCTTACAGAAAGCCTACCGTCCTGGTAAAAGACAAAGGCGATTTGTGTATTGTCTTTTGTTAACATTGACCTGCAAGCTAGGGTTGAAGAGATTATATCGTCTGCGAAGCCGACCGAGCAATTATAATTTCCCGATTTGAACGTCTCTGAGCTTTGAAGGCATTCTCCTAGCTTTGATACTTCTAATTCCCTGTATTTTTCCCAGTCACTCTCAAGTTCATTGTCCCAAATGGGCCGTTTAAAATCTTGAGTGAGTATCTGCTGAAGAGAAGCTTTTGAAAGTTTGTTGACTAGACCAGATAAAAGTTTACGCCTCTCCTCTCTGTCCTTCCAGCCGAGATAATTATAGTAGGTTATTATATTGCCTATCGGCAAAGTCAGGGCGTATTTAGCGCTTGGCGGGTTTGTTTTCCACATGTCTAAATCCGCATCTCTGCCGAGCTTTGCAAGAGCTTCGGATATTTTATCGTCCTTCATATATTCTAGGAAAGACAGTTCAGCGCCGCAAAATTCGTCAGATTTTGAAAGTCTTATTTTTGCAAATCTAGAGAGGTTCTGCCTTCCGCCGTCATCCCATTTGTGGTGATCAAGCCAGACTATGTTGCCGCCTTTGCTTTTCAATTTTTGAAAAGCCTGTTCTGCCAACGCTTCTACCTGCCCGTTATAGCCAAAGTCTGCTATTATCGCAGTCGACTCGCCGTCCAAGTCTCCTATCTCTTTGAAAATCTCGGCTAGTTCACTTCGCGGGTCATAGTTTATGAAGTCTATTCTTCCCTCAATGTGTTCTTTTTCTATGTATCTTTTTAGAATAGCTGCAGAGCATATGCCGTCGCAATCCACCCTATGCGTGTATATGCTTACTTTCATATTTTGCTAAAACATTATCTGTACCTATATCCTACGTCTTCGTACGAAAGTAGTTTTACTGCCTGACTGCTCCCGGCGACTCTGCTTCCGATAACGTACTTAACTTCGCTTTGTTCAGCAGATTTTGCTATCTCTTCAGTTATTGAGCCGTCAAGTACTAGCATGAATACGTTTTCTATGTTAAGTATCGCGGCTTCGACTTCTTTGTAGGGTATCTTGCCCATTATTTCGAATTTTTCGTTCACTAAGAACGCGCCCCTGGTGCCTATAATCTCATTTATGAGGACTGGCGTCTTTTCCTTTAACTCTGGAGGGACTTCTACAGGCTGCCGTGGTGCTGGCGCGGCTCTGCGTTCTGGCGATGGTTCCCTAGCTTTTCCTGTAGCAGAAGCATCGTACTCTTCAAAAGGCACTTTCACGCGCAACGCCTGGTTTATCTCTTTCTTGGCGAGCTCTTCTACTTCCGTCCCGCTCGGCGCTTTAGCGATGAAATCGACGTGTCCCATCTGCGAAAACGCGCTTATTATCATTTCCCCGCCCCTGTCTCCATCTACGAATAGGATTATTGTCTTCTTGCGGCTAAGTTCTATCACCGTCTTGGGGATATTTGTACCATTCATTCCTATTACGTTTGTAAAACCGTGCTTTAACATGTTCATTACGTCCGCCCTACCTTCAACGACGATGACTTCTTCCGAATCGTTTACCTCTGGTCCCGCTGGTAGCTTCTCTGGCCCGTATTCTACGAACTCTTTCTGCCTTACATCTTCGTAAAGCTTTTGTAGAAGTTCCGTGGTGTCTACCGACGTGACTTTAAGGGCGTCATTAAGCAGCTGTTGCGCTTTCTTCATTATGTATTCACGCTTGGATACCCTGACATCCTCTATTTTATCTACGGTTACCGTCGCCTTGGACGGACCTATCCTGTCTATGGTCTCTATAGCTGCACCGATCAGAGCGGTTTCCGCTATCCCCAAAGAAGTGGGTATGGTTATCTCCCCAGTGGTTTTCCCATTAGAGGAAGTGCTTTCTACGTTTATCCTGCCTATTTTTCCATTTTTCTGTGCTTCTCTCAGGTCTAATTCCTCGCCCAGGAGCCCCTCGGTTTGCCCAAAGACCGCACCTATCACATCTGGCTTGTCTATAAGGCTGTCTGCAGTGAATTTTGCACGCAATACATACTTAAACGAAGCTGGTCCTATTTTTGCCATATTTTTACCTCCAATATCAAATTAAAAGGCTTTCAATAAAGCCCGACTGCTAATTATAAAGTGATATTTAAACTGTTATTATCGATGACCTCCAGGTCATCAAATCTATAATATATATAAGAGAATATTCGGTATAAATAGCTTTCACCTGACCAATAGTCATGTGCATAAGTGCTTTATAGAATCACTGCTTCTGCAAAGATATGGCGTCTAATATCACTAAAACCAGGGTAGAAAGAAGCGGAGGCTGCCTTGACAGATGAGGCAGATCATATGACAAGGAGTCTGGGAACTGGCGGTTTGCTTGCTATTTTTCTTATCTTATTGGCTGCATTTTGGATATTTCTTGCCATTGAGGCAATTTTCTTTCAAAGCGGGTTATTCAAAAGTGTCGGATTTTTACTTGTAAGCCAGATAAGTTCATATTTAGCATTTGCTATTTCGGTCTTATACATTCTAGATGCATTTTTGGTGTGGAGGGGAAGCTTGCTCGCCGGAGTTCTTACGTTTGCACTATTAACTTTGACTGTGCCTTGTAATGCGATTTTAATAATAGCAGGTATAGGCACCCTGCCGCTTGTATATCTTTCATTGGCTCCTGAGGGATTGTCCACAGCACTTTTATTGATTGGAGTTTTTGGACTTGGACTAAATTTATTTATCGCCTTGTTGCTTCACAAGGAATTTGATATTCTTTACTAAGTGAACTACCCCGAGCTTCCGCACGGGGCTTCTCGTTTCAACGTCTGGACTTGCCTTTGCTTTCTCAAGAATATAGGTCCTGACTAGACGAGCATACTGGCGGGTTCCCTGCCAACTAACGCTTTTACAAGGATGTTTCTTGGCGCGTTGTGATCTCTATAGGCCGACACAAGTCGATCATATTTATATCCCAGAAACCCGTAATTAAAAGATATGGCAGAAGAGAAGAAAGTCGACTTAAAGTTCTACCACATCGGAAAAGTCATTAAGGTAGTAGAGCCTAAAAGCGGGAAGAATTTTGACCATAAGAAAAAAGCGGTTTTAGAGATGTGGGACAATAACATAATAACCTGCGAAGTCGGCAGCGCAAACCTAAAAGACGGAGATTACGTGCTCGTAAAATTCAACGGCATAGTACAGGGCAACAATAACATCTTTATGAATCCAAACCAAGTTACCGATGTCCTTTCTGAGGAGGCCGGAGAACAGGTCTGGAGAAGTTACAAGGGCTTTTATGACAAGGCCAAACCGTCCCATCCTCTGACTGGATAGTATGCTAGAAAATCCGGTTTTCGAGAAGATTTTCAATAAAGAGAACCTGCATTACTCGATCTATTCCAAACTCGTGGAACACGAAAAAAACAAAGCTTTCAGGGCCCGATTAAACAATCTCGTGCGGTTGGAAAGAAAACATCTTCTTGTCTGGGAAGGCATATTGAAGTTTTACAATAAAACGCCAATCAAGCGAAAATATAGGTTATACCCGAACTTGTTCCTTATGCTAAGGTTTTTCTTCGGCAGGGCTATAACCGCAAGCACTTTAGAACTTTATGAAGCTTCGTCTGCGGCGGATTTCCTTAATGTAATAAACATAGTCCCGTCACAAAAATTAGACGACGTGGTGGCTGCTATAACCGATGAGCTATATAATGAGAAACTCCGCGACGAATCCCGAGCTGAAAAAGGCATCTTGTCTCATGTAAGAGAAATAGTCTTTGGGATGAATGACGGTCTTGTAGAAGTCTTGGCGTCTGTAGCAGGGATAGTTGGCATCTACAAGAGCAACATAGTCGCCGCTTTAGCCGGCCTTATAATAGGGATATCCGGCACGCTTTCGATGTCTGTCGGCGCATATCT
>DAHXLI010000040.1 GCA_027366075.1 Candidatus Parvarchaeota archaeon | reverse complement strand
AACCCGGCTGCGCCCGTAACTAGTATTTTCATATTTTGATATTTAAATGCTAATTTTAATTGCACTGTAAAAGTACCGGTTATCTATTGGAGTGAAGACTATTTTCACCTAAAACTTTTCTATAAACATCAAGCGTCCTTTCTGCTACGTATTTCTCGTCGCATTTTTTAGCATCGTTCGCCGCCTTCTCCAGATTTACTGTCTTCCACGCTTTGTTATCAAGTATTCTTGCCAGATCGTTTTCGTCTTTGAATTGTAATGTATTCCTCTTTACGATTTCTGTTATGTTCCCTTTAGCGTATGTTATTACGGGAACCTTGCATTTCTTCGCTTCCATAATTGGCATGCCGAAGCCTTCCCATAAAGAAGGGAACGCAAAAACGTCGAAGGAATTGAATATTTTTAGAAGGTCTCCGGTAGCTGGAAAACCCATATACTTTATCCTTTTATCGTCGCTTATCTTATAGGGCAGTTGTCCGCCGTAAAGTCTTAACTCTAGATTCTCATTCTTTGTTTTTTTGAATGCATTTATCAGCATCCTTACGTTTTTGTTTGGAAGATAGCTGCTGATATGACCGACTATCGTCTTTTTAGCGTCTTTTTTGACTCGAAGTGGTTTGAAAGAACTGGCTATTATAGGATATACTATCGGGCAATGTTCTCTAGAGACTTTGTATCTTTTTACGACTTCATCTTGCGTTTTCTCGCTTACGCATATAATTGCCTTGGCATATTTCATGACAAAGCTTGTTGTTACCATTCTGGTAAAAGTTATAAAGGGGGTAGATATGAACATCAGCGGTTTTCTTAAAAGATTATGCGGGGCATTATATTCTTTTATCATCGCCTTTAAATTTATGATCTTGAAAACGTCTAAATCATGCATCGTCACTACGTAAGTCGTCCGTCTCAAATTCTGACGGCTAAAAAGAGCATCGAAAACGATGAAGCCTGGGTCTAGATAATGCGTTAAGTCAGGTTTATCATTAGCTCTTGGGTTTGGGGGCTTCTCCTTGTATAGATGTTTTGGCATGTTGAAAACGTTGCCTTTTACTGCCGCCTTTTCGCATATTTCAAACTCGCTTTTTTCGCTCTTTAGAGCATTGAGAAGCCTAACTCCGTATTCTATTATGCCGACGCCGCTGTGGTCTGCAAAACTGGCAGACACAAGTTTAACCAGATATTTTCGGTTTGGATGCGAAAGACCTTTTTTTTCCGACATAGTTGATAAGGGATACAAAACAAAACCAGAATTTAAGCATTTCTTGTGACTATCCGTTAAACTCTCCTACGACCCGCGGGCTTAATTCTAGTCGAAAATCCCAGCCATAGGAGGCAAATATAACCGAATGCAGGTAATATCATGTTCATAAAAAATCTGTAAATCAATATAGTCGAAAGTGCTATCGCACCGGGAACTCCCAATGCCGCCATGAACCCTATAAACGAGATGTCGAGGGAGCCCATGCTAAGAGGTATTAATGAGAGCATACCTATTATGTCGGCCAGGCAGAAAAAGAATAAAACTTGAAAAAATGAAACGTTTTGATTGAATGCTACGAGTATGAGATATACAATTAGATTTTCCGCTATCAAGCTTGGCATGAACGCCAACGTCTCGAATAGTATATCTTTTTGAGAAAGAAACGCTCTTGTCTTTTTAAGCGTTTGAAAATATCTTAAGCCTGCTTTTATTATTTTTGATTTTAATCTTAAGTCTAGTTTTTTTAATGAATTTATGGCGCGCTTCATCAAGCTTCGTTTGCCAAGTAAGGACATTATTAAATAGACTACTGCGAGAAGCGCAATCAGATACGGGATATATGCCGAGATGAATATCGATACTATTACTGTTAAGCAGATTATGGCAAAAAACCCTGCAATGTCGGTAGACAGTATCATGCTTCCAGAGAAAAACCTGATGTTTTTCTTTAATCTCTCTAAATATTCGAATGGGATTACCTGAAAGACTAAAGGGACTACGCCTAAATTAAAGAATGCTTGCATAGCTAGGAAGCTGTGAAGCGACCCTATTTTCACTTCTATTTTTCTTATAAGGTATGCCCATGGGAGATATCTTAAAAGCACATAAGCGATGAACGCGCACGCGGCTAGTAATACGTAAACTGGCTTTAGGTGAGAAAACGCTGCTATCGCGCCACTAAGATTGTAGCTGAGTATCAGTACAAGTATGAAAATGATGCCTATTATTAAAGTAACAATTCTAAAAAGACTTGATATGCGCATAATCAATACTATAATTCAAATAGTATTTTAAACCACTTTCTGCTCCGAAATAACCATCGAATTACACTGCCGCAAGAATGTTGGAAAGCTTATCGGGAGTTTAGCGCTTGCTTGTATACCTTTATTATTTCATTTACAACGTTGCCTTCTTCGCACCCTTTAGTGTCATTATAAGCCATTTCTAGATTAACTTTTTTCCATTTCTTTTTCTCTAGTATCTCAATAAGGTCAGCCTGGTCTTTGAATTGCAAAGTGTTTCTTTTTACTACGTCTGGCAATTCCGCTTTTGCATATGTGACTACCGGCACTTTGCATCGCTTCGCTTCCATAATCGGCATGCCAAAACCCTCAAAAACGGAAGGGAAAACGAAGACATCAAAAGAATTATATATAATTGGAAGTTTATCTTCGTCTACAAAGCCAAAATATTTTATCCTCTTGTCGTCATTTATTTTATATGGCATCTTCCCTCCATAGAGGCGAAGTTCTAGGTTTTTATCTTTCACTTTCTTTACAGCGTCTATAAGAGCCCCGGCATTTTTGTTTTGAGCGTAGCTGCTGATATGACCGACTATCATCTTTTTCCCTTTGCTTTTTTTTAGCGGTTTGAACTTGGGGCTTATTATTGGTGGTATCACAAAACAGCGTTCGCGGCTTATTCTAAATCTTTCTAAGAAGTCTCTCATTGTAGAGTCGCTTACAAATATAAACAAACATTTGTTGTGGGTAGATTCATATATGCCGATAAGCGGCAGTATCTTTATAAAAGGAGAAAAGACGTGCTCTTCGGATTTCAAAAAAAGCGACTTTATGTTACCCGAGTATAATTTAAATGGGTTTGTGTAAGACTCGCTTCTAAGGAAACCAAGATCATGCACGGTTACGACCGCGGTCCCTCGGCCAAATAAAAATTTGGCGGATGCGGCCGCCGGGTCGACATAATGATATATGGTGTTTTCTCTATGCCCATAATTAAATAAATTTGAAAAAACGCGCGACAAAATCTTGCTAGGGTTTAGCAGATCGAGTATTTCTACATCTTTGTCTCTTCTCGCAAAAGCTCTATGGAGTCTAAAACTATATTCCATAACGCCTCTACCCGTCTCTTTCTTTATAAGAAATCCGACAAGTCCTATTTTTGGTATTTTTTTATCCATACTCGAGAGCTTGGCTGCAATCGTTTGCGCTAAGTCTTTTTAGCTTAAAGTATTTGTAACCGCTTACGAGCGCCTGCGCGCAGACATAGCCTATAGTCACGTATATCGCGAGATCATAGCCCTGTATCGCGCCCGGGATAAGTCTGGAAGGTTCATCTACCCATCCGGCGAACCAGCTCAGGGGGGTATGTGCATAAGTCTCTATGCGCCAGCTATAATCTGTCTTTGGCAGCGGCAGGACATCTATCCTGCCAGCCATGATAGCTGCGGAAGTATAGTCCATGCAAGCTGCGTGGGGCGCTGTCATAGATGCGTTCATAAGATTTCTCTTCTTGCGCCATCTGTTATCCTGCAGGCTCCACATCGCCAAACCGCAGTCCAAGGCAACAAGCGTCGTCTGATAAAGGAAGCGCGCGCCAAAAAATGGGAAGTAAGCCTGGAATTCGGCGGGCAGGTAATTCTGAATGGCCGCCCCTGCTTGAGTGAAATGCAGTGCATTCGCGCCGCCGGAGGCGTCGAACACGCCCAAAGCTACCGCCGAGAAAACGAACTTTAGTATCTTGTTCGAAGATGTCTTTAACTCTGAAAAAACTGAATAAATCGTCGGAAAACGCTGTCGAAGCCCGTTCGGCTTCGTTTCCTTCGGCTCCAAAAGCTTTTCAAGCCGGCTTTGTCTGGGATTCTCATCCATACATTGGTAAGTTTATCATTAGAGTATGATATGATAATATTTATAGGACGACTTCGAATGGCAAAGGACTTTCTTCGCTGTTGTTAGAAAAAGCAAGGGACCATTTATCGTGGCTTCACAATTCCAGACAGAAAACCACTGGAAGAAGTCATATCTCAGGCTTCAAATGAGATACTGCCTTCGTACAAGTCAATGAACGATTATGGGCCCGCGGGGACGGGCAAATACGATTTTATACCTCTTAGTCTTTTCTCTGGTGTCGCTAAAAGATTCAGTGCCGATTGCGCGCCAGTATATTCTTTGATGTTAAACGTGGATGCGTCTAAGTTGGCGCTCGGGAGAACGTGCTATGAATCTGGTTGCTCTTGTCGAGACAATGAAATTACAGATGCGATGATAGAAGCAGAAGTCGGGGCCGACAAAGTACCAAAATCGGCGATACGCTGGGTCAGATTATACAATTTTTCTGATAAAGGGAATTTAAGCGGTAGTTTTACTTACATGGGGGTTCCAAGTTCAGAGATTGTAAAGCGGATAGCATTTAAACCGCTGGTCTAGTTTAAGCGTCTTCCTTTCCTTTATACTTTCTTTTTCTTAATTCTATTTTGAAGATTTCTGGTAACACGACTTCAAGTGGTAAACTCACGACAAAATTCACCGAGTCCGGTAGCCGAATTTTAGACCTTTACCAGCTTTGGACAGATAACTATTTATATCACTTGATATATAATTATATCATATGATACAATATTGTAACACATATAAGGTATTATCCTTATTCTTTAAGCGGCCCACTAAGAAGTTCCATAAGCGGGAAATCAGCAGGATTTTAAAACTAGGACTTCCTTCGGTAAGCGCGCACCTGGATAAGCTCGAAAAAGACGGGCTAATAAAAAGAGCAAAGGAGGGGATTTACGAAACTTATTCTAGTTCTGGGAATATGGCCTTTAACGTCCAAAAACTCGCTTATAACATAACGACGGTGCATGATTCTGGTCTTGTCGAGTTTTTAGCCAAAGAATTCACTCCAGATTGCATCGTCCTTTTCGGTTCTGCGTCCAGGGGGGAGGACATAGAGAGTAGCGACATCGATATTTTCATGGTTTCTGGCAAAAAGGAAGTGGACCTTGCGACTTTTGAAAAATTGCTAAGCAGAAAAATAAGCCTGCACACCACTAACGACTTTTCTTCCTTGTCCAAAGAACTTCGCAATAATATAACAAACGGCATAAAATTATACGGATATTTGGAGGCATTCGCATGAAAAACTGGGAAGAACTTAAAGACGCAGTCAGAAAAGTCTCTAAAGATAAAGAGATGGCAAGATCTATAGTGAAAATGGTCGGCATAAGGAGGGACGCATTAAAGTTACTCGAAAACAAAGCAGACTTCACGTCCATTTCTGTCGAAAACTATTACGAGATAATAAAAGAACTCATAACTGGCCTAATGGCGGTAGAAGGCTATAAGACTCTAAGCCACGAAGCTTTAGTCGCTTACTTGTCCCATAACCATAAGGAATTCTCCCAAGCGGAGATAGTCTTGATAGACGAGCTTAGAAAATTAAGGAATGAATTGTATATAGGGGATTTTTCGTCGAACCAGCGTTTTTGAATAGAAATAAAGCCAAAATTGACGACATAATAGAGAAACTGCTCCGGCTAGTCAAAAGCAATCTTTAATATCAGAAAAACTGTCGATTGAAAGACAGTCTACAAAATCTCCTCCTCTTTATCTAATTGCTTTGGCTATTTCATTTACTTTCTTAAGTAAAAATTTACTATCAGTTTTTGATCTTTTCGCGACCTCTTCTAATGTTATTTTCTCACCGTTTTTCTTGGCAGCAATAAAAATAGATGCCCCTGCGATATCCCAGTACATCCAATGTTCATTTTTTATTCCAAAATTATATGCGTCTATTACCAATTTTTCCGCATCCGCTATGGTCTGCCCATAAAGGTTAAGATTCATACCAATTACATCAACTGCAGTTTTAAGATTGTCCTTTCCCGCAGAAAACTGTGATGAAATTGATTCGCTTATTCCTTCAGCACGGCATATGACATGCGAAGCCAGCGCCACCCCTATTACATTTTCATTGAAAGCATTGGCAATCTCGTCCTTTGATATTAATTTCCTATGTATTTTAAGTGCTACGAGTAGACATCCCGCCATAACACTTTTTTCGGTAGCTAAAGATTTTGTCTTAGGAGCTCGTGATAACCAATTTTTATAAAAATCTAGAGCCTCTCTGAAAATGTCGTTTGATATTTTCAGTCTATCACATACTCGCCTTAATTCGATTACCGCTTCCTGTTCTTGTTTTGAAGTTTCCATCATTCTAAGTTTTTACCCGTTTGACACTTCTTGATCGTTCCATTTTCCCAGTCTACATGTGACCTTCGCCTTGGTATGTGCCAGCATTTGGATTTCCGCCGTTTGAACCGTCCGAACTACCAAATGGGTAATAAGTGATATTCGAATCATCGCCGTATAATAATTGCTTGGTTCTTTTACGTGTTATTCTGCCAAAGACCGTATCATAGACTTCATTATGCCCATCTGCGAATCCCATCGTATATTCGTTAAGTGCGTATTCCTGAATTGGCATTCCCGGTATTGTTACTTTTTTCGGCGTATATGGATCCCTTGGTTCTGGAAACGTCTTCATTCCATCGCTTAACCCATTTTTCTCCCCAAATGGTATACCGTCGATAAATCCTTGATGATAAGGGTCGCCGGGGTTCCTTAAATTAGAATATTTCTTCTGCAATCTTTTTACCATATCCATCGGCGTTTCTTCTGGCGCAAAATAGCTTCCGAACAATATTACTGCTAAACCCATTCGCTTTACTAAATTCATTTTCCCCATAGTTTATCTCATTTAAATTTGGTTTTCGTTATTTATAAGCGTTTTTTACTACCTCTCTGTGCTGAAAAGCGGCGTATATGATACGATTCTTTACTGCCTCCAGCCAGTGTCCTTTGACGGCACCGCATACTATTGACTTATGTGGTGTCCATATTTAGAGCAGAGAAGAAATCAATCATGTCTGGCTCAAGCGTAGCGCATGCGATTTTTGCATCTGGATCTACTTGCGTTTCTTTCTCTGTGCAGGATTCGTGAACCTGTTCCAAAACAGCTTATATAATTTAAACTTATCGGGCAGCTTCTTAAGACCAGGTATGAACGGCAAGAACATGAGCATCAAAAACATTGCCAGTGCG
>DAHXLI010000004.1 GCA_027366075.1 Candidatus Parvarchaeota archaeon | reverse complement strand
CAAATGCTTTAATAAAATGGTCTAGAAGTCGCCCACACGGGCGGGCAAAGATATACGAAGTGCATGGCAGAAAGGACGTAATAATAGTGATCCCGACGGCCGATCGGTTTGGTAAAATGGCTAAAGACTGCGAAGAGATATTCAGAGGCCAGCAGATAATATTCGTGGAAAGCGGCGGGCTTGGAGATAAATATTTTAACTATGCAAGAAATTGCAATGTCGGCATGAGATATGCATTGAAATATAAGCCAAGATGGGTCGTCGTTTCTAATGACGACGTGTACAAGATAGAAAACTTGAATATATTGAGAGATAAACTCAAAAAGTTAGACGGCAAGAAAATAGACACGGTCTTTATAGACCCACGCCCAGGCTACTACCATTCCCGCCCAGACAACATGGCAAGGGTCAGGGATTGGACTATGTATATAGCATATTGTCGTTTGCGAGGGTATCCGCACTTAGAGATCGGTCGTCTCATGCGCAAATTTGATTCTAAATATCTCATTTACAACCTAAACCGCCGCGGCTTAAAGGACAGCATAAGAACGATTTTAATGAGAATGATATTTAAAAAGGTTGATGACTTGTTCATACTCGGAGATTTTTGTGTTTTTAGCTTTGACTTCGTTAAACGTTCCGGCGGCAAAGTATTCGATGAAACTTACATAAACGGTGGGGAAGATAATGACTTATCCGCCATTATCTGTAAAAGTAAAAGGTATGCCCAAATAAATTTTATGGTGGGGTCCAAGAATGGTGGCGGAAACTCTCTCGCAAGAGGGGGCGCCAGGAGATGCAGGGAGTTATTTAATTTTATTTATTTTAATAACAGGTACCCTAAATATTTAAGACCCTGAAAATTAAAAGTATTATAAAAAGGACGCGAATATAGAGTTATATTGGAATGGTAATCCGACTTAGCTATGATACTATGCGCGTATGGATGAGTTAAACCGTTTATTCACAAGTAAGAACCCAGAAGACGTCATGAAATTTTATTCTTATTTCAATACGCCTAGAGAATTAATAAAATGGGCTAATAATAGGCCACACGGGCGAGCAAAGATATACGAAATAAATGGCAAAAGAAATGTGGTAGTTGTCGTTCTAACCGCAGATCACAATGGTAAATATGCGAATAACTGCAAGAAAATCTTCAGAGGCCAACAGATAATTTTCGTAGAGAGTGGCGGGGCAAGCGATAAGTTTTTTAATTATTCTCGCAACTGTAATGTCGGCCTAAATTACGCTATGAGATATAAACCTAAGTGGGTAGTATTAAGCAACGATGATATGTATAAGATTGATGATTTTTCTAAACTGGTGGGCGAATTACAAGATATAGATAATACTAAGTTTGACGCGGCGTTTCACATTAACGACCAAAGAATAGTGCAAATAGCAAGGAGGACTCTGCTTTCTAGACTTGCCACGAAATTTTCACACAGACATAGGTTGATGGGCGGGTTGTTTGATAAGTTTGGAGTCAAATATACTTTTCTAAATAAAAGAGGCCCCTTCTATATGAGAGCAACTAGAATTATTTATCCAAAACGCTTGGTAAAGTTCGCTAATATTCTGGATTTCTGTGCATTTAGCCGCGACTTTCTTAAGACGCAAAATAAAAAGTTATTTGATGAAAACTTTATTAATGGCGGCGAAGATTTTGACGTTTCACTAAGAATAAGAAAGTTAGCTGATATCTCATTTAGGATAGGAACCTACGGCGCGAGAACCATCGGTTATGACGCGGCCACAAAACTTAGACGCGTCGTGAACAGGGTTTATTTTTTTACAAAACTGGATCTATCAAATCGTGCCACATTGCGTCGAATAAAACGCTTTGAGATGCACAGATAGTAATTTATTACATCACAGCGCATAAAAATGATATAGTGTTGGGGTGGTGATCTAACTTGGCTATGATACCTGACTTGGGAATTAGTCGAGACCTCAGGTTGTTCTGGGTTCAAATCCCAGCTACCCCATCTTTTATTTTAGAATAAAGACTAGACAAACGAGAAAATCACGACCCATTATATTAAAATTTACGCTTTGCGAGTCAAGCCCATTATACTTCCTATCAAGCCAAGTATGAAGCCTACTACGAAGCCGCCACCGGAGACTATCCCGATGAGCGTAAAGACTAGACCTATCACAGACCACGTCCTTATCTGGTTGGCGTCTGTAGAGTTGATGCGCACTGCGGCGACGATCATTAATGCGCCGCAAACTACTCCTAATGTGCCGGTAGCTATCCCTAATGCGCCGAATCCGACGAATGCGCCAAAACCTGCAGCTGACAATAATGATGCAGCGAACAACGAAACCGAAAGACCAAACAGCCCTCCCAACAGCGTAAATATACCGCCTATTAAAAGGAGTACAAAAACGGCCTTGGGTCTTTCTTGTTCGTGTGCCATATGATAGGTTAAAATTATTTCTTCTTGACGTGGTGCTTTGCCGCTTTGCGCTTCACCGCTTTATGCGGCTTTGCGGCGTGCTTGTGCGGGCCCACTTCATTCTCGGCTGCCTCGTCTGAAGGCTCTTGGACCACGGTTATTTTGCGGAATCGTAGAGTGTTCCTTTTGACAATCGAAGGGATCCTGCCCTTTGCGTAAGTAACGACCGGCACTTTGCAGCTTTTTGCTTCTATTATGGGCAAACCGAAGCCTTCCCAGACCGAAGGCAAGATGAACACCGAGAAGGAATTGTAAGCCTTATACAACGTCTTTTTGTCGACGAAACCAAAATATTTTATTCTTTTGTCTATTACTTTATATGGAAAACCACTCCCGTAAAGATGCAGTTCTATATTTGGGTCGTCGACTTTTTCGAATGCGCTTAAAAGCATGCCGACATTCTTGTTCAAAGCATAGCTGCTTGCATGGCCGATTATCGTCTTTTTTTGTCTTCTTTTATGGATAGGTATCGGCTCTACCATCGGCGGCACGATGACGCATTTCGTCTTCTTTACGCTGGCCAGTCTTACGAGGTCTTTTACGGTGTCGTAAGTTTCGCATATTATTTCGTCCGAAAGCGTCATCCCAGCCCTCGCAAAAAGATACCCCCAGAACCCAAAAAACGGCCTGAATATGGTTTCTACCGGCTTCATAAAAAACCCGCGGATCCCGTACTTCCTCATCTCCGCGGCATCAAAGCTGAACGGGATATAGTCGTGCACGGTCACTATCCTCTTCCCTGCCCTTATCCATATCCAAAAAAGTACGGAGGTCGGCTCAGTAAAATGGATCACGTCAAATTCCCTCTTAAATATGGATTTTAATCCGATCCAGAGGAGGTGGAAGAAGCCACCAAGGTCAAAAATCGATACTTCTCTGAAGTCCAGACCGCCGTAAGCCTTCATGTTCTTGGCGATGGAAACCCCGTACTTTATTACTCCAAGGCCGGTCTGCCACTTCACTTCCTTTCCAAAAGGGGTCACCAGCAATATCTTAAGCGGTTTTTTTACGCCCATAGACAGAACCGTACTTGCTTATATAAATCATTTTATAAAAACCGACAAAAGTTTATAAGCCAAAATATTATTCAGACGTTATGAAGGAAAGGTCTCACTTTTGTCCGAACTGCGGGTTTAAAAACGGAAAAAGCGCAAATTTCTGCGGGCATTGTGGCAGAAGCATCGGCCCTAGAAGAGCCCTGAATAGTGCGCAGAGGATAAGCCTTTTTGGCATAATTGGCTCTGTATTGATACTTTTTTTCGCGTTTAATTCCATAGGCTGGGCGATAGCGACAGCTGGCTTCGTATTTGTCGGCATAGCGGTATACAATTTATCGAAAAAACTAAACTG
>DAHXLI010000013.1 GCA_027366075.1 Candidatus Parvarchaeota archaeon | reverse complement strand
TCATGTTTTCCATCGTTTCCATCACGTCTTCGTAAGATTTTATGAAACTCATCTCTATGTCTACGCTGGTATATTCGCAAAGGTGTCTCGAGTCGTGGTGCGGTTCGGCTCTGAACACCGGGCCGATTTCAAAAACTTTTTCGAATCCGCCCGCCATCATCATCTGTTTATAGAATTGTGGCGACTGCGCAAGATAAACAGTCCTGTCAAAATATACGACTGGAAAAACATGATGATAGCAATATTCAAGGACGTAGAAAAAACTAACCAGCGGGATCTTAAGACGTTCGGTGTAAAGTTAGAAACTCCAAAAACCCCTTTTCCAAGAATTACTATGAAGGAAGCCGCCGAGATACTCAAAGACTATGGAAAGACCGTAATCGATGATGTAGACCCCGAAGGAGAAAGAGTGCTCGGCAAATATGTCAAAGAAAGATACGAAAGCGATTTCTTTTTCCTGACAGAATTCCCCTGGAGTGTCGCACAGTTCTATCACATGAGAAAGCCAGAAAACAAAGAAGTCACGTTCCGCGCCGATCTGATATATAAGGGACTAGAGATAACCACATTAGCCCAAAGAGAACACAGATATAAAGTCCTTATAGAACAAACCAAGGAAAAGGGTCTGGACCCGGAACAGTTTGGTTTCTATCTTGATTTCTTTAGATATGGCGTCCCACCACATGGTGGTTCTGGAACCGGTTTAGAGAGGATAGTAAAGCAGATGCTTGATCTGGAAAATGTAGCCGAAGCGACTCTTTTACCTAGGACGCCGGACAGAGTTACGCCTTAGCGGACATTAAGAATATACCGCTTTTCTTTGATTTGGTCTTTCTCCCACGGTCTTTTATATTGTAAAGTAACGTGTGCATCACAGCATTTCGTCGGCATAAGTTCAAATTTAGTGTGCATGCCTCCGCCGATACTATTTTTGAGACGTCTAAATGTGCGACTGCCTGTAATGTTAATTCTTTAGAATCATAGACTATTCTTACTTCGCAACCGGCCGTAGGATGATATATTTCGGAAATCAATTCGACGGTGGCATTTACCTGCGCAGCTATTGTTTTGTCTAGAAGATTGGGCGTTCAGCGCATCGATGGTGCGTTAAAAGGATACGTCGGCTCTGGAGCAGACATTGAATATGGGCCCTGCGAACTTGGTATGTCATGATATTCTCTAATTGTTGCCGACTTAATTGGAAAACCTGCTGACTCAAGATATGCGGCGCTGTAAAATCCGTCCATTTTGCTGTAATTTATTCCTTCTGGCAAGGCCTGCGAATAATTCTCCAATATCCTATCCAAAGAGTTTGTCATATCAATCAAGCATAACCTGTAAAGTCCTGTCTTTTTGAAAAGGTCCTGTCAGCTACATTGTAAAGAAGCGCACACTTTCTTTCGGCGTCTGCCTCGAAGTCTATCCCCTTTTCATGTATGATATAAAGAGATTTGCTGGACAAATCGACAACGTAAAGACTCTGGCCTAATTGCTTTGCCAGCTCGGAAGCGTATTCTGGGGTAATATCCTTTAGAGATTTCTGCAAGCCGGCTGTCTTTAATTTGTCAACGGTCGTCAGGTACCCGACTTCTCCTTCAATCTGCGAATTGGACTTTATACTTTTTATCAGCTGTTCCAATGCGGATTTTGGTAGATTGTCGTTTCCCCCACTAGGTTCCGTACTTGATATTTGTGCTGCCATAATCAGTAGAATATAGAAGGAATCTAATATTTATGCCTTTCACATTGTAATTTTTACAGCTTTTATAAGAAATCATTTCCAAAAATAAATTTGGGCTGCCATGGATTACGAAACGCGGATAGGAATTAGATTTACGCTTTAGCTTTCTTTAAATCGTCTATAAGGTCCCTAAGTTCCTTTATGCTGTCACTTATTGTAGGTATGAGCCGGTCTATCACTTTTTCAAAAGCTTGGAGCTCTACGTTAACGTCAGATAACGTCTTATTGTATTCTTCCGTTTTGCCTAGCATTACGTTCTGTATGCCGTCTATCCTCTGGCCAAGTTTGTTCATCTGGTCCCTTAGAGCATCCAGATTTCCAGACGTACTTTTAAGAACAGTTTTAACGGAATTCAAATCTGAGGACGATGATTCCCATTTCTCTTCTATTATCTGTTCGAGCACCTGCTGTATCGTGTCCAATGCCTGTTCGCTCAACCCAGATTGCTTGGAAGACTCTTGTCTGTTTAATTGCACTGGCTGTACCTGCGGCATCTGGACAGGTTGCGGGGCCGCCGCCGAGTCTACTTTTTGAAAACTATTAAAATTTGTAGTTTGCTGTTGCGCCGACCTTTGCTGGCCGTGGTTTGGCGACTGCGTGCCTTGGTCGTTGTTCATACTTCCATTTATAAGTGCATTCTTTATAGCTGTGCTGTCATATCCCTGCTGTCTAAGGTTGTCTATGATGTCCTGTTCCGTCATCCCGCTCTTAACCATCGAAGATACATCAGGAACGTCATCTTCATCCTTCTTCTTGAACGCATCTAAAAGACTCATATTTTAACTCCATTTTTTGCTAGACATGTAACCGTCTACGATTTTAATAACATCTTCTTTGCTTAAAAACCTTGAGGGATCAATAAATTCCATATACTTTTCTATAACTTTTATATCCTGCAGCTTTGCGAATCTTTCCAGCTGTTTTTCCATGCGCTCTATCGCATCTTCGAGCTCCAATATTTTTGTCTTATTTGTGGAAGCCGTCAACATTATGCCCTGCAAAGCCTCTTTTATCTCTTTGTATTTGTCTATGTTATTTTGATCGACCATCCGGATAGTGTCTTTTAACTGGGAAAGCCGCTGGTCGAATATCTTAAGCGATTCCCTGAGTTCGACGATGTTCTTTACGGTGTCGTTGCTTGGCTCCATTTAATGATTATTCTCCTTTATGCTTTTATGTCTTTGCTTCCTAGCGGCATCGCTCGAAGTTATTTTAAATTTAAGTTAACTTGTGGTAAATGCGCTGACAATTCTTAAGGCGAGACCCACTGTACATTGGATGCAATGCCGTTGTTACCGTTTCCGCTGTAATCGTTTGCGTTCCCGTCCAAAGGCCACCAGCCGACTAGACCTGCTCTTGAGAGAGGGGCGCCACCGATGCCCTCTGAGTACAATACTTGCACCTGTGCTGTGGTTAGTGTAGAGGAATATACCTGTTCGTCTGATACTTTTCCATTTAATGTTCCCCAGCCTGGGTCGCCTTCCAGATAAACTACACTTGTACTGTTGAGAGTGTTGCCGGTTTCAGTGGTATTTACGTAAACTTTATTTCCATTTAGGTACCACGAGCGCCCGGTCGTAGAATTGTATTCAAGAACCACAAAATACCATGTGCTCGTACTCATCGCAAGATTCTCATAGATATCGGGGTTAACGCCATTGGAATTCAAAAAGCTGCTATACGTGTTGGGTATTATACCAAACCACCACGTTCTCCCTGCGCCATGAGTTTTCGTGAAGATTGAATCGTAGTTCGTTCCTGCACTCTGCATGTTTATCCATATCGCGACGGTTACACCGCTGACAAAGTAGAACTTTTGCGGATTTGGGATTTCAATATATCCGTTATTTGAGTACGTAAAATTCGCGACTTCTGCAGGAGCATAGCTTGCAAGGGAAATCCCATCATAAGTGCCACTAGAATTGAACGGCCCCGGGTCGACCGTGCTCCCCGTTATATAACTTATAGACGCCGTTCCTGAATACCGGCTGTTCGTCGTCGATGAACATGCGTTTCTTACAAAGAAAAGCTGCGACTGGTCTGACTGCAGTATGACTGAAAAGCCTATAGAAACCGCGGACGAGCCCGAAGGGGTGGCGTTTATCGAAGTTATCTCGACGGGAATGGTCTGGTCGTTTGTTATATCCAAGGTAAGCGCCCCGCCGGGGACGCACTCCTGCGAAACCACGAATCCCGTGAAGCCAGTGACCGAATTGGATATCGTGGTCGTACCGATAGAAAAGACTCCAAATTGATACAAAACCGCTACGGCTATCACGATTATTACCAGCGCCATGCCATAGACGAACAGGTATTCGGACGCGGATTGGGATTTACTGTGGATTGGCATAAGTAATCTTGTGCGGGTTTATATTTAACTTTTTGCCGAGACGGGCATGAAGTTTCTGCGCGAGCCAGCGTATTTTGGAATATTTTATTTGCGTGTCGTATACAAAAATAAACGTATAAATAATACTTAGATATAGATTAGTGGATGGGAAAGAACATAAGGCGCGGAAAAACTAGCAGCGTAAGATGCGCTTCGTGCGGCCAGCTCACGAGAAGGGACCGCTCAGTCTATCTTTTCCGAGACGGGATAAAGGCTTACTATTGCCCGGATTGCGCAAAAAAAATTCATGGTTCTAGGCTTTATAAGGGAATGCCTAAATTCATAAGAAGGGCGTCAACGCCGAAAACGAAGAGAAAATTCGCGATGTATTCAACTCAAGGTGCAGCAGTAGCGGAGGCACCCGCAGTGCAGGAAGAGATTATAACAGATGAGCACGCGACCGGATCTACAGAAGAGATAGAGACCGAAGAAACCGCACCACAGGAAGAGATCAAGGAAAACCGGGATTAATCGTAGACATTTCTATGATAATAAAAATCAACATAAAACTTTTATCCTTGGCGGTCTTCATCGTCCTTGCCGCAGCGGTAGTGGTATACTTCCTTTTCTCTTACACGTCCACGGGCGGCGTACAGCAACAATTGCCAAGCGACGTAGCGTACGCTCTCGAATATTTCAATGCGGTCAATTCCAATAAAACTATAATAGTACCATCCATATACTACCAGCTCGCCCAGGGCTACATGATAAACAACAACCAGGTAATCTCCAACGACTCCGAATATGCGCAGATATTATTCGACGGCAAACGATACAACAACACCGATTTTGTGCTTATAGACATGAACCAGCTAAACTTTCTGAAATCGCTTTATTCGGGTGTGGGCCTGCCGCTTCATTACAACGTAACCGTCTTTCCATCTTCGTATGTGTTTGGGAACGTATCCCGCGATGAGCGAAACTGCGATGCTTATTCCAACAGTACCGAGTTGTTCGCAGAATGCCAGCTTTATGTAAGCTATTCTGTAACTAATCCTAACAACTCCAGTCAGATAATAGCAAATAAAACTACGGATGTCGGGTATATAGCGGTGGCGTACTTCCCCAACAATCCTACTTTGTATGCGATAAATGCATCGGTATTTTACAATGGCACGGACATGGTATATGTCCCATCTGATGTAAATTCTACAAGTAAAGACTTCTTAGCCGGCATCGCTTTCGTATACGAAAACGTGACGACATTATATTTACCCCCAGAAATAATGGGAACGTTTTACGGCAGCCATATGTTCCTACCGAATTCCACGACGAATAAGATACTCGATAGCTTTGGCGAAGCAAGAGTAGTAGCAATGCCCTAGTTGGTTTAATATAAACTAATTTTCCTTATTTTCTGGACTTTGGTCGCTCTTTATTGCGGTGCGCTTTCTGGATATTTTGAATGGAGCGAACATCGCGCCGTTGCCCGTATAAAACTTCGAAAAGAACTCCACGTAGATAAGCCTTGCTCCCTGTATCCCAGACTCGAATATAGCTATCATCAGATTGAACAGCTGGCCCATCACAAGTATGACGCATCCAAATACGATCAGGCCTGCGCCGCCACTAAGCGTGCCTAAAAAGACAGTGTTTATCACTTCAGCGAGTATGACGGACGAAAGCAGTATCCCTACGATACGCGTATAAGAAAGTATGTGGCTGATTATGGAAGGCAATTCCAATAAGGCTTCAAAGCCCTCAGAAACCAGCACAGCCGCCAATCCGCCTATTATGCCCGCCAACGATACTGTCGTCGTGAAATCGGATAAAGAAATAGGCTGCTGCTCCAAGACCCTCAACCCAACGAAAGTTATGCCCAACGCTATCGCAAGCCATCCTATCCTGCCTATCGCGCGCTTTCTGTCATTTACCATCCACCTGTTTATCGCCCCGAGAACAAAGCCGGAAGATACCATGAATACTCCGATCCACCCGGCTATCAGT
>DAHXLI010000011.1 GCA_027366075.1 Candidatus Parvarchaeota archaeon | reverse complement strand
AAAGAAGATTAAGGATAGGATAAGAAAAGAAATTATAGCTCTCCACAGAAGTAAACCGACACCAAAATAAATTATCCTGAAATGTCGTATTCCTACAAGAGTAACTGACCGTACACTTCTTGGGTAATAGCATTATCCCCGCAGAAATATAGCCCCGATCGGATTTGAACCGATGTTCCAGGCTCCAGAGGCCCGAGTACTTGGCCGCTATACTACGGGGCTATAGTACTATATTAGCTTAAACGCAATTTAAAAGTTTTAACGGTTATGTATTTCACGAAATACACTTTTTAAATTCGGAGTTTCTAAGTATTTTATGAATAAAAAATCAAAAAAGGAAGACGACCTGCTTTTTTATATCGGCATATTTGCGATGCTAATCCTGATATTCGCGGTATCATTTCTTAACCTTGGTTCGATTCAACAGAGACTTCTATTCCTATTTGCGGGTTTTTTGTTGTTTATAGTAACAACGTTGTCAAACCAGAGAGTATTGCAGGCTTTAGAGATTGTGGCGCTTGTTGGCATCGTAGTAGCTTTTATAACTGTAAGCGCGCTATATGCGCTTTCCATCACGCTATTTGTAGCAATAATAATGGTCGCATATCTTTACAAGATAGAGCACTACAGAAAGGAACCGATTGGGATGGTTGGAAGCTTCGGTTTCGTCCTTTTAGCGCTAGGATATGCGTTCAATAATGGTTCTAATCCTCTTATCGCAAGCGCCGCACTGGGTTTTGGCTCTCTGGCGATAGCGGTCTACTCCTGCGCGGCGTTCGTCTTATATAAAAATAGAATACAACTAATTTTTATCGTATTAAACGCAGTATTCTCAATAAGTCCGCTTATTATTCTGGCCCACACCCTAAGCATTTAGATTTTTGAAGCCGGTTCCTTTATCAAAGACGTTATTATAAGTTTTAAATTGCTGGCCTCGCGCAGTCTTCTGAAAGCATACTTTGTCCACCTCTCCCCAAATGGCACGTATATCGAAACTCGTTCGGTTTTTGCTAGCTCGATTGCGTATTTGTTTCTAACGCCGAGAAGCATTGCATAAGTAACTTTACGTTTGTATTTTTTATTCGATGACAAAGCGGCCTTTATCATGTTTGTATCGTGTGTAGCGATCATAAATTTCTTGGAATGCGCAAAAAGATAGCCCATTAATTTTAGATAGTTATAGGTTCTTAACGGCTCCCTATAAGATATTTCTGTAGATTCTGTGTAAGCACCTTTAACAAGTCTTATCACGCCACCGAGCCGAACTATTTTCTGAAGGTCTACTTGGCTTCTTTTAAGATAAGCCTGTATGCATAAGCCTACGTTTCCCTTTTTGATAAAACTTCTGTGGATAGACAAAGTATTATCAACAAGCTCGTGCTCTTCCATGTCTATCCATATGAAAACTCCCCTGCTTGATGCAGCATTAACAATCTTTGAATAATTCTCCCGAGCAAAACCTACGCCGATCCCAAGTCCTATTTCGGAGAGTTTCAAAGCCACATCTGCCTTTAAGCCGTTATTTTTTATTTCATTTATAATCCTAAGATACATATCGACGGATTCTTTTACTCTGTTTTTTTCCTTGAATGCTTCGCCTAAGTAATTTATTTGTGCCGAAATCCCGTGCGAATTTAATCTTCTTACAGTGTCTAATGCGTCATTAAGTCTAGGCCCAGCTATCCAACGCCTAGCGAAAATTCTCTCGAATAGGACTGATAATTTCATGAACGTTATAAAAATTATTTATAACTTTGCTTCTTTTATCTGCTTTAAAGCTTCTTCTCTACCCTTTATCCCCAAAAATTTCATGAACTTTCCTTTTTCAAGTTCCTTGTAGTGCTCAAAGAAATGCTTAAGTTTTTCTTTCGTGTGTTCTGGGATATCCGTGGCGTCTTTAATGCTCGACATTGCCGGGTCAACCTTATCTACTGGCACAGCCAGTATTTTATTATCCGAGCCTTCTTCATCGTTCATTTCTGCCACACCCACAGCTCTACATTTCACTATTATGCCGGATGCTATAGAAACTGAAGACATGACCAATACATCCATTGGGTCACCGTCTTTTCCTTCTGTGTTCAGGATAAAGCCATAATTAGTCGGATATACCATCGAGGTATAAAGAACCCTGTCGAGCGCGACCGCTTCTAAGTCTTCCTTAAATTCGTATTTGCAGTTGCTGCCTGCCGGGATTTCTACAAAAGCGTAGAAAGTTTCTGGAAAATCTTTTGTCTGTTGCGATAAATCCATATCTTATGGGTTTGTTTTTTATATTTAAATCTTTTTTACCTATCCAGTAGATATAAAGGCGGGGGCGCCGCCAGTAGGGGTAAACACTTATATATTAGGATCTTGATACCAAAATATGGAGAGACTAGAAAAAATCTTGCTTGATTGGCAAGCATTCGGCGCTCTTTCTGAGAAACTCGCAAATGACTTAAAATCAAGATATGAAAAGACGATCGACGTAGTAATCGGGATAGCAAAGGGCGGCCTTCCGATTTCTGTATATCTGGCCAATTCTTTGGGCGCTCAATGGGATTCGATAAGGATAAAATCTTACACTGCCGATGGAATTAGAGGTAAACTAGAGCTCTTATACGACTTGCATACCGATATAAAAGACAAAACTGTAATGCTTGTTGATGATATTGTAGACGAAGGCAAAACTATGGAATTTGCGATAAGATATCTAAATGAGAGATACCACCCTAAAAAAATAATCACGACATCACTTATCTTAAAACCTCACAGTGAGTTTAGACCAGACAATTACACACAAGAGATATCTGAATGGATAGTCTTCCCTTGGGAGACTCCAAAGTAAATGATCTACAAGGAACTCAGCAAAACTGGGGAAAAACTTTCTTCTATAGGTATAGGTACCTGGCAGCTTGGCAAGAATCCTCCTGAAGAAATAAGAGCGATAAAGGTTGCAATAGAAAACGGCGTTAACTTCGTAGACACCGCAGAAATATATGGCAGCGAACCAATAGTAAATAAGGCAATAAAGGGAGCCAAAAATATATTCATAGCAACGAAAGTATGGCCAGCTCACTTTCACTACGATGATGTTATACGAGCCTGTGATAAGAGCCTAAAAAATCTTGGCGTAAAACAAATCGACTTATACCAATTACACTGGCCGAATAAGTTCATACCAATAGAAGAGACTATGCGCGCGATGGAAAGCCTGGTAAAAAGCGGAAAGATACGGTACGTCGGCGTGAGTAATTTCGACAAGACGCAGCTTATCGCCGCACAGAACGCAATGAAAAAAGAGGAGATAGTTTCGGATCAGGTAGAATACAGCCTTATGGTGAGAGGCCCAGAAGAAGAACTGCTGCCATACTGTAAAAAACAGAAAATAAGCGTTATAGCCTATAGCCCGCTTGGGCACGGGAAACTTTTTATGGGCAGATACAAGAAACTTTTTGATCTGCTTTCTAAGGTTGGGAAAGACTATCGCAAGACCGCCGCACAGATTGCACTTAACTGGCTAATCTCGAAAAAGGAAGTTTTTGCGATACCCAAGGCCAGCAGCGTCAAACATGCCATGGAGAATGCAGGCGCTACCTCCTTTAAATTAAAGCTGAAAGATTCTATTGCGATAGACATTGCTAGCAGAAAGCATAAGAAAAAATCATTGAAAGATACGGTTAATCTACCGCTTTATTTTCTTCTGTTTCTTAAGAGATTTTAAGAGTCCGTCTACGAACACTACTCCCGAGAAAACTAATAGCAAAGTGAATGCAAATGAAACTCCAAAAGTCGAACCTGCTATAGCGCCAAACCCAAATAAGTATTGCCAGCCGGCGGTCCCACCTATCGCCCCTGCGAAGCCACTTAACGGGAGATTGAGCCCCGCATCCAATAACATAACAACGACACCAAATAACCCCCATACCATCAAACCGAAGGCTGCAAGGCGTCTTTTAGAAGTCAGGTGCATTTCAAGTAATGCTATAGTTACTGCTGCGAATACGAGCAGGCCTAACCAGTGAAGCTGCGCGTAAGTCATAAGATTTGTGTCAAATACCAGAAGGTAGATGGCCGCTACAAGTTCTATAAACAAGGAAACTGTAAGAAGCGTCGGAATCTGCGCCCCGTCTAATTTTATCACCTTATGGTCCTTATCCAAGTATTTGGACAGTGCAAAGCCCGCCAAAACGCCCAATAAAATCGCGAATGCAAACATGTACCACTGGTTCATTGAAAGAGCGGAATACCAGTTCGTCAATCCCATATAAACTCGAAGAAACGCGTATATTTAAGACTTTTTCTGCCTTACTTTATCCCTTTTATTACTTTTTGACCCATTAAGTCGGAATAAGTGACCTGAACGCCATCGGTTAATTTTTCTTTGAGTTCTTCTGGAACGGTGGTCTCAAAAACGTCGTATGTCTCCATGTCCATGATCTGCGCTTTGTCTCCAGTTACGCTTATCACCTGTCCCGTCCTCTTCTCT
>DAHXLI010000002.1 GCA_027366075.1 Candidatus Parvarchaeota archaeon | reverse complement strand
AAGAAAATCTAGCTAAATTGGGTTTTAACGATAAAGATTTCGAAACTAAGAATTCTGAAGCTAAAGCCGTTTCAAATGTAATATCTGAACTTCTTTCGATGCTATCTGGGATAAAAAGTGGTGTAGAAACTAGAAATGCCGAGATATCAGAAAATAACCGCAAAAAAGTGGATTTCGAAATCAACCGTGAAAAGAAAAAAACCCTTTCAGAACTGGTTGACAAAAAGGAACGCTTCTGCACCCTGATAGAAGTTCAGATATTACATTTGAAACGGCTTTAGCTTCAGAATTCTTAGTTTCGAAATCTTTATCGTTAAAACCCAATTTAGCTAGATTTTCTTCTACCGACTTTAAGTCCCGCGTAACTTTTAGAAGCTCGCCTTTAAGATAGTTTAATTTTGCTCTCGAGACCTCAATCTCTCCAATCGTCTTTTTTATGCGTTCCACGCCTTCTATCTCTTCGTCTAATTTAACTACGTCTTTTCTTATTTTTAAGATTTCTTCTGATAACCTATCATTTTTCTCCCTTAACGCCGCCGTTTTTTGAGTTAAGTCTTTCGTATCCAGTTTGCTTAGGGCAGTTTCTGATTTGTTCAGTTTTTCTTTATTAGCTGCTATCTCAAGCGACAATCTGTCGTGCTCTCGCTCCATCTCCCTTTTTGTTTTCGCAGACGGGGCCTCGTTTGATTTGGCTTCTAAATCTGCGATAAGATTTTCGTATCTCTGGATTTTACTTGTGTATTCTCTCTCAAGATGTTTGTTATCCGAGAAACTTTCGCCGCAAATCTGACATACGTTCGTCTCTATCGCTTTAATTTTTTCAGTTTTTAATTCGGAAATAAAATTGTACATTTGTGACACTCTGCCAGCCATCTCCTCCGTCGGTATGCCAACGCTGTATTTTTCTATAAGAAGCTTTAATGTTTGAAGCTCGCCGCATAATTTTTCGTTCATTTTGGCCGCAGAATTTTTATCTTTTTCTAGATCTGATACTCTTTTTAATTCAGAATTAAGATCCGATTCGCACCTATAAAACGCCTCGTAAACTGACTTTTGTTTAGACCTTAATTCGTTGAGCAAACTTTCCATTTCTGTGCGGTTTTTCTTATTTTTTGATAAGGCGGCGTCATCTACGTTTTTTATGCTGCTTTCTTTAGCGGATATGTCGACTTCTAGTGATGAGATTTGCTTCTCAAATTCTTTTATTGCGCTTGTCTTTTGTTCCCTCTCTGAACTTAGTCGTATATTCTTATTTTTTAGATCGGTATAATCTTTGAGCTCCGCATCCAGCCCATTTTGTCTTATTTTGTTGTTATCTATCTGGTTTTTTAATTCAATAATTTTTTTAGAGTCTTCTGAATTCAATGCTTCTAGTGTTTTTATCCGGGTCTCTACCCTTATAATTTCGTTTGCATCCACGCTCAGTGCAGCTTCTATCCTTTTTATTTCGATTTCATTTTTTATTTTGTCTATAACCTCTTTTAACCTGTCAAAAGTGTCTGCATACTTGTTAAGCTGGAGCAATTGATCTATGTGTTCCTGTTTAGATTGACCACTATCAAATATCAAATCTTTTAGCTCGTCCTGCTTTATGTAAGTTATTGTCTCAAAAGTTTTTATGGGATTTGAAGACTCTATTTTTAGCAGTCTTAATATGTAATTGTTCAGGTCGGCGGCACGATTTTGCAAGTCTATTAATTTGCCGTCTTTTCTAATTTCGTTTTCTTCGTCATCGTTCCTTACATTTTCTTTTACCTTTTTTAAGCCGCGTTTTATGTAATATTCAGATCCGCCTTCAGTGAAATTTAATGTGATTATGCCCTTTGTGGAACCGCGCCTAAGAAGTAGCTTGCCTTCCCCCGCGCCTTCACCTATCTTTCCGAACAAGGCGTATTGAACAGCCATCAGGATCGAAGACTTGCCGCTGCCGGTGTTCCCGGTTATAATATTTATCCCGTCTCTAAATATTATTTCAGAGCTTTTATGGCTTCTTATATTTTCTAGTTTAAGGACGTTTATTATCATATTTATCAAAAATTTCCTCTGCTCTCACTTTTATTGACTCTGAGCTGCTTTTGCTCGCAGTCGCTTCTATCAGCATCTTTGCCAAAGCGATTGCGTCATCGTTATATCCCCTACTTTTAAGAAATTCAGATTCTATATTGTTTAGGTCGCTCTCTTTTATTTCTACGACGTTATCATCATCGTCTACAAGCTTTGCAGTATTTATGCTGGTGTAGGAATAGCCTAACTCAGCGGTCTCTTTTTTTATACGGCCTAAGTCTAGATCCCCCCTTTTCCCAGAGAGCTTGCCGCTTATTTTTATGACTAGCGTTTTGCCTTGATTCTTGCTCAGTGCTGATATGACCTCGCTTTCTATCTCGCCGGCAGACTTTTTGTCAGCATTTATTCTTACTATAGTTTTTTCCCGCGTTTTTAATAAACAGTACTCTATCTTTTCTATGCCTTGTTCACCATACTCTATCAGGTAATATCCTCTGTTGGGATTATCTACCATCTCTTTTTCATCGCAATATTCAGTTGAACCGGGGTATTGTATTATCCCCTCGTCGTAGCTAATATTGTCTTTATGTCCGTGCCAATGTCCCGCGGCGTAATACTCGAAGCCTTTAGGCAGACTTTCGGTGTCCAAGTCTTTAAACTGCTCTCCAAGCGATGAAATTGTGTGGTGGAATATGAATATCCTTATCCATGCTTTCGCATCGATTTTTATCTTTAGTCTTTTGAAGATTTCGTTCTCGACCTTGCTCCTTTTTCCCCTTATCCCGCACAAAAACGCGTTTCGGTATGTCTCTCCCTCAAGATGAAAGCCAGATTCTTCATTGGATATGTAACGCTTAGAGTTTAGGTTTATCAGCAGGCCGTTTCTATCGAATAGCTCCACTATGCTGTCTTCATCGCCCATCCCGACATCATGAGACCCAGGCACTATGAAAACCTTTATCCCAGATTCTTTTAACCTGTTGAGCTGATCTGTGACGAATAGCAACGCCCCGAGGTCGGGGTTTCCCTCGTTGAACAGGTCACCAGAATGGACGACAAAGTCCACGTTATATTTTAGCGCGGAGTCTACTACCTGTTTAAAGGCGTTTTTGACGTCTTCGTTCCTTATGTCGTTCTTATAAACATTGCCTATGTGCGTATCACCAACATGTATAAACTTCATAAATAATCTTTGAACCCGCTAAATTTAACTCTTTTTCGCTTCGAAATGCGATAATATCGACTAGCAGCGATATCTATAAGAATTATACGCGTCTTTAATGGGGGTGGAAGAAGAATTCTGTTTTGACGAGATGGTAAGGATATACGACACCGACGCACAAGGAATAGTACATTACGCAGGTTATTACAGATTTTTCACTGATGCGCTAGAACAGTTTTCCTACGAACGCGCGGGTCGACTATTTCCTGCCATAAACGACAACATCTGGTTTGTAGTTGTAGAATCTAATGCGAAATACTATAAGTCCGCCAGAGAGGGGGACAAGATAAGGGTAGGCTTAGTTCCAAGGCTTATTTCCGAAAAAGCCATAAGATTCGATTTTTCTATAACAAGAGACGGAGACCTGCTCTGTGAGGGCTATATAACCCAGGTAGCAATCGATAAGAATGAATGGAGGTCAGTGCCTATACCGAAAGATCTAATAAGTAAACTGATTCACAAAAAATCATGAAGGTTTTTATTTTCCAGATTTCTTAACGTAGCCCAAGTGCCCCTAATGTTTTTTCTGTATTTTTCTTCCATGATAAGGCCGTTCTCCTTTATGATCTTTAGAAACTTTACGGTGCGCGGATCCGATGGGTAGCCACTTCCAAAATCATATTCAAGTTCCTTTTTTATTGCGGCTACTTCATGTTCCCGTAAGGCTTTAGCCACTATCGAAGCCGCAGACACTTCAATGAAATTCTTGTCGGCATAATTCTCGACTATGAGTTCTTTATTTGGAATCTTTTTAGCCATAAACGCCTTTATCTTTTTGGTGTTAGAGCTTGGGCAGTCTATTATTACAGTTTCCCCTCTAAGACTATTTGCTATTTCAGCCATCCTGTCCAATTCAAGAAAATTCAAGTTTGTCCCATCCTTGAACCTGGAATCTATCGCGGCGGGGCTTATTTCGTTTACCATATACCCAGAGGCGTTTTCTACGATCAAGCGTTCTAGTAAAAATATCTTCTTTGGGCTAAGGAGCTTCGAGTCTTTTACGCCCGCCATTTTGAACTTATCCGCAGTTTCCTTGTCTAAACTCACGCCCGCTACAACTAGCGGACCGATAACGGGGCCCCGCCCAGCTTCGTCTATACCTATCCTGTTCATTTTATGATCTCTGAAGGTTTCTTCATTTCGTCCGCGCGGAATCTTGCATGCCCAAATTGGATTATCATCTTTACCCCCAATTTTTCAAGTCCGGTCGGGGCGTCGCATGCGCCATACGTGCTGCCGCCCCAGATATATACATCTGCCCCAGAATTTTCTTTTATGAAATCTGATATATCCAAGGCATGCATTTTAAAACCGTCAGGTATCTGTATTGCTACTTTATCATACTTTTTTTCCCGTATAGTGTCAATTATACTGTCAAAATCTATGTCGTATTTTTCAGTTAGGTACTTTATACCTGCTTCCTTCGCTGCGTATTTCATATTCTTTTATTAATAAACTAATTTAATAAGATTCGGTCATATATAATACTGTATTCCTGTAATGGATTTGGCATGGGAAAAAAAGAACTAGGTAGAATATTAACAGTGCTCAATAATAAATACAAGATAAAAATCGAGAGGATGAAGCCTTTTTATATCCTAGTGCACGGCATTCTTTCGACGCGCACAAAGGATGAAACGACTTTTCCCGCGCAATATCGGCTTTTGAAGATAGCTAACACTCCTAGAAAGCTTTCAAAACTGGATACGAGTGTCGTCAAAAAACTAATCTACCCGGTATCTTTTTACAAAACAAAGGCGAAACTACTTAAGAAGACCGCGAATATGCTATTGGATGATTTCAATGGCAAAGTGCCAAGTTCTAAGGAGAAACTCCTTAAGTTGCCCGGGGTCGGTCCAAAAGTCGCGAGTTTGGTGCAGGTCTGGGGTTTTGGCGTCGCAGCGATACCTGTAGACACGCACGTTAATAGAATATCACAAAGGTTGGGGATAGTCCCTAAAGGCAATAAGCCGGAGGATACTCAGATCGTCCTAGAAAGCATATTGAAGCCTAGTCAGAGGATGATAGCAAATCACGTGTTAGTTACTTTTGGTAAGGATATATGCAGGCCTACTGCACCGCAATGTTATCGCTGCCAGATTTACCAATATTGCAAATTCGAAAGGAAAGGATATTATAAAAATCGCGTTTTATGATAAATAAGGGTTATAAGCAACCCAAGTTATAATTTAATTATGACCCCGTCCATTTTTGAGACCGATCCAGCCGTGGCGATATTTTCAGGTCTATCATCTATAATAAAGCCAAAAGTTGCCGTAGTTTTTGTTGCGATGGCTCTGTCAATTTTTCTTGTAACTTATGTAGGTTTGTATCTGTTTCTAAATCTGACTGTAAGCGCAAGCAACACTTATACCAATATCTACCCGTCATATGTAATACCGACCGCCCTCGGACTCGTCGTACTTGAATTTTTTGTGTTCTTTTACCTTCTTTCTTTGAGTCTTGAAGTTAAAAAGAGGTTAGAATTCAAGGTGCCTGTAAATTTCAAAGACTCGCTGTTTACGGCGCTGATAAAATTCCCAAAGTTTCTTATAGCTACGATAGCACAGCTGTTTTTGGTTTTTGGTGGGTTTGTTCTTTTGATAGCGCCAGGATTTTATTTTGGCGTCAAAAGCATTTTCTTTAATATAGAAAGCCATAACGGCGGGATAACTTTATCCGAAGGGCTTAAAGATTCGTTTAACCTTACTAAAGGAAAATTCATAAAAATATTACCAATATTCTCGTTTTATCTGGTGGTTTTTGCGCTATTCATCTATTTACTCTTCAACGCTAGGTTAAGCCTTTTAGACATCTACCTCGGAGCCAGCATAGTCCTGTCTTTTTTCATGTTATGTTATACATTTAGCGCGGATAAAATGTACAAGATACTGAAAAAGCAGAGCGACAATAAAATAACCTCTTCGTTGTTCCGCCGGGCAATGAGCCAAAACAGCTAAAAACCGCTTAATCTTGCATCCGCGTAAAACCGCAACAAAACCGAAAGCTTTATATACTAAAAATATCACCTCTACTAATTGTAAATCTGTATAGAGGTTACCTGCTTGGATATTGATGTTTTTATAAGTCGCCTGTCCCCAAAATATCGTATAATGAAAGAAGAAGAGGTAGAGGCTATTCTAAACAAATTTAAGGTTGTCACCAGAGATTTACCTAAGATCAAGCTTACCGATCCGGCCGTCAAGAAATTAAATGCGACCGAAGGCAACGTGTTGGAAATAACGAGAGATAGTAAAACCGCCGGCGATGCGAAATATTATCGTTTTGTAGTTAAGTAAATTTATGGATAAGTCTGCAAGTGATAAGCTGCTGGAAGCAGCAATTAAGTCTAATAACGTAGCGGCGCACCACATATCTTCCTTTGAATACTTCATAGAACACGGTCTTCAAAAAATAATAGACAGCGAATCAACTATAGAGCCGGTAATAAAACCAACAGGAGTAGGCGAATTCTCAATCAAATTAGGCAAGATAACCGTAGGAAAGCCAGACATACTCGAAGCAGATAGCATCTTAAGGTCGACTACGCCGATGGAGGCCAGGATACGGGATTTAACATACGATGCACCGATGATGCTCTCGATATCTTATCTGGCGGATAAAAAGACGGTAGCGGAAGAAGAAGTCTTCATAGGCAGGATCCCCATAGTCGTAAAATCTAAGTTCTGTAATCTTTATGGCTTATCAAGAGAGGACCTCATAAAATTAAAAGAAGATCCAAATGACCCGGGCGGTTATTTCATAATAAACGGCACAGAAAGGATAATAATAACCACAGAGGACCTCGCCCCGAATAACCTTCTGATAGGAAAGGAAAGCCAAGAAGGTTTTCTTTATGCCGTAAAGATTTTTGCCGATGCCGACAACATAAAAGTCCCGCACTCGATACAGCTATCGAACAGTAATCTTTTATACATAAGCTTTGGCAAACTTAAAAAAGTATCGGTAATCGTTTTACTAAAAGCTTTAGGATTCACCAGCGAAAATGAACTGATAAAAAAGATCTCTAAGGGCGACGAAGACATAGAAAACACCATAGACATAAACCTTGTAGCTTTCAACGTAGACGGCGAGAAGGACGCCTTAGACAACATAGGCAAATCTCTTCATTCAGTTCATTCTGTCGAAACAGCGGAACTAAACATAGACGCGCTCCTGTTCCCATTTTTAGGGCGTGATAAAGAATCAAGAAGGCTGAAAGGGGAATACCTTATTTATGTCGTCTCAAGGCTTCTTAATTACGCGATAGCAAAGAAAGAGGTAGACAAAGATCATTATTCGAACAAGAGACTGCACGCAGAGAACTACAACTTAGACATGCTTTTCAGGTTCGTTTTCAAGCAGGTTTTAAATGATGCCAAATATAATTTTGAGAGGGGGATAAAGAAAGACAGAGTCCCAAGCCCTAAATATATATTTACTTCTGACCAGCTTACGTCTAGGTTAAGGTCATCATTAGCAACTGGTCAATGGGTTGGCGGAAGGGTGGGCATAACACAGCACCTAGATCGTAGAAGCTTCCCTTCGACCGTATCACATCTAAGAAAAGTAGAATCATTGCTTACTTCGAACCGGGAAAATTACAGGGCGAGGGATTTACACGGTACGCATTTTGGAAGGTTTTGTGCGGTAGAGACACCAGAAGGCCCTAAGATAGGCCTCACTAAAAATATAGCCTTGCTCGCTAAGATATCCGAAGAAAATGTGGATACAAACGATGTAGTAAAAAAATTAAAGGACTACGAGGTTAAACCAATATGACTTTTGTCTTTGTAAACGGGAGACTATCTGGAAGAACGGATGATGGTCCAAAGCTCGCTAAAGCCCTCATAAGTGACAGGAGAGAAGGTGTGCTTCCAGCAAGCCTTAATGTGAGGTATAGAGCTGAGACCGATAGCGTAATGATAAACACCGACGGAGGTAGGCTTGTCAGAGCATTAATAGTCGTTAAGAACGCCAAACCCCTCGTGACAAAAGAGGACATCAACCTACTGGAAGGGAACCACATAACATGGGATACGCTCGTAAAATCCGGAAAAATAGAATACTTAGATGCAGATGAAGAGGAAGACGCGTATGTAGCGCTTAATGAAAGTGATTTGACTCCACAGCACACTCATCTTGAAATAACTCCCCTTTCAGTTTTTGGTACTCAGGCGGCCCTGTTGCCTTTCATAAACCACAGTAATGCGCACAGGAATGTTACTGCCGTTAAAAGTGTACAGCAGGGAGTAGGCATCTATTCAAATAATTACCTTATAAGGATGGATAACGATTCCATGATCGCGATAGACCAACAGTTGCCGATAGTAAAAACAAAGATGTACGATAATGAATCTTTTAAGAGCCACGTTTTTGGCCAGAACATAGTTGTTGCGGTCGTTTCTTATCTTGGCTATAATATGGACGACGCCATAATAATAAACAAATCTTCGGTGGACAGGGGTTTATTTAGGGCGATGTTCTTCAGGCCTTATAAGATCGAAGAGACAAAATACATCGGCGGCCAGAGTGACGTGATAACCGTTCCAGACAAAGATGTTATAGGCTACAGATCTGAAGACGCTTATAAATTCCTTGATGAAGACGGGATAGCGTTTCCGTCGGCGAAAGTAGAAAGTGGAGATGTTCTTATAGGCAGGGTTTCACCGCCAAGATTCGTTTCCTCAATAGACAAGTTTAGATTGGGCGTTCAGAAACAGGTCGAATCGTCGGTAGAATGCAGGACAGGAGAGAGCGGCACCGTAGACAATGTATTTTTAACTTCGACCGCAGACGGCAACAAATACGTTTCAATCAAGGTAAGGCAGGAAAGGATAGTCGAAATAGGTGATAAGTTTGGTTCAAGGAGCGGGCAGAAAGGGGTGGTAGGCATGCTGCTAGACGAAGAAGACATGCCGTTTACTTATTCGGGTATAATACCGGATCTGATATTCTCGCCATATTCTTTGCCGACTCGTATGTCAATGGCTTACTTATTAGAGCTTTTAGGCGCGAAGGTAGGTGCTCTGGGCGGCAGATACGTAGATGGTACGCCTTTTACGGGCGAGGATGAGGAATCGATGAGAAAAGAACTTCACTCTTACGGCTTCAGGGAGAACGGTGTGGAGACTATGTATAATGGGATCACTGGCGAAGAGATGAAGACCAGGATTTTCGTCGGGGATATGGCTTACATAAGATTGAAGCACTTTGTATCTAATAAGATACAGTTTAGGGCAAGAGGGCCTATACAGCTCCTTACAAGACAGCCTACTGAAGGTAAATCAAAGAGCGGCGGCTTAAGACTAGGAGAGATGGAGAAAGACTGTTTCGTTGCTTACGGTGCAGCGATGTCTTTGAAGGAGAGGTTCGATTCGGACAAGATATCGATTCCAGTATGCAGTAAATGCGGCATGATTTCTGTTTATAACGTTAGAAAGAGGACCGGTTACTGTCAACTCGACGGAGAAGATGCACCGATAAAATTAATCGAAGTCTCGGCGTCATTTAAGATATTATTAGATGAACTAAAATCGATAGGTATATACCCAAAAATAGCGCTAGGTAAAAAAGTATGAAATTAGATTCGAACTTTGTTTTTAACAAGATAAACGGAATAGAATTTGGATTGCTGTCTCCTAAAACTATACAAAAGATGAGTTCAGTGACCGTGACATCCTCTGAGCTATATGATATAGATGGTTTTCCCATAGACGGGGGCCTTTCTGATTTAAGGATGGGAGTTACGGACCCGGGCCTCATATGTAAAACCTGCGGGAACACAATAAAAGACTGCCCCGGTCACTTTGGTAACATAGAACTTGCAAGTCCAGTTTTTAACATAAAGATGGTGCCTTACATTTACAACTTGGTAAACGCCACCTGCAATGCCTGCGGGAGGATACTAATCCCAGAGAATTCCCTTAAGAAGCTTAGCGAGTCCCTGGTAGCTATAGAAGCCAGCGAAGGGCATCAAAAGAGGACCAAAACGATAAAAGCCGTGATAAAACATGCAAAGAACGTTACAATCTGCCCATTTTGTAGAGAGAAACAACAGAAGACAAAACTTGAAAAACCATACACGTTCGTGTACGGCGGTCAGAAGCTGACCCCCGTGGATGTCCTAGAAAGACTGGAAAAGATAAAAGATTCCGATTTGCAATTTATGGGGCTAGACCCAGACCATTCAAGACCGGAATGGATGGTGATAACTCTGCTGCCAGTCCCGCCAATTACTATAAGGCCGTCCATCACGCTCGAGAACGGACAAAGAAGCGAGGATGACCTGACTCACAAGCTGACCGATATAGTAAGGACCAACCAAAGGCTTGCAGAAAATATAAAATCCGGTGCTCCAGAGATAATAATAGATGAATTGTGGGACCTATTGCAATATCATATAACGACTTTTATTTCTAATGGCACCGCTCAGGTACCGATAGCCAGGCATAAGTCCGGCAAGAAGCTTAAAACTCTGGAAGACAGGGTAAAAGGAAAAGAAGGCAGGTTTAGGGGCTCGGTCCTAGGTAAGAGGGTAAACTACGGGGCCCGTTCCGTCATCTCGCCGGATTCTTTCTTGAGATTGGACGAAGTCGGTGTGCCGATAAGGATTGCAAAAGAAATAACTTTCCCAGAATACGTTACCGATATAAACATAGATAGACTAAAAGTTTTAATCAACAATTTCAACTCTTATCCAGGTGCAAACTACATTATAACGCCAGATGGGATAAAAAAGAAAATAACTGAGTTGACCGTGGAAAATTTAACTGAAGAGCTCAAACCAGGCTACATAGTCGAAAGACATCTTGTGGACGGTGACATAGTCCTTTTCAATCGCCAGCCATCGCTTCACAGGCAGTCTATAATGGGGCACTACGCAAGAATTTTGCCTTACAATACTTTAGGCATAAATCCTGCTTCGACGTTGCCTTACAATGCCGACTTCGACGGTGACGAGATGAACATCCACGTTTTGCAGAATGAAGAGGCCCTAGCTGAGGCAGATATGATAATAAACATAAAACACAACATAGTTTCTCCAAGACACGGTTTGCCACTGATAGGCGCAGCGCAGGACTATGTATCGGGTTGCGCGATGCTTACTGGGAGTAACATGTCTATCGATAGGCAGACCGCGGAATTCCTCCTTGTAAACGTAGGTGCGGAACAATCGCTTAAAAAAGACAAATACTCCGGCAGAGAAATCTTTAGCATGATTCTGCCCAAGGATCTTAATTTTGAAAGCAACAGTACAACATTTAAAATCACAAAAGACGAGGAAAGCTACGTTAAAATAAAAAACGGCAAGCTAGAAACCGGTGTCATAGACAGTGCGACTATAGGTAAAGAAAATGGAAGCCTGTTACAATTCCTATTTGTGAGGTACGGGTCCGACGTGACGGCAAGGTTTATAGACCAATCCGGGCGTCTCGGTCTAATGGTCCTTCTAAAATACGGAATGAGCGTTAACCTAAGTGACTTTGACATGCCTAAAGTCGCATACAACAGCATAGCAGAAATAATCGCAGACGGAGAGAAGGACGCGAACCTTTTATTAAAAGACTATAACGAACTTAGCGAAGCGAAGGTACTTAGCTTGACAAATAAGATCAGGGTACGGATAAGAAACGCTATAGACACATTCATACAAAAGGAAAACAACAACGTTGAATCTATGATAACAACAGGGGCAAAGGGAAGCGTTACAAACCTGATACCGATAGTTGGTGCGGTAGGGCAGCAGCTTCTTAGAGACGTGAGAATAAACAATGGATTCGAAGGACGGCTTACGGCTCATTCAATGAAGGGAGACAACGGGCTTAAAGCACGAGGCTTCATTACAGCAAGTTACATGTCTGGCCTGAACCCAGTAGAATACTTCCTTCACTCAGCCAGTAGCCGAGAAGGTTTAATGGACAACGTAATACGTACTCCTATATCTGGTTACATGCAAAGAAGACTGTCGTCCGCACTCCAGGACCTTAAAGTTAGCAACGATTTATCCGTAAGACTAGGCAAGAAGATAATACAGTTCCTTTATGGTGAAGACGGCCTAGATGTTTCAGCCAGCGACAAAGGGGACCTTAAGATATAAAGACACATGGAAATACCAGAAAGATATGTTAAAGCCTATAAGGCAAAGTACGGAGAAAAAGCGGATCTAGACGAACTTAAGAAAATATACGAGCACT
>DAHXLI010000056.1 GCA_027366075.1 Candidatus Parvarchaeota archaeon | reverse complement strand
AGTCGGTCTTTCTGGCAAAGGTAACGCATTAAGAGCTTCTAGCAAAGTTGGTCCCGTATACCATGGCATTTTGTCTGATTTTTTAACCAAGTTAACTCCATCTTTAGAGGAGATAGGAATATAGTTAAACTTGTCTCCATTAGGGTATGAGATCTTTACAGTCTTCATTATTTCTTCTTTCACCGCTTCATATCTCTTCTGGTCATATCCGAGAAGATCCATCTTATTTATCGCGATAGTAAGGCTCTTTATACCGAATACTCTAATAAGATACGTGTGCTCCCTTGTTTGTGGTGCTACTCCTTCCTTTCCGTCCACGACCAGAACGGCTGCGTCTGCTTCTGATGCCCCCGTAATCATGTTCTTAATGAAGTCTACGTGTCCTGGTGCGTCTATTATCGTGAATTCATACTTGTCGCTAACGAACTTTTGGTGGCTAAGGTCAATAGTCACGCCTTTCTTTCTCTCTTCACCCGAAGTATCTAAGAAATAAGCAAATTCGAAGTCTACTTTACCAAGTGTTTGAATCTCTTTCTGGATCTTTGCCTTGTCCTGTTCGCTGAAGCTTCCTGTTTCATAAAGAAGTCTTCCTACAGTCGTAGACTTGCCCGAGTCTACGTGCCCTACAAAAATCAAATTCATGTGTGGTTTTGTTTCTGCCATATTGGTCGACTCTTGAGTTTCGCCTCAATTTTATTATATTATAAATCAACCTTACATTATTTAAAGCTTTTGTTTGCTGATTTTAGCGTAAGCAATGCGTTTTAAGGCGACACCCGCTGGACATTTGTGGCTACGCCATTGTTATTGTTCCCGCTGTAATCATTTGTGTTGCCACTTAACGGCAACCACGCCACTAATCCCTTTGTTGTAACTGGCAACCCGGCGTAACCTAAATCATATGCTTCAGTTAATTGAGTTAAAGTTAACGCAGTGTTATACATCTGAATATCAGCCATGTCTCCGTTTAACTGGCCATCACCTAGACCCCGAACATTGATGCACTCATAAGCTGTAGAACCATTATCTTCAAGTAAAGAAGTATAAAAACTACTGCCCTGTTGAATCGGCGCGCTGCAAACCCTTGGTTTGGCGCTTGAAGCGCCCCCTCTGTACAGCCTTCGCTTGTTTCTATTAAATCGCTACAGGGGTAACCACTGCCATCAACCCATGCTCTAGTCAACTTGACCAAAACGAGGATTAAATAATGATAACCAGAAGCCCAAATACTATTTGTAGTTACAGAATACGGAATATACATAGATGAACTATCAGTAAAGTTCGCCACGGTGTTCTAGGAGAAAGATGCGGAAGCGCCCGATATCGTGCCGAAGGAGAAATAATATCCGGAGAAAGTCTGTCCCGGTTCTGTATACGTTACAGTTGCAAAAGAAGAATAACGTGAAGAGGGAGCGTTTGCGCAAGCACTTAAAGAAAAGAAAGTAGCACTAGCATCGGGCCCATTAGACCGGCGTTTCCAGTCTGCTCTTTCTGAGTGGTTTTTCCGTTGTAGGTCACGTTAAAACTAGTCACGTTCACGGTGTAGCCAATGCCGTTGACTAGTTTTATCGCAAGCACACCATTAGGAGCGCAGATGGCGGTGGCCTAAAAGCCAGAAAAACCTGTTACTGTCGTACCTACCGATGAAGACGGGGAGAAAATACCCAGACTATAAAGTACTGCAGCTACTATGACGATGATCAGTATTGCCCAGCCATGTGTCATGAAATATTCTAATGCCGATTGCGTCTTGCGATCGAGGTGCATATTAAGGGAGAATAAATAGTTTACGAGAAAGCGCCGACAAGCCAATTTAAAATATTAAATAAGCTGCACTTACAGATAGTATATGGAACTTCTCATCTCGGATGTAACGAATAAAGACCACGTCGGAAGCTCTGTCACTCTTAGGGGTTTTGTTAGTAACATACGAAAAGGTAAAAACAACGTTTTTCTGGTGCTTAGAGACCCTTCTGGCGTAATACAGTGCGTATCCCATGCTACGGATAAAACGTTCTTGGAAGCCAGTAAAATTACTAGAGAGTCTTCCGTTGAGTTAATTGGTAAACTTAAAGAAGATGCGCGCGCAGAGGGCGGCTACGAGATCTCTATAGAAGATTTAAAAATCTACGGGCTTGCCGAACCGTATCCTATAAAGAAGGGCCATAAAAAGGTCTTTCTTTTTGATAACAGACACCTATGGTTAAGAAGCAGAAGAGTCACCTCTATAATGAAGATAAGATCTACCGTTTTTGAAAGCCTACATGAATTTTTTAGAAACGACGGATTCTATGAAATACAATCGCCCTCTTTCGTTGGTGGAAGTGTGGAGGGGGGCTCAACATTATTTGAAATAAAATATTTCGATAAAAAAGCTTATCTTTCCCAAAGCTGGCAGCTTTATGCCGAAGCCATGGTAAACTCGCTTTGGAAGATATATACAGTCGCGCCTTCATTTAGAGCGGAGAACAGCAGGACATGGAGGCACCTTACCGAATTCTGGCATGCCGAGACAGAAGTGGCTTTTCTGGATTTATCTGGCGTAATAGACCTAGAAGAACGGCTAATAAAACACGTAGTAAAAAATGTACTTCTAAAAAACCAAGTGGAATTAAATATACTTAAACGCGACCAAACTATATTGAAAAACGTGGTCGAAAAACCTTTCTTGAGGATGGACTATGAATCTGTAATAGACTTAGCAAATAAAAATGGTTTAAAACTTGAATACGGCGCCGATTTAGGCGCGGACGAAGAAAGGGTGATAACCTCAAATCTTGACGTTCCGCTATTTGCCATGAATTATCCGACGAAATTAAAGCCATTTTATCACAAACCAGACCCGTCCGATCAGAAGCACGTATTATGCAATGACCTTTTAGCACCAGAAGGGTATGGTGAGATAATCGGTGGTGGACAGAGGGTAGACGACAAAGAAACACTGATAAAAAGATTAGAAGAAGATGGTCTGAATCCAGAAAATTACAAATGGTATGTCGACCTAAGAAGGTACGGCGCGATACCGCATTCTGGCTTTGGTCTGGGGGTTGATAGGCTGGTCATGTGGATATGCAAACTTCCACACATAATGTACGTAGTGCCTTTCCCAAGAACGCCGAGAAGGATATACCCCTAAGAGAATTTTAAGATCGCGCCGCCGAATCCATCTAGCAAGTCTAATGATTCATCCTTTTCATCGAAGAAGATTATATTCGTTCCTGCTCCGTCAAGCTGCTCTATAAGCTCCTTATGTGACATGACGAATTCCTTTGAAAGTATGCCTTCCACTGGTCGATTGTCGGCCATTTTTTCTTTTATTTTATTGAAACCATATACATATAATGGGTTGCCTTTTGATATTTCGTTTATATACTCTTTTATCAGATTCCTCTGAGTCGCTATCTTTGTATTCCTGAGCAGCGAGCTTATCTTGTCTTTTGAAGTTATCTCCTTAAGACCGGTATCTGCATAGGAAACGGTCTCGTATTGTATTTTTAGGTCTTTTAGGGCGCCATTCTTGAGTTCCTCATTGTCTATCGCTTTTCCTGCTACTATTACTAGGCTCCACCTTATTTTGTTATATTCTTCGGTAATCTGCTGTGTAAGCCTAACGAAGAACTTGGACCTCGTGTCATTCTTGAACCTTTTTCCAGAGACATTCTCTTTTACCTCATAAAGTCTCCTTAGGGAATAATTCGTGATTTTGTAGAATATCGCATACCCATCTTCGTATACGCAAATAAGTATCCGTGGTGACCTTTCCTGAGATTTTAAAAGCATACGTGCTTGGAATGAGAGGAGTTTGTCTTTATGCAAAACGAAGCCGTTGCCCGGTCGCAAATCGATTGTATGGTATTTGTGCAATGGGACGTTTTCATCTGATGAGCTTATTATTTTTCCGCTGACCCCCAGGGACGTCTCAGATAAATAGGTTTTTTCTATCGCTATTCCTATCTTTACTAGACGTATGTCTGGCGCCGCGCCTGCGTTTATTTTTCTACGGGAATATGAAAGCAGTTTGTCTCCAGGCTCTATTACATAGCTTAATATTATCAGATCATCGTAAGACTTCACTATGGCCTTTACGAGGCCTTTCTTTTTGTCTAATCTTATTAATTTCATAACAAAACATATAACAGCGTGTAGCAAAATCCTACTATCATCACCGCCGCTGTAAACAAGAGAAGGTATACGCCGCCTGGAACGCTGTAGGCTTTGCTTTTCCCGGCAACTTTCCTCCCCTTATATACTGCAACCAGGATCATTAGACAAAGCACTGGTAAAAGTATCCCTCCTACAATCTGCAAGACGCGGGCAAAATTAAAACCTATTAGAGCTATTATAAGCGGTATCAACATCGTAAGCCAAAAACTGTAGCTTCTTTTTAGCCTAAAGTCGAAATTGAATGCATCGACTACTACGAGGCTTAGTGCTATATACGGTGTGACTACCAGGAAAATTGTAAGGAGATAATAAAGGACGCTGAAAGACCCCGAACCAAGGGAATTTGTTGCTATCGCTGATACGCCCGGACCGAATGCGCCGATGAAGGCCGCTGCGAAGAAGATGTAAACTAGTATGGAAACGGTCATTGCGATTATAATCGCTTTATTAAAGTCAGTTTTGTTGTCTGCGAGCCCCTCCCTTATTTCTGGTATCACACTAAATCCCATCATCGCAAAAAGGATCACCCCAAAAGGTACGAAAATATTGCCTGCATTCACAGTTGATAGGTTGCTTAACCTAGCAGAAAATATGACTATAAAAGCCACTACGACTATAAGAAACAATTTTACAGCGGAAAGCGGGACCTCTGCCTCTTCGACCCACTTATAACCGCGATATATTATCGGTGCTGAAAGCGCAAAAACTAGGATGACAGACGCAATGTATGGTACACCTAACAAAGTCTGCAACGAATCGCCCATTGCTATAAGGTAAGCCAATATCGCCCCATACAATATCAAGACCTGAAGAATGAGGATGGCTAACCTAAATCTCTTTCCAGTGTACTTGCTTATCAAGACGGGCAGCTGATGTATCTTTTTTAATCTAAATGATAGTTCTCCAGTGTACATCATTATCAGGATCGACGCTATCCCTACTACGAAAATAAGTATAAGGCCTATGAGAAAACCGGATTTTGATATCGCGTACGGTAAAGCCAGCATTCCCGCGCCTATCACCGTACCTACTATGGTGCCAATTGCTGCAAGATATCTGCCATTCATTCTTTATGTAATTTATTTTTACTAATATACTTACTCAAAGTTTCTGAAAGAAGATAGAAGTAGCTTTATTTATTATATTGTCAATAAGTAATTAAGTGCCCTCGTAGTCTAGCGGCCAAGGACGTCGGCCTCTCGAGTCGACGACTCGGGTTCAAATCCCGACGAGGGCAATATATTTAAGCAAAACTATTGTGTAGTCTGGTAAAGGAAGACCCCTGCCTCTATTAAAGATTTAGAAGAATGTAATGACGGCAGAAGAAAACTATATATTCAACTAATCCATCTTAAAGAAACTTTTTTTGCTGGAACTCCTCCGACGGTCGCTCCACTCGGCACGTCCTTATTTACAAGAGACTGGGCTGAAACTATAGCGTTATCGCCGATTTTCACACCGGGCAATATCAATGATCTTGCCCCGATAGTCACATTGTTGCCTATCTTTATGTGTCCTATCCTAAGCCTACCTCTTACTATCTCGTGTGTTAAAAGCATAGAATCCCAACCTATTATACTATAATCTCCGACTTCGATAAGATCTGGCCGTATAGGATCTATTATGCAGGGTGCTATTGTTACGTGTCTTCCTAGCTTCATTCCTGTTAGTCTAAGAATGCCCCTTTTTATTTTAAAAGACGGGAAATATTTGGCCGATGCTAAAATTAGGCCCCTAAAGATTATACCTAGTGGGCCCCGTTCCTTATAATGAAAGATTGTTACATGCCTGGTTGGTGTGGGTATTTCTTTAGCTGCGCGCATTTGATTGTAATGAATCTGTACTTTATAAAATTTCAATTTCGTGTTGTAAGAAACGCCTAACTTATTTTTAGTACATCCACGCGCAAAATGGTTTATATTTTAAGAAAAACTAAACTACCCCATGGAAGAGTTACTATACCTGATATACGGGAACCATCCTAAAAGTAAAAAGTTGTACGTAGAAGCGGAAAAATTAATAAACTTTGTAAGGGAGAAAAATGACGTTAGCCGAGAGGAATTAGCCACCTTTCTTGCGATAGACCTAACTTCCCCCAGAGGTAAGAAGCATTTTTACAACCTTGTTTCTCCGATGTTCGGGAAGGTCTTGGTTTCTGAGCATAGGAGCAAAGCCGTTTTTTACCATCTTTCGTATGACATGTTTAGAGTTTACATGGATACAATGCGGAGAAAAGCCAAGTATTACCTGCTTAGGAATGTAGACGCCGAAAAAGACGACGGTGAATAATCATGAAATATTATTCTGGCAGCGGGGACGACGGAAGCACTTACATATGTAATTCGCGTGTCGCAAAGACGGACAAATTGGTAAAGGCGATAGGTGACTTAGATGAGCTAAACGCTTTCTTGGGGAATGCCTTATCAAAAATAAAGTATGGTAGCGTAAAGGACGCCTTAAAACGGGTAGAGCATGACCTGTACCTTCTCAGTGGAGAATTATCCGGGTACATAGACGACAGCGCACCTGCGGAAAAGGTCCTGGAAAATAACGTAAAGTTTATCGAAGATTCTATAGCGTTTTATGCAAAGGAAATAAAAGACACGACGAATTTTATATACCCGAACGGATTTGATGGTGCGACTTCGTTAAACGTCTGCAGGACTATAGCGAGACGCACGGAAAGGACGGTACTAGACGCAGGGGTTTCTGACGTATATATATTAAAATATTTGAATCGTCTCTCCTCGCTTTTATTCGTAATGTTTAGATATGTGAACAAGTCCGATAATTTTAAAGAAGACATTTTCAGGCGGGATTAAGCTACTACTGCTCTAGTCTTAACGCCGAGTTTCTTGCCGATCTTGTCTGCAGCGAGCTTTGCTTCATTTAAATGTTCTGTTTCTAGATGTATTTCAAATATCCTGTCGCCCGCCCTTACTCTGGCGGCGAGACCTATCGGCTTACCAAAAGATTGCTGCATGCCAGACGAAAAACGGTCGGCTCCCGCGCCGGTAGCTAGTTTGTGTTCCTTTAGGATGTTGTGGGGGTAGGTTATGACTATGAGATGAAAGTTTTGGTCTCCTATGGCGTCTGTAAGGTGCTTGTTCGCGACTATCCTAGCAGCTTCTATTGCATTGTCTCTTATCTGCAATGTCCTCTCAGACAAAACTAGCACTTTTGTCGGGAACTGCTTTGAAACGTTGCCAGAATGATATTGTGTTATTTTCGGCGTCTGGGACATTTTCACATAGTTCTTCGACTTATACTTGGATTTACGTGTATAAGCCATGTCCCAATTCCTATAGGACCGCCCCGGTCTTAATTTGGTGCTCATGATTCACTTCTTGCTCTTTTTACTAGAAAATTCTATCATCAGCTTTCCTGAAAGGACTAGCGGTTTTTCCGACAGCGGGGTTTTTAATTCCATTTTATCTAACGTGAAAATCAAATCTCGCATGTTCCTAGACATCATATTAGACACTATCGAAGCGAGTATCTTTTCTAACGAGTTTTCATCTGCCATAAAGTATTATTATAAGGTATTCTATTTATATACTTTTAAACGCGTTTCTGCCCATCATCCTTGCCAAGAAACTTTTCAGCAAATTCTTTCCTATTTTTGTATATTTTGCCTGCAAATCTCACTGACATATATCTTAACCATGAATGCCCTCTCAATTCTTCGGATTCTACAATAATATGTGTTGGTCGTTTTAAGACATAGGAATTGAAGAATATCTCCATATTTGTACCTACGGAGATATTCTTCGTTATTATTGCAACCATCCCGTCTGCATTCCTAATCAGTTCTAAGTCACCTTCGACTATCTCAGAGCTATCAAATGATGAATCGTAAACTCCTTTTTCTCCCGAATCTACCTGCTTTATATTGCCTATTTCGGCTGCGTCATAAAACGGGTTTACAAGCTCTATCCCTAATTGCTTTTCTATCTCTTTTTCCCACGCCCGAATTTCTAATCGGTCTTTTATCGGATGCGCAAGGTAATATCTTTTTTTATTACGCGGACTTTTTTGTTTCGTCTTTTCTACCATAACAAGATTTGAATAGTAAGAATCATCCAAATAAAAACTTAAAGAATCATATTAAAGACGCGTCAGGGGTGGGGGTTGAACCCACTAAGGCTTTCGCCAACGCGCTTTCAGCTTTTTAATTTAGCAGGCGCGCCTCGTGACCGTTTGAGTACCCTGACTCTATATCCAAATATAAGACAGGCCACGACTTCGAAACGGCTATCCATACAGAGGATAGCAACATTTTCTCCTCGCAGTTTACCTGCAAGCACGCCCCTATTTAATTACAGCTGCTCCCTTCCGGGCCTGGCTGGGTTTTCAAACAAAAGCATCCCGCAGGGCTGCGACTCTCAGATAGCTTTGCTAGCATATATGAAATTACCGCCCCTCGGCCGTGCTTTCGCCACGCCTAAAGTCCATTTGCGTTGCAGAGAGGGACTGACTCCCCGGCTAGCCTGTCAAGTAATAAAGCGTTATAACAGAATAAATAGGTGTTGGATTCTTCAGTACATCGCAAAGTAGCTTCTAGTCGCTCATAGAAAGTCTGAACTTGGGTGCCTTTCGGTTCATGGCAGTTGGTTTAGATTTTCTTTATTTAATCGCTAGGATTAACTAGTATAGTTATAACTAGAAGACATACTGCCTAAGTTAAAACCAAATAGCTGAGTAGCCCCACTTATTTTTATTTCGCCAGATTGACTAGAATTGAGCACGAGGACTCCGAATTTTACCGCGCCTATGGAGACCCCGCTATCGAGTATAGCGACCGAATTCCCATTGAGAGTCGCCGTAAACGCTCCAACGCTGAATGCATAAGCATTAAAAATCACTACATCCGTTGTATTTGCGTTACCAGGGTTTGCTCCGACTATGTTCGGACCGATACTTATCGGCAACGTAAAATTAGGAACGCCTACTATCGGTGAAGAGTGGAATATAAGTGCTGCGCCGACTATTACAAGCACTATTATTATCGCCGCTTCCAAAAGCTGTTTGATTATTCTGATCAAAGTCACTATCGCGACTATTATGATTATGATACCTGCAATCAAAGCTACATCGACCATCAGAATAAGAGACTCTTGCCAAATAAAAGACTTATTTTAACCCGTTACCAGGTTTATAAAAATAAAAAAGAAAAAAATAAAATTAAAAACACCTATTCAGAAGTCATGCGGTCTAACGGTCTTTCTTCCGTCAGCTTTTGCTCTCTCGACTGCTCTGGCGATCTTCGCCTTTACGACCTTGTCGAGGCCTTCGATTGTAGCGTCAGGGCATCTCATGTCCTTTCCTACCTTCTTGACTTCCGCTTTTACTGAACTTTTTCTTACGAAGTCTGCTGCCATATAATCACCTTTACAACGCCGGTATTTAAAAAGGTGGTGTTTTTAGCAGGATAAAGCGTTTTAGAGCCGTTTTATTACATGGAGCCGGTTTGGTTGCTATGGGAGATTACATTGTATTGCCATTGTTTTGAACCGCCTTGCCTTCTGGCGCTTATGGAAAAACCCGTTTCATTACCAGAACGTGAGATGCAAAGACTTTCATGGCCATCTTTTTCTGGAAGACGCGACTTAAGCAGTTCGTATGTAATAGCTACGTTTTCGCCTACGCCTCTTTTACTTTCGAAATAGTACATGTCTATATAATCCCCGTATTTTGGGTCGGTATAAATCCTTTTTGGGCTTGCCGTCTTTACGATAGCGGCGAACTTATCAAGAAGTCCGTCCATCGCCTCGTTACCCACAACTAAAAGCCCGTCGAGCGTGTGATTTTGTTCGTCTTCCATTTTAAGGATATGACGAAAACCATATTTAAGCCTTTAAAGTCGACCTGTAATCTATAGAATTTTGCATAATCTTCTGACATGCAAGCAACGGTATAAAAATGCATGGCTATTACTATTCATTATGGAAGAGACGGAAATACTCAAGATAGCTGTAAAAAACGCTATCGAGCACGGGGGGCGGGCCAACTCTGGTGCAGTTTTCTCTAAAGTAGCGGGAGGCGACAAATCCATGCTTAAAGACATAAAAGCCACCAAATCGCTTATCGAAAAGGTCGTATCCGAAGTCAATTCGCATACTCCTGAAGACGTTGCAGATATGGCGGAAGACCTTGGGGTCGAATTAACAGAAAGACCAAAAGAACAGAAGCTCGAGCTCAAGGAGCTGCCTAACGTAAAAGGAAAGATTGTATTAAGACTGCCACCAGAACCTTCGGGTTACATGCATCTAGGCCACGCTTTTTCATTCATGATAAATTACCTCTACAAAGAAAAATATAACGGAAAACTGTGGCTTAGGTTCGAAGACACAAACCCTAAGTTACTCGATCGGGTGACAGAATTTGTAGACTCCTTTGAGGACGGGATAGCGTGGCTTGGCATAAAGTGGGACGAAAAAAAATTCATCAGTTCGGATATAGAGACGATGTACTCTTACGCGGAGACGCTGATAAAAGAGTCGAAGGCTTATATGTGTCTTTGCACCGCTGAAGACATAAAAGAAAAACGACTTGCCGGCGAAGAATGCGCACACAGGCAAAATTCGCAAACCGAAAATCTCAAGCTTTGGGATTTAGCCAAAGCCGGCGGAATAGAGGAAGGTGACGCGGTTTTGAGACTTAAACTGGACATGAAAAACAAAAACAGCTCGCTTAGAGACCCGAATATATTTAGGATAATAAAAAGCGAAAAAAGTCCGCATTACCTTTGGCCATTATACCATTTTGCAAACGTAATCGAAGATCAGATGTGCGGAGTGACCCATATCCTTAGGAGCAATGAATTCAATACAGCTGAGCAAGAGAAGATAAGAGTAGCTTTAGGGCTAGCCATCCCAACTATACTGCAATACGGCAGGTATAACTTTAAGGGCACCACGCTGTCAAAGAGGCTCATAAGGCAACTGATAAAGGAAGGCTTGATAAAAGACTGGAATGACATAAGGCTGCCGACCATATCCGCCATGCGGCGCAGGGGCATACAACCAGAAGCGATAAGGAGCTTCGTGATTTCTGTAGGTTACTCAGGTTCGCAGCATGAATACTCGTGGGATCTTCTTTTCACATTGAACAGGCGAATCATAGATGAGAAGGCTAAAAGATTTTTCTTCGTATCCCAACCGGCAAAGCTTTACGTAAGCAATGGCGGCAAAAGAGACGCCAAATTGCTATTTCACCCATCAAAAGACTCCGGCTTTAGACTGGTAAAAACTAATGGGAGCTTCTTTATAGATGGAAAGGACTTTGGCGAGTTAAAAGTTGGCGACAAAGTAAGATTAAAAGAACTTTATACCGTTCAGATAAACGAATTGAAAGACGGCCTTGCGAACGCAGAAATGGTATCAGAAAAGATGCTTGGCGACGAAAAAATAATACAGTGGGTAACGGACGAAAATTTAAAAACTGATGTCTCTGTGGTGGGCGAAATGCTAAATGAAGATGAAACTTTCAATAGGAGTAGTCTAAAAATAGTAAATGGGCTGGCAGAAAGAGCGGTTGGACTCCTCAACGAAGGTGATATTATACAGTTTGAAAGGTTTGGTTTCTGCAGGCTTGACGACAAAGAGAAAAACTCTTTCATTTATATAAGTAGATAAGTCCTTAAAGAAAAACTCCACCTGGGCGGATTTGAACCCCCAACCTCCCCGTTTCTCCAGCTGATCTTCTTCATCGCACTAAAAAATAGCACTCGGTTCGTTCTACAGCGGGGCGCTCCACCGTTGAGCTACAGGTGGTGGTATAAACCTTAGATGCAGGACTTTTATATAAACATTATTAAGTCCAAGTGTAAATGTCGCATCTATCGGCTAATTAAGTTTTTTTATTGGGATATCCCGACTATAACTAAGCTACGCTGTCCTTGACTACGCCATCGATTTCAGATTTTATTTTATCTCCGACCTTTCCTAAGGTTTTGCCGAGATTGCCTTCGAGTCTCTTGTAGTCTTCATCGCACATGTAACCATGGTAGATCTCAAGTCTTGGACCAAACCTAAGGCCTACGTCCACGGAGAACGCTTTCGTATCTGCTTCGCAAAGATCTTTGCTGCAGACTGGACAAGTCTTAGTAGCAATCCTCTGCTTACACATGTCACATATTGTAACTGTAACTTTTGCCATAAACACCAACGACATAAATGCCCATTAACGGGCTTAAACGCTATGTCGACGTTATTTTTCTACATTACTAATGTGTTCTTATTGCTATTTAACACTATCCGTCAGAGCACTAAATCGCTTATGGTATGAGCGAGGTATTCTGTACTATTTCTGTATTCGGGTTTATTATTTGAAGGTCGCCTTCCCCCGTTTGAACGCCCAAAGTGCTGTAAGTCCCTCCGTAAAGGCCCAAGAAAGCCCTATTAGAAGTGTCCGTAAGAGCGAACGAAACTGCGCCGCATTTTATTGGTTTGCAGGTTATGCTCTGGTTGGCTATAAAACCCGTCTTTACAGAGTTTGGTAAGTTTAGACACTGCAATGCGAGCTCCCCTTGTCCTGTATGCGCACCCGCACTCCCATTTACATTTTCGCTCGCGGTTATGTTTATCTGATAAGTCATCGGGACCGCATTTGTAGATGTCGGTTGTATTTCCGCCCCGATCGCAGAAAAGCTCGAAGTGCAAGGATCGCTTATATTATAGAACGAAACTTGCCCGGCTGGAGAATTATAAGGGCCTTTTGTGCATGACCCGAAGCTTATATAAAAATCCGAGGAGATATTGGTATACAAAGTTATATCAAAAGTGTAACTTGGCGACGAAGAAAATGTGATTGATTTCCCGCTTGCATTTGTGGCTAAAGTCAGGAAGCTCGCGGACGTCGGTGTGGAATTCACCTGTATGTCTGGGACATCCAAAACGTTCTGATAGCTAAACGCGCTTAGGTATGCGAAAGTCTGACCAGTTTGCTGGCTTGAAGCCGCATTGACTTCAAGACTGTACGTAGTGCTGCTAGTAGCCGTCGAAGCAAAATAGTATTGGGTGCCTGTAGATAAAGGCATGGAACTCCCAGGGGCAGCGTAGCAAAGGAGATATGAGTTTTCCATGGCTGAGCTATCATATGGCGCGCTTGAATTGAAGATGCTCTTGCTAGACGTGAGGGCGCTATTGCATGCTGCGTCGTCATATATCTGGAATATCAGCGCGTTCGGCGAATTGAATTGCTGGTTTGAAGAAAGCTGGGAGGAAGTACACGCGCTTTGCGCCATTGAGGCGAAGTTATCGTAGTAATATATCGAACTCTTAGGCTGGAAGAAATTAAGGAGGCTTAAGATTATGAATATAAGTATTATCGCTATGAGCAAAATCATTAAAATGCCTTCCCATACGATATCCATATCAAGCTATATCAAAGTTGCAACTTAAGAAGTTTCCACCCGCATATGTACATGTTTGAAGGTTTATTGTCCCGACGTTTCCATGCAGGAAAGCGACTGGTGCCAAAGCTATATTCGAAGCTGCGCCGGCGGCAATGTAGATCGGCTCGTTATTCTTCTTACCCAAAGTGACGCAGTCAAGACCAGTTATGTATTGAGAGGGCGTGTCTCTACCTACCGACGTTGTGGCATTAAAGAAAGCGGTGCAGGAGCCGCCAAGGGACACGACCGGATTTACGTTTTTGAAATAGCTGAGAGTGCCCTCGGAACCGTTTATCCCCGAGGAGTTTAGACTGCTCGCGGAGTTAAGAGAGCTAGCGGCAGGGAACCAGTCTGGAAACGCTGCGCTGCTAGGTTGCGCCGGGAGCGTGGCCCAATCGGAATAAGAGCTGGAGTTCGACCCCGCGCCTATATCCTGTGAATTGTAAGTGCCTATGCAAATGAAATAAGTCCCGTTCAAGGTAGATGGATCTGAAGGCGTCAATAATACGCCTACCCTAGAAAGTTGATTAAGCAGCGAGACGCAGCTTGTACTACCATAGAATTGCGCCAGAAACTGATTGTTTTGAAGGACTGGAGAAAGACCGCCGACTATTACGGATTCTCCAGTGGTCAACGCGGCGGTAGTCTCGCTAACGTAAGCCGATGCTGACTGCACGGCAGATTTTACGCTGGAAGTGCCTGCGAGTATGACTATCAGTATTATAAAAAGAATGGGTATAAGAATGATTATAGCGATTATAAACGAGGTAAATGAACTTAAACCGAGTTTATTGCCCATCAAATTACTTGGCTTTTGTATTATTTATTGGTTTTGAAGCCCATTTGAATTTTCTCGAGTCTTTCTTCTCTATAGAGAACTTCATGCACCGTCTGCTGCAGAAGTTATAAACGGAACCGTCCATTTTAACGTAGGTCGTGCCCGTCCCTTTTCTTATTCCGCTGCCGCAGAAGCTGCATTTCATACACTTATCTTATCGGAAGTGCCTCCATTTCGGTTTCTTTCAGCATCAAGATGTCGCCTACGATGACCGGGCCCCTGACGTTTCTTCTGATCATCTTATCTTTGTCCATGCCGGTCAATATCTTGCATTTTACCTGAGTAACTTCCCCTGCGACCCCATGACGACCGACTATCTCGACGACTTCTGAAGGATATCCCTCAAAAGTAAAGTCCTGGACTTGTTTCTGCGCAGGTTTATTTTGAACGGATTTATTCTGAGTATTTTCCTTGCTCGTATTTGCTTTCATAGCGTCTTAAGTTTGCCCAGAAGTTCCTCTAGAGCGTGCGTCTCTTCACCTGCGTTCAATATGGCTATCGCGGAAGTCGGGACTACTACGCCGACCGCTTTGCCCAACTCCGTCCTGCTTCTTACTGCTACGCAAGGTACACCCCTATCTTTTGATAAAAGCGGTAGATGCATCACTATCTCTTTAGGAGAAACGTCAGATGCGTATACGACCAGCTTTGCCTGCGATCTCTCGAGGGCTTTGGTCACTTCGTTCACGCCCTTCTTTATAGAACCGGACTTGGCTCTTATTTTCTCCAAGACCGAATAGACTTGGCTGTCTAAATCTTTTTTCGCTTCATCTGCCATAATCTGCTACCTCCTTATTTTTATTATAGTTTATGTATATTGTGCATTTATAAATGTTTTTAGAACACAAATCACTGAAATTGCACTTGCCCGACGGTATCACTGGCGTTTCGATTTGCTGGTTCATTTCGCAAGTCCATAGGTTTTATACCGTTTCATTCTTAACATAGAATGACCAACGAGTGCTGGAAAAATTCATAAACGCCGCGGGCACTTCTGGACCGGCTAAAGACCTTTCTATTGCTTCGGCTGATTGCGTTCTAGAAACAGAATTTTCCATGATAGCTTATCCAGAAACTAAAGGACGCTTTTAAAAATCCTGCTTAATGACGAAGCACAATTTACTGCCGAGATAACCGACCCGCAATAGACTGAAAACCTAAAGAACGGCGGGTGGATAAACCTGTTGTTCTATGACCTGTTTACTAAAGACAAGATACAAGGAGACATATCCATAATAGAAATTATGCACGACGCCGCGCCGGCAGAGAGTTCATTATCTGGATACTTCAAACCGAGGACAGATTCGCTTTATGACAAAAACCCTCCGACCGGGCTGCATGGCGGAAAGCTAGACCTCATCTGTAAAAATCACGAAAGGGTCGACATGCGTTTGGGTGATCTTTCAAAATCGAATGATTTATCCGGTGACTATGAGCTTGATTTTACGACCGCGACCGCGCTCGACAGCAAAAAAAGGCGCTTATACATAGTAGTCATGCACCGAGTATGGCCCGGCTTTTCTTATCAAAGCTGATATAAAAGATTTAAATACTTGTAGTCTACTTTATTAAAAATACGTTATGCAAAAAGCCAGAATAAAATTGACGTCGACCGACGCGGTAAAGCTGAAGAAAGTCTGCGATGACATACTTGAGATATCTAAAAAACTCGGCACGACCGTATCCGGACCAGTCCCAATACCTACCAAAAAGCTAAAAGTCACCACTAGAAGGGCTCCAGCTGGTTCCGGCAGAGAAACCTACGAAACGTGGGAGATGCGGCTACACAAGAGGATAATCGATATGCAGGCAGATCCTAAAGCACTGCATATGATAATGAAGACAAGCGTCCCAAAGGAAGTAAATATAGAGATGGAATTAATAGGTTAGGGCATAAAAATCGCCAATAATCCCTTTTTTGAGCGATCGAACGATATTTATTAAACTCTAGAAAACACTAATCCTTATGGACAGCATAAGGGAGAATGGACAAAAACTACTGGTCGTCGTCATCGTTCTTATAATAATAATGGCCGTGTTGGTCCTGCTGATATCCAGTGACGATAATGTAAGCTACATAATCTCCTTTGACGACATCCTAACGGCGATAGAAACGTTCAATTTTAGCTCGAGTTTCGGTCCGCTACTCTTATTCCTCTCTCTTTTTATTGGGGTGTTCGCGGTCTATTTTCTCGAGTTTTTAGTCTCGGTATTAAGAAATGAATTTGGAGGTGTAATATATATGGCTCAGACTCTGAGACTTAAGAACCATTACATTGTTTGTGGTGGTGGCAGGATAGGCGAAAGGATAGCTTATCTGCTTAGGGAACAGCATAAACCGACGATAATCCTGGAGAACGAAGAAACCAGGGCTGTCGAACTCAAAAAACTAGGGTTTAAGGTATTGCGAGAAAGCGCGCTTGATGAAAAATCGTTCAAGCTTGCGAACGCCAAACAGGCAGTCGCCGTATTCGCCTGCCTCGGGCAGGACGTGGATAATTTCCTTGTGGTGCTTGATGCAAGGGAAGCGAATAAGAATGCAAAGATATTCACAAGGTGCAATTCCATTAAAAATATAAGGAAATTCGTGCAGCTTGGGGCTAACGAAGTAGTGCTACCTGAGATAGTCGGTGCTGACAGGATGGTATATCTGTCACAAAGAGAAAAAAGGAAATGAACAGCCTTTTTTATAAGATTTCGGTTTTGATAGAGCAGTATTATCTAGAGCTATTCGCTTTGGAGATACTGCTCATCATCTTGGCTGTCCCATCAATAAAGATCCTGGAGCGGATAATAATCGCGGTGGTGGTAACGACTGTGCTCTGCGAAGTCATAAAGATTTTCGTAAAGGAAAGCCGACCGGCGACAGCACTAAATAAGAAATTTTACAAAAGAAGTTTTAAACTTAATCTTAGAAGTTTTCCGTCGACTCATTCCGCCGTAGCAATGGTTTTCGCTGGCCTGCTGATAAACTCTTTTATTTTTATACCGATCTTTATTTTCGGCGCGATCGTGGCCTACAGCCGGGTCTACATAAAAGATCATTACATACATGATGTAATCGCCGGAGGGACAATCGGCTTCGTCATCGGCTACTTAGTCATCGCACTCGTCTGATGCACTACTTAACAATGCAAAATAATCAAAAATCGATTGTGAATATTTCTTAATAATGCTTTAATAGAGCCACAGACCTATTCTATATTAATCAGAATATGAAATCGGATTTCGATGATTTAGTTTCCTCATTTGTAAACAGAAAACTTAACGACCAGCTTAAATCCATAATCGCCACCAGCAAATCTTCTGTACTGATAGACTTCACAGATGTGGACAACTTTTCGCCAGAGCTTGGAGACCACATAATAAGAGCCCCTATAGAATCCATAGCCGAAATAAAGCGATTCATAAGCGAGTTAGATCCTGTATACAAAGACCTAAATCTCGAAGTAAGGATAAGAAACCTACCATCGACGCTTCCGATAAGGGAGATAAGGAGCAAGCATATAGGCAAGATACTCCAGATCAGCGGCCTTATAAAAGTAGCTGTAAGCGTAAGACCGATGGTCACTGCGATAGAGTTTGAATGCCAGAGCTGCGGGCACGTGATAAAAGTAGAACAAAAAGAAAAGACAATAAAGGTGCCGTCGATATGTACGAATTGCGGCAAAAAGGGGCGTTTTAACACTTTCAAAAAGGAGCTCATAGACTCCCAAAAAATAATACTCGAAGAAGCGCCGGAAGACCTGGAAGGCGGAGCGCAACCCGAACACATTGATGTCATGCTAAAAGGGGACCTTGTAGACCCGAAGTTCGAAAAGAACATCATCCCTGGAAATAAAGTGGTCGTTACCGGCATCGTGAACGAGGCGCCGGTGGTATTCCCCAGCGGTAAAAAATCTAGGACTTCTGAAATTTCAATAGAAGCCTCGTACCTCGAAGCCGTCGAGCAGGGTTTTGAAGAGATAATAATAACAAAAGAAGAAGAAGCTACGATAAAGGAGATGGCCAGAGACAAGACTATCTACAATAAGTTCAGGGATTCCATAACGCCCAACATATTCGGCCATGACTCGATAAAAGACGCCGTGGTGCTACAGCTGTTCGGGGGCGTGAGAAAGGTCGGCAGGGAAGGAAACAGCGTAATACGCGGCGATATCCATTTATTATTATGCGGAGATCCTGGCACCGCCAAGAGCGCTACACTAAAGTACGTAAGCGGAGTCGCGCCAAAAGCCAGATACGTCACCGGCATGGGTTCTAGTGCGGCTGGCCTTACAGCTACGATAATAAAAGACGAAGCCACGAGAAGCTATATACTGGAGGCAGGTGCACTTCCGTTGACGAACAAAGGTATACTCGCGATAGATGAGATTGACAAGATGAACAAAGACGACAGAGTCGCTATGCATGAAGCTCTAGAACAGCAGACGATTAGTATCTCAAAAGCCAATATCCACGCGACTCTCGCGGCGCAGACGAGCGTATTGGCCGCTGCGAACCCAAAACTCGGCAGGTTCAACCCGTTCGATGTGATATCGTCCCAAATAGAGCTTCCATCGACTTTGATAAATCGTTTTGATCTGATCTTTATAATGAAAGACCGACCTAACAAGGAAACTGATAAGCTGGTCGCCAGCAGGATTCTTGAAGCTAACAAAGATATTAATAAGAACAAACCGGCTATACCTACTCCTCTGCTTAAAAAATACATAGCATATGCCAAACAGAATTGCCGCCCAATCCTTTCGAATGACGCAATGAACGCCATCCAAGAATTTTATCTAAAATTACGAAGCCAATATTCCAACGAAGGTGAAGAAGTCAGACCCGTACCTATCTCTGCGCGACAATTGGAGGCAGTAGTAAGGCTTACCGAGGCCAGCGCAAAAGTCAGGTTGTCAGAATACGCGACTATGGAAGACGCAAGAAGGGCGATAGACCTTATGATGGCTTACTTAAGTGAAGTCGGAATAGACAAGAACACAGGCGAACTTGACATCGATCGCGTGATAACTGGCATATCCTCTTCCCAAAGAAGCACGGTATTAAACATAAAATCTATAATAAGATCTGAAACCGAGCTGCTTCCGAAAGGCGCGGCGTTAGCGATGACAAAAGTATATGAAGTCGCCGAAAAAAGTGGGATGAAGATAGATGACGTGGAGCAAGCGATATCGGTACTAAAAAGAGAGGGCGACATATTTGAGCCGAAGTCAGGTTTCATAAAGCTGATATCATAATATGAACTACACATTCTTCATGCTGCCTTTGTCTATAACAGAAAAGGCCGAGCGCGGTTCCGATGAAAACGGCAACTTTGTAATGCTAAACGGGACCAAGATATATAGGATGCATCTCGTTGGTACCGTCGTAGCATTAGAATTAAACGAAGAAAGCGGGAGCGGTTATATCATACTCGACGATACGTTCTCCAGTATGCTCGTGCATTTCCAAAGGCCTCTCTTCGGTCTTTTCAAAGAAATACAGAGGGGGTGCCTTGTAGAAGTATTAGGCACGATAGATGTATATAACGAAAGCACTACGATCGAACTGAACAATATAAAGCATGTCGATATGATCAGATACACTTATAATAAGATTGAAAGCATTAAAAATCTTAAAGCACTTACAGGATGATGGAATACGATGAGCTATTAAAAAAGGTACTTAAGGAAAAGAAGGCTGGTCGTGGCGAAAGGTTTGTGCCACCAGAAGCCGATGTAGGCCAATCAGGACAAAAAACCGTAATAAACGCCGAGAAATTCGCGAGTTATATCAACAGACCAATCAAACATATAGCCAGGTATATGATGCACGAACTTACTGCGCCTGGCCAAGTAGACGAAAAAGGAAACATAACAATAGGGGGCAGATTCTCGAGGAGGGTTGTGCAAGAAAAGCTTAACGCTTACATAAAAGAGTATGTCATATGCAAACAATGCGCTTCTCCAGACACGCAGATGAACAAAATAGAAGAGAATTTTATCGTGAAATGTCTTGCCTGCGGCGCGGAGTACCCTGTCGGAAAAATAAAGTAATATGTCTAGATTCATAATGAAGGTCCACGAAAATCACATGGGGCGAAAGGTAGTCGCTGTTAGCGATCCAGAGATACTAAGCAAACATATAGAAGACTCGGATAAGGGG
>DAHXLI010000039.1 GCA_027366075.1 Candidatus Parvarchaeota archaeon | reverse complement strand
CATACTCAAGAAAAACAATCGCGGGCACACTATCGGGGACGTAAGATCTGCGTCAAAACTATTGAGAGATAATGCATACAAGGTAGATTATCATGTAATGCTTAATCTTCCCTTCTCCGACATAGACAAAGACAAAGGGACGATAAGTGCGATCTACGAAGAGGAGGGTCTAAAGCCAGATGCAATAAAGATATACCCGACGCTCGTGATAAAGGGCACAGGCTTGTACAACTTATGGAAAGCCGGCAAGCACTCAGTCTATCCGCTAGAAGATATAATAACTTTGATCGCCGAAGCGGAAGTTTCTGCACCAAGGTGGCTACGTATAATGAGGGTAGAAAGAGACATACCATCTAACTTGATAGAAGACGGCGTTAAAGTCACAAACCTAAGACAGCTCGTTTCTGATAGGATACGAGAGATCGGTAAAAAAGCGAACGATATACGGAGCCGGGAGATAGGGCACTCGCAGCTGACAAAAAAGACGACAATACAAATGAAAAGAGAGGATTATCGGGCTTCAGGAGGGGATGAAATATTTCTCAGCATTGATGACACAGCGAACGATGCGATAATAGGCTTTATCAGGTTGAGAGTCCAAGACGGGTCATCCGAAAGTCTTGTAAGAGAACTTCATGTCTATGGCGAACAGAAAACCATAGCCTCAGATGAGCCGGGCGGCTTTCAGCATAAAGGCTTCGGCAAACAATTGTTAGAAGAAGCGGAGAAAATAACAAGAAACGAATATTCGTTACATAAAGTAAAAATAATATCCGGTGTCGGTGTAAGAGAATACTATCGAAAAGAAGGATATAGGCTTAAAGGACCATATATGGTAAAAGAAATATAACGTGGAAGATCAGATAACAATAACAGTCAAAAGAGCAAAAGACCTGCTAGGCCAGAAGAAATTTTTGGCAAAAATAGCAGAACTTGGGGTAGAGATAAAGCTAGCAGACAACAATGTCAACCTCACTTCAGAAAATGCCATAAACATATCACTAGTGAAGAATGCGATAATGGCCTTCAATCGCGGGTTCGACCCTAAGACCTCGCTTTTGCTGCTTGATGACAATTACGATCTGTCTATAATGAACATCGGAGACTACGCCAACTCCCAAAAAAGACAAATAGAATTGATGGGGCGGGTCATAGGCAGCAGAGGAATGATAAAAAAGAGACTTAGTATGGCGACTTCTTGTTACATAAAAATATCAGGTAAAACTATAAGTATAATCGGCGCTTATGAAAATATTGAGCTTGCCGTCTCAGCCGTCGAAATGCTTTTAAATGGCGCAAAACATGATAGTGTGTTCTTGTTAATAGACAGAAGAAAGCTCGAAAAGTACGAAAATGGAAGATATAGCTGAAGAACTAGCGAAGAAGCAACGTGCTATAAGTGTTACAGAATTCTTCGAAAAGAACAGGCACCTTCTAGGTTTTGATAACAAACAAAAAGCGCTTCTTACTTGTGTAAAAGAAGCCGTTGACAATTCTCTAGATGCCTGCGAAGAGCTTGGTTATTCAGAGGAAAATAAAAAAGAAAAGGTGACTCTCCCAGAGATAACTGTAGAAGTCAAGGCGATGAGCGAAAATTACCAGATGATGAACGAGAAGCAGAATATCGCGCAGATGATGGTGCAGAAGAACGTTTATAGCATTTTGTACAAAGGCAAAACAGACACCAGGCAAATGCGAGGCGGCAAAGCGATATTCAAGTTCGGGGACCAGGAATTCACAGTTTCGGAAAATAACAATAAGATGGAAGCGACCGTCAACGGTTCGCAACTAAGTCTTAAAAAGACTGCACCGATATTCAGTATAAAAGTCATGGATAATGGCCCCGGGATACCAGTTTCTAAGATGCCGGACATATTTGGCAGGATGCTTTATGGTAGCAAGTTCCAATCTATGAAGCAAGGCAGAGGCCAGCAAGGAATAGGCATACACTCTGCTGTCCTTTATTCTCAATTGACCACGGGCAAGCCCGCTACGGTCGTCTCAAAAATTAAAAGTGCTAAGAGAGCCACGATGATGAAGGTACAGATAAATATAACTAAAAATGAACCAGAGGTCGTGGAAAAAGGAGAAGTCGATTTTCCATATGAACACGGGACGCAAGTAGAATTGGAAATAGAAGCGCTATATCTGGCAGGCAGCAAGGGAGTAGATGAATACATCAGAAGGACTTCTCTAGTGAATCCATCAGCAATGATACATTACACAAACCCAAATGGGGAAAAAATAAATTACAAACGAGTTTCTGAAGAACTTCCAAAGGAGGCTACGTCCATAAAGCCGCACCCGCAAGGCCTGGAGATCGGGATATTTATGCGCATACTAAAGGGCTCTACCGAGAGAACGTTAAAAGGGACGCTTGAAAATGAACTTTCAAGAGTAAGTGGCGCAGTTGCGGACTCTACATTAAAAGGAGTAGGGCTTGACCCGAAGATGAAAGCCACAGACGTGGATAGAACGCAGGCTAATTCTCTGCTGAAAGCGCTACAGTCTCTAGATCTAATGAGACCGCAAACCGATTGTCTTTCTCCGATAGGCGTGGTCGAGCTAGAGAAGAGATTAAAATTGGAATTCAAACCGGACTTCGTGAAGGCGGTCGAAAGAAAACCAGAAGTTTATAGAGGCATGCCGTTCCAGATAGAAGCAGCCGTTGCGTATGGCGGAAACATAACAAATGAGAAGGCAGTACTTTTGAGATACGCGAATAAAATACCGCTGCTTTTTGATTCTTCGTCATGTGCGATAACCCAGAGTTTTCTCGGCGTAGACTACGCAAGATACGGCATAAAAGTAGAAAACCGCGTACCTGTCGGTAATATGGTTTTTATGGTCCATCTCGCATCTGTTTGGGTGCCTTATACAAACGAGGGAAAGGTCGCCGTAGCGAGTTATCCCGTAATAGTAAAAGAAATAAAGCTAGCCCTGCAGGAAATAGTCAGAAATTTATCCCAATTCTTAAGCAAGAAACACAAAAGTAATCTTTTCCAAGAAAGAATAAACCTATTTGATACATATGGAGTCGAGCTTGCGTATTCCCTGTCGAAACTCACTAAATTAGAAGAGAAAAAAATAAAGGCGAAGATAGAAGGTCTTCTTGAAAAGAAGAAGGAAGAGGTAGAGGCTAATGTAAAAGAGAGTCTAAGCACGAACGAAGTGGTCTCCAGCAAGATAGCTTCGGATGCCGACTCCGCGGAAGAAGGGCCGGGAGAAACAGAATAAACATGGCAGAAACAAAAAGCTCGAAGAAAAAGAGTATAGAGGTCCTTACAAATCTGGGCGAAGGGATATACAACCAGATAATAAAAGGCGAAAACCCTTATTTTACTTTGCCGACCAGAGGCATATCTAACATAAAGTACAGCGAAGAAAAGAGGATGGTTACCTTAGGCGAAGGACTTTCAAGAAGATATTTTCTAAACGTAGGTCACGTTAGAAAATTTACACAGACGGTCGCTATGGCCGCACTGAGCAAAGAGCTGATAGAAAGCGGGAAGCACACTAGTTTAAGGTCCGCATTTTACCAGATAAGGCGGACCATACCGGGTACTAAGATAGATGTTGTAGACGACCAGACAGAGACCAACAAAGCGATAGAAGACTTAGAAGTCATAACGGACCTTACAAGGGAGCAGCTTAACATAAATGCGAACAAAGCGGGAGCGGTCGCCGGCGAAGTCATAGTGGAAGATAGGGACGATATCATAGACTGGTCAAAGATGGGAAGCGGCGGTTGGGCTATCCCGAGCAATGTGGAAGACCTCACCTTTAAAAAAGTAGACGCAAAGTTCGTGATATACATGGAAAAACAGACGATTTGGGACAGGCTTAACGAAGACAAAGCTTGGAAAAAATTAGGTTGTGTGATCATCGCAAGTCAGGGTCAGGCTACGAGAGGGATAAGGCGTCTGCTACAGAGACTTTACCAAGAGCACAAGTTGCCGGTGTATATACTAACGGACTTCGACCCATGGGGGTTCTATATATATTCTGCGATAAAATTTGGTTCCATAGCGCTTGCTCACGCGGCGGAAAAGTTAGCGTTGCCAGAGGCAAGATTCATGGGACTGCTAGCGGACGACATAGAAAGATACGGCCTGAAAAGGCACCTGATAAAATTCAAGGAAGTAGACCAATCTAGACTGCAGCAGATGAAAAAATACGACTGGTTCAAGAATAATAAAGCCTGGACCGCAGAATTCGAGAAGATGGAGAAGTTAAACGCTAAGGTAGAACTAGACGCATTCACGGCGAAAGGACTTTCGTTTATGACCGAACAATATTTACCGGACAAAATAAAAGAGAAAAAGTTCTTAGATTAATATTCCGCGCTGCTTGAAGGCATCTAAAAATCATTAACTCTTCTTTAAAGCCCGAGCTGTGCTTTAGCTTCGTCTGACATCATACTCTGGTTCCAAGGCGGCTCAAAAACTATATCTAAATCTACTTTTTCGGCGCCAGCGATCTCCTGTACCTTTTTCTTGATGTCATCGACCATGTAATCCGTGACCGGGCAGAAAGGGGAAGTCAGGCTCATGATTATCTCTACCTTTCTCACGTCTATTTTTATTTCGTAGATAAGACCAAGATCGTATATGTTTACCGGGATCTCCGGGTCAAAGCACTGCTTCAATGCGGATATCACATCCTCCTTTTTTACCGCTATCTCCATAAAATCAAATAAACCTGACTAAAATACAGGCTCCGAACGCCAGTATCTGCAATGGGGCGATTACCGCCATAGCAGGATAAGCTTTGCCTTTTTTGCCGAAGAATAAGATCAATGAAAGCCCTAGGACCGCTGTTGCGAATACGGAGATAGTTACGCCAATCGGATAACTTAATGCGACCGCGTTGATGAATACTGCAGGGAAAACTATGTCGCCACCGCCAAGAAGCGCCAACCTTCTTACCTGTTTCTTTGCAGCGAGCGTTATACCTGCTAGAAAAGACCCGCTAGTCAGACCGTTCGCCAAAGTTATCATATGCTTTGTCACGAATACTGCGATATAGTCATAAACCCCTATTACCCCTATCAGAATAAGCGCGGGTATCGGGCCCAAAGCGAGGGAAACGACCGCACCTATCGTGATAAATATCATTACGTTTACTACGTTTCTGCTCATATTGTCCGCATATTTGAAGTAATAAATCGTTAATAGGATGGCCGTGGCAAGAGAGATAAATATTACGTTTGTCCCAATCACATTTAAGAGCGGCGATAGAAGTATATCGAAGAACTCCGATAACACTAACACTGAGATGAACACGAAGAATACCGTGATTATCTTAGTCAGATGCAGTCTTATCAGCAGAAGCACTATTCCGGTGAAAACAAGTATGCCAACTACTATGTAAAGGAGCTCAAAATAAGGCGGGAAATACGAAACCTTAACACCGGAACTTGCGCTCAATAGGCTGTAATAATTTACAGTACCGAGCGTAAAAAGAAGAGACCCGACCAGGCTTAAAGTAAATATAAACAGCATCAATATTGTAGTCCGCAGTTCAAGTTTCATAAAGGTTATTAAGATCTAGAAAATGAATTTTATATCAGGTTTGACTGCTTCTGATCATAGAGAGCAGAGCAAATCAGAAGAGCGATTCTCGGATTTCCACCAGATTTCTTGAATATTTTGTTATACTCTTCTTCAGTAAAAGGCTCTAAGCTTTTTCTAGGTATCGGCCTTACCATATTTAATCGGTCTAAAATAACTTGCCGTAGGTCATCGCGCGGCAGCCCACCTATCTCATGTTTTTCGAATTTTTTACCCAATTTCTTAAAGTCTTTCTCGACCCCCTCGTCTCTGTTTTCTACTAAGAGCATTGCCATCCTCTGCGCCAGTTCATCCATAAGATTTAGGACCTTTATTTGGCTGTTTTTGTCCAAAAGCTCAACGTTGTTAAAATCGTCCAATACTATGAGCGATCGTCTTGCGGGATTAAATGTCAGCGTTCGAAGCTTATTGTATATCGAGGGAGTGAAGTCTTCTTTTACCACATCGATGTT